>JAZUDQ010000032.1:0-84729 GCA_045639745.1 Lachnospiraceae bacterium | reverse complement strand
GTGATTTTAAATAGAAGAATACAAAGAAATTCGGTATGAAATTTATAATTTTGCAAAATTTATTTTAAAATAAATAAAAATTGTAAGAAGGTGACATAAATTGGAAATTTTGCCTTTTTTTAAACAATGGGAGCAAATTTCTTGAATATAGATATCAAAAATAATAAAATATAGAAAATAATGTTGTCTTTTGGTCCATGATAATTCGAAAGAGAGGTAAATATATTGGCTAATAAAATTGCAAAGAGAAGCGGTAAGATACAAACTGCTATATTGCTTAGGACGCTTGTACCAATGCTTCTTATGGGTATAGTGATTGCGATTTCGTCAACCGAAGTATATAAATCGTCTTTGAAACACGAGATAGGGGAAACACTCTATTCTACAGCTATATCGGTAGCGGTCGGACTTGATGAAATGTATCCGGGGCATTATGAACTTGTCGGAGATCAGATTGTTTCCTTATATAAAGGAGAAAAGGAATTAACAGGTGATTATATATATATTGATAATTTAAAAAGAAACACGGGAATAGATTTAACCTTGTTTTATCAAAACACGAGAATCCTTACTACACTTAAGGACAAGTCGGGAGTGAGATACACTTCGACCGGTGTTAACTCTGCTGTGTACAATGCTGTTAGCCAGGCTGGTGAGACTCAGTTCTTTCAGGTTGCTATAGATAATGAAGAATACTACGCATGTTATTATCCAATATATTTGGATGGAGAAATAATATGTATGATAGGTGCCGCCAAACCGATTTCGGACATAAATGAAGCTGCTCAAAAGAGTATGAGACCGATTATTTATATTACGATTATATCGTCACTGCTTGCCGGGTTTATTTGTATTAGTTATACCGGTGGTATGGTAAGTACAATAAATAAGCTTGATCGATTCCTTGAAAAGATGAAAATGGGTGATTTAAGCAGTGAAATGGAATCGGAAGTGTTGAAAAGAAACGATGAGCTCGGCAACACGGCGAAGGCTATAAAAGATATGCAGAATGCAATAAGGGTTCTTGTTGAAAGGGATCCTCTTACTTCTCTTTACAACAGACGATACGGCTCTGCAAAACTGAAAAATATACAAAAAACAAACGAGAAAAACGGTATGCCGTTTTCACTTGCTCTTGGTGATATAGATTTCTTTAAAAAGGTGAACGATACCTACGGACATGAGGCCGGAGATGTAGTCTTGAAGAAAGTGTCCGAAATAATGAGAAAGAATATGGCAGGAAAAGGCTTTGTTGCAAGATGGGGCGGAGAAGAATTTTTAATGGTATTTAGCAGACAGAATTCGGAATTTGCAGAGAAAGAAGTAAATAATATTCTTGAACAGGTCAGAAAGACTGAGATATTATATGATGATTTAATTATAAAAATTACAATGAGCTTCGGTGTGCTGGAAGGTAATACAACAGTGGATTACGGAGCGCTGTTAAGAAAAGTGGATGACAGATTATATTATGCAAAGACTCATGGAAGAAACAGAATATGCAGTAGCGAAGAAAATGCAGTTTCTGAAAACGATGAAAATAATATAATTGAAGAAAATGTAAAAACAGAAGGAGAAATATCGAACGAGGAAATTAAAACAGAAATTAGCATAAATGAAGAAAGTAAAAACGAGAATTACAACATTGCTAATGATGATAAATTCATACAACTGTTGCTTGATAAGATGGCAGAAAAAGTAATGAATGACGAAGACAGTGATAAATAACTTTCGTTAAATTGCACATAGACAAAGATTTCGTTTGTGTTCAGTATTTTAATATAGAAGAATTATAGAAAAATATTGAACGGACGGAGTCTTTTTTTATGTCAGAAAAAATAACATCGAATTCAGAATTAAAAAGTGAAGGAGAGATAAAGGAAAGCAATAATGAAAATAAAATGGGTGTCATGCCTATAAATAAGCTACTCATTAATATAAGTATCCCTATGGTTTTGTCTATGATAGTCCAGGCAATGTACAATATTGTTGACAGTATCTTTGTCGCAAGAATTGTGGATTCGACCGATGTTGCTGTAAATAACGGAGCCGGAACTTCAGCATTAAGTGCATTGGGAATGGCTTTTCCGTTTCAGATGCTTGTCATCGCCTTTGGTAACGGAACTTGTGTAGGTATGAATGCATTGCTTTCAAAAGCACTGGGCGAAAAGAACGATGATGTTGTAAAAAAAGCCGCATCAAACGGATTAATTCTACAATTGTTTAATTCAGTTTTGTTTTTGGTAATCGGAATATTGTTTTCAGGCATATTGATTAAATCGCAAGGTGGTGAAGGGCTTGCACTTGAATACGGAACACAGTATCTTTCGATTGTCTGCAGTTTTTCGTTTTTTGTATATATGCAGTTTGTATTTGAGAGAATGTTGCAATCGACAGGAAGAACACTTTTTTCGATGATTACACAGATGGTTGGAGCGATAATCAATATTGTTATGGATCCGATATTGATATTCGGTTTGTTTGGATTCCCGGAATTAAAGGTTGCGGGTGCGGCGATAGCAACAGTTGCAGGACAGGCAGTGGCAGCGTGCCTGGCATTATTCTTTAACATAAAATTCAATAAGGAAGTCAAATTAGAATTTAACAAAATCAAACCGGATTACCTGACGATCAAAAAAATACTGTCTGTTGGTGTACCTACAATAGTAATGCAGTCTGTAGGATCTGTTATGGTATTTGCCATGAACAAACTTCTAAATTCTTTCAGTGAGGCTGCAGATGCGGTATTTACGGTTTATTTTAAACTTCAGAGTTTGTTTATAATGCCTGTTATCGGTCTTAATAACGGACTTATTCCTATTCTTGCATTTAATTATGGTGCAAGAAAACGAAAGAGAATGATAAAAGTCATTAAACTTACCCTTGCATATGCATTTGCGTTTATGTTTATAGGATTCCTTTTGTTTGAATTTGTCCCGGACAAGTTGCTTTTGGTATTTAATACGGGAGATTCGTCTCTTTTGGAAATCGGAACTCCGGCGCTTAGAATAATAGGAATTCATTTTTTGGCAGCTTGGTTCTGTATAATTGGCGGAACTGTATTTCAGGCACTTGGCAACGGAGTATACAGTCTTATCGTTTCTGTTGCAAGACAGTTGGTTGTTCTGGTTCCGGTTGCCTATATAATGTCAAAAATAGGCGGACTTACGGCAATATGGTTTAGTTTTCCGATTGCGGAAGTAATGTCATTGATTGTAACCGTATTTTTCTTAATAAGAATTAATAAAAAGGTTATTTCGAAAATTCCTGACGGAGAATAAAAAATAAATTATGCAAGATATGGGAATTTAAAGATATTTAAAGAAATAAAAAATGCGGGTAACAGGACTTGAACCTGCACGGTCTCCCACCAGAACCTAAATCTGGCGCGTCTGCCAATTCCGCCATACCCGCAAAACATTATTAATATAGCAAAGAGAATAGGCAATGTCAATTAATCCGTTGACGTAAATATAAATTAACGAAGAAGGAATAGCATGAAAAAATATAGCAACAATATTAAAAAGTCGGTTGTATGCATATTGCTGTTGGCAGTATCTGTGTTTTGTATGTATCCGGTTAAGGCGATAGCAGATGAAGAAAACGATCCCTGTGAGAAAGCTGAACCGATTTCGATTTATGATTATGATGATTTACTGGGTATTGCCGATAATCCCGGTGGCTACTACAGACTGGAAAATGATATTGATTGTTCGGGAAATATCTGGGAACCCGTTGATTTTTCCGGAGTATTTGACGGCAATAATCACGCTTTGTTAAATTTAAAAATAACAAATTGCTCTAACGGCGTAAGAACTACATATGATGGCAATATGATTGCTTATGATACGCGCTTCTCCGGGTTCTTTGGAATACTGGAGAACGCAGCAGTAAATAATCTTATAATAAAAGGAATAGATGTAGAAGTTACTTCCGATTTTGATTGTTTTGTGGGGACATTAGCCGGTTACAGCTTTGGCTCGTCAATAGATGAATGTGTGGTTGAAGGAACGGCATCGTTAACAGTTTCGGCCAAAATGATGGGTGTTGGCGGTATAGTAGGATATGGCGGAAACGGATACATTAACAACTCTGTTGCGGATGTAACATTGATTTGTATTGATACAGATGCTGCCAACAGAGATGAACAGTTTATGGCAGGCGCTTATGCGGCAGGCTTTTTGGATTTGGATAATGATAATATCACGATAGACGGATATGATTCGGACCATGGGTATGTTCATGACGGCGGACTGGTCGGAATGTATATTCTTTATGGTGATTATATGGATTATGAAGGATATATTACCAATTCAAGATCTGACGGAATGATAACATTTTTTGAGGATAATACAGACAGACGTGCGTACTGCAGTGAATATATAGGAGAGGTTATGAATTGGACATATGAATGGGGCGGTTGCAGTTCAGGCTTCGTAAGAAATGAAGTATATGATTATTCCAATAACCTCTTACCGCATTGTTGTTCGGGCGATGATTATTCCGCTACAGTGGTTCAGAGCACCGATAGCGAATACGGATATACATTATACACATGTAATGAATGCGGAACATATAGTTATAAAGCGGATTATACACCTCTGGCCCATTCGGTATCCGAATGGAGTACGGTAAATGAAGCAACAAATGAATCTGCCGGATTGGAGTGCGGAATATGTGATACATGTGGTACAACGGTATACAGAAAAACAGACATATTGGCAGAAGAAACACAGGAAAATGTTTCTGTCAATGAAGTTGCAGACAGCGTGTCCGATTCTGCAGCGAATGATAATGTTATATCTGACAATACAGGGGAAAATGAGAATAAAGATAGCACTCTGACGGTGATTGTTGTTGTTCTTATATCATTAACCCTGGCATCGGTTGTGTGCGTTGCGGTAATTTCCAATAACAAAAAGAAAAAAAGAAAGAAGAAAAAATATCGTGGCAAAAACAACACGATAAAAAGAAGATAATGTAGCGAAATTTCACTTGTTAAAAATTGTTATAGAGGATAAAAAATACATATTAAGTATATTTATATGTTTTTTAAAAATTGTGCAATAAATTAAAAGTATATTAAATTTTTGCGGAAAGGGACTGATAATAATGAAAGGGAATGTTAAAAAAATAGTTGCTATAGTAATTTTTTTCGCAGTTGGTCTTTTATGTTTTCTTTTGAATGGGAAATATACAAGTTTTCCTGCGGCAATCGCTCTTTTTGTAGCAGGTCTTGTCTTATTGGTAAAAGGCGGCGACTGGTTTGTTGACGGAGCAACGGCTATAGCGGAGAAATTTCATATTCCCGAAGTAATTATCGGTGCTACAGTTGTTTCTATCGGAACGACTCTGCCTGAAGTAATGGTTTCGGCCTCGGCTGCGATGAAAGGGCTGAGCGCAATGTCATATGGTAATGCCATTGGTTCTATTATCTGTAATGTATCTCTTATTGCGGCAATAACACTTGCAATTAAGCCTGCCAAGGTTGAGAGAAAATCGCTTATTGTGCCGTATCTGTTTTTCACAATGGCTTCGGTTGTTTATTGTTATTCGGCATATGTATCAAAGACATACTCGAGAGTGATTGGCCTCATCCTTCTTACAATATTTGTAATTTATATCATTTATCTTTGTATTTCCTCCGTGAAGGAAAATTCTTCAAAAAAAGGTAATGGTGATAATAAAGAAGACAACAAAGATTCTCTTGGTGACAAAGAAAAAAAGAGCCCTTTGGGATTAGCTTTGATTTCGCTTGTCTTCGGTGCGGCAATAATTACATTCGGTGCCACGCTTTTAGTTGACAACGGCACAATAATTGCAACTGTGCTTAATGTTCCCGAGACTGTTATTGCACTTGTATTTGTGGCACTCGGAACTTCGCTTCCGGAACTTGTTACTGCAATTACCTCTCTTGCGAAGGGGCATGGAGCATTATCGGTAGGAAATATTATAGGAGCAAATCTGTTTAATCTTGTTTTGGTTAGCGGACTTGCCATAACAATAAAACCCTTTGATGTTCCGGAAGGAAAAATTGTTATGGGCATGAACTCCTCACTTCTTATAGATATTCCGCTCAGTATGATGGTTATGCTTATTATGGGGCTTCCGGCATTGATAAAAGGTAAAATGTACAGGTGGCAGGGAATACTCCTTCTCTGTTTGTACGTTTCATTCTGTGTTTATCAATTTGTATTTTGATTTTTTGCTTATTGCATATTCAAAGTCCCGTTTATATCAATTATAAGACGGGGCTTTTTTTATTTTAATATTGATATTTATTTCGCATCGGTGCAAAATAAACATAATAAATTTTGGAAGGAGAAACATATGGAACCCATTATTAACAGCCTTCTTGAGACAGACCTTTATAAATTCTCAATGGGACAGGCAATCTATCACCAGTTTAGTGACTATAAGACAACATGGTCTTTCAAATGCAGAAATACGGATGTGAAGTTTACCGGAGCAATGGTAGAGGAGATTAAAAGACAAATAAAAATGTATTGTGATCTTCGATTCAAAGAGGATGAGCTTGAATACCTGCACAATATAAAGTGGATTAAAGGATCGTATGTTGATTTCCTTCGTTTGTGGAAACCGAGATTTGATGATTTTGAAATAAATGATGATGCAGAATGCGGACTTAATGTAGAAACGAGAGGAACCTGGTTGAATACATCAATGTACGAGATTCCCACTCTTGCTATTGTTAATGAAGTGTATTTCAGAATGGCATATAATTATAAAGAACTTTTTGAAAGTTTTAAGAAGAGACTTGATGAAAAAGTGGCCAATATCGAAAAAGGAAAATATGAAATCGGTGCTTTCAGCGAATTCGGTATAAGAAGAAGATTATCGGGAGAAGCACAGCAACTTGCTGTGGAAACATTGAAAGATGCTAAGCTTCCTGAGGGTAACAGATTTGTCGGAACCAGTAATGTATTTCTTGCTAAAAAATTAAATCTTATGCCGGTAGGTACCATGGCGCATGAATGGATTATGTGTGTCGGACAGGGTAATCATAAGCACAATCCGGCTTATTCTAATTGGTATGCACTTGATGCATGGGTTAAAGAATACGGAGTTCTTAACGGAACAGCTCTTACGGATGCAATAACAACCGATTGCTTTTTGAGAGATTTTCAGTTGACTTATGCGACTCTTTTCAGCGGTGTACGTCATGATAGCGGAGATCCGATAGAATGGGGCGAAAAAATGATTAATCATTACAAAGAACTTGGCGTGGATCCTTCTACTAAGACTTTATTATTCAGTGACAGTCTGGATTTCGAAAAAGCTACGGAGATTAATAAACATTTCAAGAATCAGGTTAAGACTGCTTTTGGAATAGGCACATATATTTCTAATGATACAGATGTTCCGGCTCTTAACATAGTAATGAAGACGACTGCCTGCAACGGATGCGACGTGGCAAAGATTTCCGATGTTGAAGGAAAAGGAATGTGTAAAAATCCCGATTACATTCATTATCTCAAGAGATGCCTTGAGTGGAGAATGAATCACGAAAATACATTAATCCGATAGATTTGGATATTATAAAAATATTGAGGGGTGTCGAATATGGAAAATGGTTCAATGGAAAAGTTAAATCATATAACCAAAAAGCTTTATAAGAAGGAAATAAAATCCTGTACGGATAAAGAGATATATTATGCTCTTCTTAAGCTGTCGAAAGAAATGACAGCCGGGAAATCTGCTATTAAGGGGAAAAAGAAGATATATTATATTTCTATGGAATTCCTGATTGGAAAGCTTTTGTCAAACAATCTTATTAATCTCGGAATATATGATGATATTAATGAAGGCTTGGCAAAACTTGGAAAGAATCTAAGCAAGATTGAAGAGGTTGAGCCGGAACCTTCTTTGGGAAACGGAGGTCTTGGGCGTCTTGCTGCATGTTTCATGGATTCGATAGCTACCTTGAATCTTCCGGGAGAGGGAATCGGACTTAATTATCATTTTGGTCTTTTCAAACAGGAATTTAAGAAAAATAAACAGTATGCAACGAAGAATGAATGGATAGAAAAGGAATCGTGGCTGACAAAAACTTCGGAAACATTTAATGTATATTTTGGCAAGCAGAAAGTTAAATCAAGATTATATGATATTGATGTCGCGGGTTATAATGCAGGCGTAAATAAACTGCGTCTTTTTGATATTGAATCAATAGATGAGTCTCTTGTAAAAAAGGGAATTTCTTTTGATAAAAAGGACATAAAGAAAAATCTTACACTTTTCCTTTATCCCGATGATTCCGATGAGGCAGGTAATCTGCTCCGAATATATCAGGAATATTTTATGGTTAGCAACGCAGCTCAGCTTATAATCAAAGAGATGAAGGAATCGGGATACAATCTTAGCGAGCTAAATAAGCACGTGGCAATACAGATTAATGATACTCACCCTTCAATGGTTATTCCGGAGCTTATTCGTATTCTGACAACCGAAGAGGGCTTAAGCTTTGACAGCGCGGTAAAGACTGTAACAAAGACTTGCGCATATACCAATCATACAATCCTTGCGGAAGCACTTGAAAAATGGCCGCTTGATTATCTGAAGAAAGTTGTTCCACAGCTGGTTCCGATTATAGAAGAACTTAATAATCGAGTTAAAAAGAAATATAAAGAAGAGAATCTTTGGATTATTGACAACTCCAATCGTGTTCATATGGCATATATGGATATTCATTACGGATATTCGATAAACGGTGTGGCAGCCCTTCATACAGAGATACTAAAAAATAGCGAATTAAATCATTTTTATAAGATTTATCCGGAAAAATTCAATAATAAAACGAACGGAATTACATTCAGACGATGGTTGTTATCATGTAATCATGAGCTGGCTGATTATATTTCCTCTCTTATCGGTGACGGATATAAGAAGGACGCCGAAGAATTAAAGAAGTTACTTGATTACAAGGATGATAAAAAGGTTCTTGATGCAATTGCAGACATTAAGATGAATAAGAAAAAAGAACTTTGCGCATATATAAAGAAGCGTGAAAAGATTGAAATCGATCCTGATTCCGTATTTGATATTCAGATTAAGCGTATGCATGAATACAAAAGGCAGCAGATGAATGCACTTTATATAATTCATAAGTATCTTGAAATAAAGAAAGGCGTATATCCGAAGAGGCCCATTACATTTATTTTCGGTGCCAAAGCCGCACCGGCATATGTGATAGCTCAGGATATTATTCATCTTCTTTTATGCTTGCAGAAACTGATTAACAGTGATCCGGTTGTATCAAAATATATTAAGCTGGTATTTGTTACCAATTATAATGTTTCCTATGCAGAAAAACTTATTCCGGCATGTGATATTTCGGAACAGATTTCTCTTGCATCAAAGGAAGCATCAGGTACGGGAAATATGAAATTTATGCTCAACGGTGCTGTGACCCTTGGTACGGATGACGGGGCCAATGTAGAGATTCATGAACTTGTCGGAGATAAAAATATATTTATTTTCGGAAAAGATTCGGATACCGTAATAAAGCATTATGAAAAAGCCGATTACAAATCACGCCGATTTTATGATAAGGACCCGGTAATTAAGGAAGCCGTGGATTTTATTATAAGTGACGAAGTGGTAGCTCTGGGAGATAAAATAAATCTTGAAAGACTATATAATGAACTTTTAAATAAAGACTGGTTTATGACTCTTCTCGACTTGAAAGAATACATTAAAGTGAAAGACAAAGCGTTTAATGCATATGAGAAGAGAACAAACTGGAAGAAGAAGAGCCTCGTAAATATAGCGATGTCGGGATTTTTCTCGAGTGACAGAACAATTATGGAATATAATCGTGATATCTGGCACCTGCGCTGATAAGCGGGACATGAGTAAGGAGCGAAGGCGGAATACGAATGGAGAAGGGGAAATGGTAATTGTAGCGGCAGACGATGAGATGCCGGCTCTTTCTAATATTAAATCGGCGTTGATAAAACTAAGACCGGATGATGATATATATACCTTTAGCGATCCGGACGATTTGATTGAATTTGCAAAGACGACACGTGTGGATATAGCATGTCTTGATATTCAGATGTATGATACGACCGGTGTAGAGGTGGCAAACAGTCTAAAAAAAATTAATCCAAAAGTAAATATTATTTTTGTTACGGCACATGATGACTTTACCACTGATGCCATGAAGATGCATGCCAGCGGATATATTATGAAACCGTTTTCTTTAGACACGCTGAGAAAAGAACTTGACGATCTTCGATATGAACCCAGGTTGAAAATGAATATACAGATGAAGGTAAAATGTTTCGGTAATTTTGAGGTATTTACACCGGGAGAGGAACTGGTTAAGTTTTCAAGAGCGAAATCCAAGGAAGCTTTTGCGTATCTTATCGTATTAAAGGGGTCGTCGTGCACGATTAACGAGTTGGCAGGAATACTTTTCGAAGATGAAGAATATGATTCAAAGAAGAAAATATACATTCAAAAAATAATTTCCGATATGCTTCACGATCTTGAAACAGCGGGGATGATAAAGGTGATACGAAAGTCGTACAATTCAATTGCGATTGATCCCAAGCTTATTGAATGTGATTATTATTTGTATCTTGAGGGGCGCTTTAACAGGGGAAAATATTTTGGAGAGTTTATGAACCAGTATTCATGGGCGGAATTCTATGCGCCGCAAGACTGAGATAAGTGTGTTGCGATTGAGTACTGTTTGGGCATAAGGGAAGGTGTAATGTCTGCAATTGAGATAATTCAGGTGTCCTGCGAGGCATGGGCAATTATTTTTTGTATAGTTATAGCAATCAGTCTTTATATTCAGAATAAGAATCTGAGAGATTTTGACAGCAGGTATATTTATATTGATTTATGCATTATTTTAATTCTGGTATTTGATATTATTGCCATAGTATATCGCGGTAATACATCGTCAATCGGATATTATATGGTGAGAATCAGTAATTTCTTTGTTCCTGTCTTTACTTATCTGATGGCAATCTTTTTTATTTCTGCGGTAGACAATTCCATAGATAAACCTTATGCCGGAACACATCATTTGAATATGCTGGCCGTCCTTTTCAATGTATTTGGAATTGTGGCGGCGGTAATGAACATTCGTTTAAAAATTTTCTTCTATTTTGATGACAGGAACTTCTATCACAGGACTTCTTTTTGGCCTTTGTCCGTAGGATTTTCGCTGCTTAGCCTTGTGCTGGTATCTATTGTAATTATCAGGAACAGAAAAAAAATATCCGGTAAACAGTTTGCTATGTATCTTTCGTTTATGGTGCTTCCGTCGCTGATGGCATTTGTTCAGTTGTATATCTATGGTCTTTCGCTGATTAATATTTCATTTGTCATTGCCTATATTTTTTATTATTTTGTATATGAGGTTGATAAAACCCTTATTATGGCGCGGCAGGAAAAACGTATTCACGAATACAATACAAAGATTATGATGACTCAGGTACAGCCGCATTTTATGTTTAATACGCTTAATACAATTCAGTATCTTTGCAAGAATGATCCCGATATGGCTTCGGAGACAATAGAGGAATTCAGTGAATATCTGAGAAACAATATTGATTTTGCGGCTATGACAGGTTCTATTACTTTTAAAAAGGAATTGGGACACGTCAGAACATATGTCGGAATAGAGAAAAAACGTTTTGGGGAAAGAATAAATATAGAATATAATATTGAAATCGAGAATTTTCTTTTGCCTCCTTTCATAGTACAGCCTATGGTGGAAAATGCCATTAAACATGGCATAACAAAAAAGAAGGAGGGCGGGACGATTATTCTGTCGACAAAATGTATTGATAACAATGTTATTATTAGTGTTGAGGATAACGGTGTCGGTTTTGATACAGAAGCTCCCCTTTCCAAGGATCGTGTTCATGTGGGACTGACCAATGTCAGAGAGCGTATCGAAGGATTATGTAAGGGAACAATGGAGGTAACCTCTTCAATAGGTGAAGGAACAACCGTGAAAATAGTAATTCCGCTGATAAAAAATAATGATTGATAGGATTAAAGATGAATATTTTAAATATTGAACATGTATATAAATCTTTTCAGAACAGAATGCTTCTGAATGATGCTTCCGTCGGAATCGACGACACGGATAAGGTCGGAATAATCGGTGTGAACGGAACCGGTAAATCTACACTTCTTTCCATAGCGGCAGGTATACTTGAGCCGGATGAAGGTACGGTAATCAAAAAAAATAATTTGAAGATTTCTTATCTTTTTCAGAACCCCGAATTTGACAATGACAAAACCGTTTTGGAAAATGTGGTATCCGGAATTTCCGGCAAAGAGGCTCACTGGGATGTTACGGGAGAAGCCAAAAGCATGCTGGAAAAATTCGGAATTAATGACAGCGGTGTATTTCCGTCAACTCTTTCCGGCGGACAGAAAAAGAGGGCCGCTCTCGTGTCTGCACTTCTCACTCCATCGGAATTGCTTATATTGGATGAGCCTACCAACCATTTAGATCATGCAATGATAGAGTATCTGCAGGAATATTTGGAGAATTATTCCGGTGCGGTTATTTTGGTTACTCATGACCGTTATTTTCTGGATTGTGTTACAGACAGAATTATTGAAATTGATAAAGGAAAAATTTATTCATATACATCCGGATATTCGGGTTTCCTGGAATTAAAAGCACAAAGACTGTCTGATGAAAGAGCAACGGAACGCAAAAATGCAGCGCTTTATAAGAAAGATTTGGCATGGATTTTAAGAGGAGCAAGAGCCAGAAGCACTAAACAAAAAGCGCATATTCAGAGATTCGAGGCTCTCAGAGATCGTGATAAAATTGTTGAAGACAGGAACATTACAATGCAGTCCATAGCTTCGAGAGTCGGTGGCAAGACCATTGAATGTACTTCGATTTCCAAAGCTTATGGCAGTAAAGTCCTGTTTAAGGATTTTACATATATATTCGGTAAAATGGATCGAATAGGAATAATCGGCCCGAACGGAGCCGGCAAGTCCACCTTGCTTAAGGTGATTACCGGAAGAACAGAGCCTGATGAGGGAGTTGTGGAGATCGGTCAGACTATAAAGGTTGGATATTTTGCTCAGGAAAATGATGATCTTCCGAGCGTCGGAAGAGTAATAGATGTTGTAAAAGATATCGGAGAATACATTGAGACCGGGGATGGAAGAGTAACAGCGTCAAAAATGTGCGAGATGTTTCTTTTTGATTCGAATATGCAATATACTCCCGTTGAGAAACTCTCGGGAGGTGAGAAGAGAAGACTGTATCTGTTAAGGATTCTTATGGCTGCACCGAATGTACTTGTTTTAGATGAGCCGACCAATGATCTTGATATACAGACACTTCGTATTCTGGAGAATTATTTGGATACTTTTCCGGGTATAGTGATTACCGTAAGTCATGACAGATATTTTCTGGACAGAGTCGTTACAAGGATATTTGCTCTTGATAATTCGGGAAATATAGTACGAAGCGAGGGTAATTATTCGGATTACAGAGCGCGTGGATTTAATGACACTCAGTCTGTTGCGGCGAATGTAAGTAATGCAGGCAGGAAAGAAGCATCGTCTTCATATAATAAAAACAGAGAGAAAAAGAAATTATCCTTTAATGAGCAAAAGGAGTATGACACAATCGAACAGGATATAGATAATCTTATGGCTGAAATAGAAGAGGTCGACAGACAGATGGCTGAAAATGCAACAGATTATCCCAAACTGGCAGAACTGTCCCAAAAGAAGGAACAACTGGACCGGCAGCTCGACGGTAAAATGGAAAGATTTATGTATCTTCAGGATCTTGTGGATTCCTTTGCAGGTATGTAATTAATAACAGAAATTAATAAAAGTAAAAGAATATGAATAATAAAAAATTGTGTATTAGTCTTGTGGGACATGTTGATGCGGGAAAGACTACTTTGTCAGAGGCTTTTCTTTACACTTGCGGGACCGTGAAAAAGCAGGGAAGGGTTGATAATAAAGATTCGTTTCTCGATACGGACAGTATAGAAAGAGCCAGAGGAATTACGGTATATTCCAAACAGGCCATGTTTTCAAGAGAGTACATGGGATTACAATATAATATTACAATTCTTGATACTCCCGGTCACGCTGACTTTTCTGCTGAGACCGAGAGAGTTTTTAATGTTCTTGATGCTGCGGTTCTTGTAATATCCGGTCAGAGCGGTGTCCAGGCTCATACAAAGACTATCTGGAAACTTTTAAAGTATTATAATATTCCGACAATTATCTATATCAATAAATCGGACATGCCCGGATTCGACAGAAGACGGATTTTGGATGATATTAAAGAAAAATTGACGGATAATATCGCAGATATTGGAGACTTTACAAATATTTCAAATATCTGCAATGATATAGTTGAAAATATAGCTTCTTTTGATGAGGAAATGATGGAGGAATATCTGGAAAAGGGTAATGTCAGCGAAGAGCTTATAATAAAGGCTTTCGGGGACAGAAAGCTTTTTCCGCTTCTTTCGGGGTCCGCATTGAAATTGGAAGGTACAGATGCTCTTCTTAATGCAATATGTGCTTTTGTCGGTAATAAATCAATCGGAGAAGAATTCGGCGCATTTGTATATAAAATAAGTCGTGACGAAAAAAACAGAAGACTTACTCATGTGAAAATATTCGGCGGTAAATTAAAAGTAAAGGATACCGTCGGTGAGGAAAAAATAAATGAAATAAGACAATATAACGGCAGCAGATTCGAAACTTTAAAAGAAGCCGAAGCCGGAGACGTTGTATCACTTCTCGGACCTAATGAGACAAGACCCGGAGATGTTTTTGGAGCAACTCCCATATTTAAAACTCATGTTATGGAGCCGGTGTTATCGTATGCCGTAAGATATCCGGATGATGTTGACAGAAGTGAGATGCTGGAAAAACTTCGTCTGATAGAAGAAGAAATTCCGGAGATTCTTGTGGAGACTGAGGAAACCAATAAGGAAATACGTGTCAGTCTTATGGGAGAGATTCAGACGCAGATTCTGACCGAATTGATTGAAAGAAGATACAACATAAAAGTGACCTTTGATGTGGGGCACATTTCGTATAAGGAAACAATAAAAAATACCGTGTACGGCGGCGGACATTTTGAGCCGCTTCGCCATTATGCGGAGGTCCACCTCAAACTCGAACCGTTGGATGAGGGCAGCGGAATGATGTTTTGCACCGATCTGAGTGAGGATCTTTTGGACGTTAACTGGCAAAGGCTGATAATGACGCATCTTGAGGAACGTCTGCACAGAGGAGTTCTTACAGGAAGTCCGATAACGGATATAAAGATTACCGTTATTGGGGGAAAAGCACACCCCAAACATACCGAGGGCGGTGATTTCAGACAAGCTACATACAGGGCGGTAAGACAGGGACTTATGCAGGCGGAATCTGTTCTTCTTGAACCGTATTACGACTTTACGCTTGAGATTCCGGAAAGACTTGTGGGAAAGGCTCTGACGGATATTGAAAGAATGTCAGGCCGGGGAAGTATAACAGAAAATGCTGACGGTATTTGTGTAATTAACGGAACAGCACCGGTATCGACAATGCACACATATTCAGTAGATGTTGCGGCGTACACGGGAGGCGAGGGAAGGCTTTCCCTTGCTTTTGGAGGTTATCATGTATGTCATAATGCCGATGAGATAATTGAGAATACCGCGTATAATCCCGATGCGGATCTTAAGAATCCGTCATTTTCGATATTTTGCAGACAGGGAAGCGGAACTCCCGTTATGTGGGATAAGGTATTTGAAAATCTTCATGTGCCTATTAATGACGGAAAGACTACTGCGACCGAGACCTATTTGAAAGCGGTAAATGAGCATTTGAAGTATGGTACCGAGCAAATCATGACCATAGGAACCGATGAAATAGACGAAATTATTAATAAGACCTCATATTCCAATTCCAAAGAAGGCTATAACCCTCATAAAGCTATAAGCGCCCGGCAGCAGAAAAAAAGAGCGGAGGAAGGTCATAGGACGGATAATTCCGAGCCGACATATATAGGAACACCAAGAAAAGAAAAGTATGTTTTGGTTGATGGGTACAATGTAATCTATGCCTGGCCGGAATTAAAATCTCTTGCGACGGATAATATAGATGCCGCGCGGGATAAGCTTCTTGATATTCTGTGCAATTATCAGGGATATTGCGGCAGAAAACTTACGGTTGTATTCGACGCGTACAGGCGTAATAATACCAGACCGACTGAGTATGATTATTATAATATTCATGTTGTCTATACGGCTGAGAATCAGAAAGCTGACAATTATATAGAAAGATTTGCCAATGATAATCGCGGTAAATATGAGATTACGGTGGTGTCAAGTGACGGAATGATTCAGATTATCACGAGAGGACTGGGGTGCTATATAGTTTCATCCAATGAGTTTTTGGGGTTGATTAATGACCTGCCGCATGTGTAATATTAAGAAAAGAATTTTTACGTATCTGAAAGAGGTTTGTCATGGACATAGATTTAATAAAAAGCGCGAGAAAGAGTTATTCAAGAGTCGGATTGGAACTCTTTATATTTACAATTATAATTTACGCGGTCCAGATCGGATTAATTTTCGCGGAAGCATTTCTGGGGCTCAGTGAAGAATTCGTTAACAGTGTAAACAACGATTTTATAATGATGATAATAAGCATATATATATGCGGTGCGGGAAGTTTGTTTCTCATGTCGAGAAAACAAGAAAAATATATTGCTCCGGACCAAAAACTCGGATTTGTTAATTTTTTCCTCTATGCGTGGATTTGTATAGGCCTTTGTGTGGGAGGTTCGTTTATAGGTAATATTGCGGATACATTTTGTCTGAATTGCCTGGGGATAGAAGAAGCGGATACCTCGGGATTGGACGAAATCATGAAAAACAGTTCGTTGATTCCGCGTGTGCTTGTTGTGGGAATGATCGGCCCGTTTTTTGAAGAACTTATTTTCAGAAAATTTATTATCGATCATACATTAAAATACGGTGAATTAATGTCAATTATTGTTTCCGGTTTTCTGTTTGGATTTTTTCACGGGAATTTTCAACAGTTTTTCTATGCGACTGCCCTAGGATTTTTATTTGCCTATGTTTATGTCAGAACCGGAAGACTCAGATATTCGGTGGGACTGCATATGACGGTAAATCTTATAAGCAGTGTAATATCGGTATTTTTCCTCAAGAGTGTTGATTTTGATCTTATGGAGGAACTGATTGATGACGAAGAACTATATATGCAGGCTGTAGCGGGTGATGTTCCGGAGAGATTCAGGGATGCCTGGCCCGCAATTCAGAATTATTTAACATGGAACAGTATTTATTTTTTCCTAGGGATAATAGGTCTTATAATTTTGTTTGTTAAGCTGGCACTTCGCAGTTTTCATCTTAAACAGACCGAAACGGATATACCGAAGGGAAAGAGATTTTCGGTGGCATTCGGTAATGTGGGAATGATTCTTGTGATTGTTATTTTTGCGGCACTGTTTGCATTCAGTTATTTTGTCCAGCTTTTATAAAAGAACGGTTAAAAAACGGAGAGAGAGTATGGTTATAGGAAACAGAGAATTTATCCTCGGAGACAATACCTATATAATGGGAATATTAAATGTAACTCCGGATTCTTTTTCAGATGCGGGTAAGAATGATACCGTGGAAAAATGTGTGCGTAAAGCTGTAAAAATGATTAAAGAAGGCGCAGACATTATTGATATCGGAGGCGAGTCTACAAGACCCGGAGCCGTCAGAGTTTCGGCGGAAGAAGAATTGGAACGGGTTATTCCGGTTATCGAAGCAATCAGAAAAAAAACAGATGTACCGATTTCACTGGATACTTACAAGGCTGAGGTGGCGGCAGCAGGATTAAGAGCAGGTGCCGATATGATTAATGATGTGAGCGGACTTAAGGCTGATGAAAATATGGCAGAGATAATTGCCAAGTATAATGCGGCATGTGTTCTGACCGAACCCGGAAGTATGTATCCGTCCGATATTTCCAATATTGTTGCAAGCCTGAAGCAGTCAATAGCCATAGCGGCGGCAGCCGGGATTCCCGACAATAATATTATTTTGGATCCGGGAATCGGATTTGGAAAGAGTACGGAAGAAAATCTGGATATTATCAGAAAAGCGGAATGCTTTAAGAAACTGGATTTCCCGATTCTTCTGGGACACAGCCGGAAGTCGTTTATAGGTAATGTATTGGACCGACCGGTGGATAAGAGACTTGCGGGAACTCTTGCGGTAACAGCGGCTATGGTTATGAACGGCTGTGATTTTATAAGAGTTCACGATGTAAAAGAAAATGCCGATGTAATTAAGATGATATGGGCATTGCAGCAGGAAGATTGACAAGTTATCAAAAATTGATAGACTATGAGTTTAACGGGTATGAAAGTGGGAACAGAGGTCAGAGGACGATGAGAAAAAACGGTATTTTACTTGCAATATCATCTTTACCGTCGCGATACGGAATAGGCTGCTTCTCAAAAGAAGCTTATGAATTTGTGGATTTTTTGGAAAAGGCACATCAGGAATATTGGCAGGTGTTGCCTATGGGACCGACGGGATACGGTGATTCTCCGTACCAGTCTTTTTCAACGTTTGCCGGGAATCCGTATTTTATAGATCTTGAGGAACTTATTGCAAGACACTGGCTTACTGCAAAGGAGTGCGAAGAAATTGATTTTGGAGATAATCCGGAACGCGTGGACTATGAGAAGATGTACCACGGAAGATTTCGAATATTAAAGAAGGCGTATAAAAAGAGTTCAATTGAGTCTGAACCGGATTACTTGAAATTCGTGGAAGATAATGAGTTCTGGCTGGATAATTACAGCCTTTACATGGCGATTAAAACGGTTATCTATAAGGGCAAGAGCCTTTTTGAATGGAAAGACGAGGACAGACTGAGAAAACCGACAAGAATTAAAAGTCTTATGAAGGATAAGGAGATTGCTTCCGAAATCGGCTTTTGGAAATTCCTTCAGTATATGTTTTACAAGCAGTGGTATAAACTTAAAATGTATGCCAACGAAAAGGGAATAGAGATCATTGGCGACATTCCCATATATGTTGCAATGGACAGTGCGGATACATGGTCGGATCCCAATCTGTTTATGTTTGATGAAAAAGGATTTCCGATATCGGTGGCCGGATGTCCTCCCGATTGTTTTTCTCCTACGGGACAACTTTGGGGAAATCCCATATATAATTGGGAGTATCATGAAAAGACAGATTTTAAATGGTGGATGAAGCGACTGGAGTATTGTTTCAGACTGTTTGATGTGGTTCGTATCGATCATTTCAGAGGATTTGATGCATATTACAGTATTCCGTACGGAGACGAGACTGCACAGTACGGCCACTGGGAAAAAGGACCCGGCTATAAATTTTTTGAATGCATGAAAAAAACATTGGGTAAAAGGCCGATAATCGCAGAAGATCTGGGATTTTTGACTCCTTCCGTTAAGAAACTTGTTAAAAAGTGCGGATATCCGGGAATGAAGATTTTGGAATTTGCATTTGACGATAACAGAGAGAATGATTATCTTCCGCATAATTACGACAGGAATTGTGTGGTTTATACCGGAACCCATGATAATGAGACCGTATTCGGATGGTATCCTTCGCTAAGTAAGTCGGTGAAGACGTATGTAAGAGATTATCTTAATATACGAAAATCCTCGGAGGTTGGCAATGCTCTGATAAGGCTGGCTCTTGCAAGTTGCGCGGATACGGCAATTATTCCCATGCAGGATTATCTTGGACTTGGAAGTGAAGCAAGAATGAATATCCCTTCAACACTCGGAGGCAATTGGGTGTGGCGAATGAAGGATAACGCTTATTCCGGCGAATTGGCGAAAAAAATATCGGAACTTGCATCAATATACGGAAGATAACAAAATTTTACAGACAGGATATAATATTTATGGGTACTGAGATAGAAAGAAAATTTCTTGTAAATCTTAATCGGATACCGGGTAGCATCGAAGATTATAAATATCATATTATCGAACAGGGATATCTTACAACGGATCCTGTTGTGAGAGTTCGTCGCCAGGATGACGAATATTATCTTACATACAAGGGCAAAGGCAAGATGGAACGTGAAGAGTATAATCTGCCTCTTACAAATGAGAGTTACGGTATTCTTATCGGCAAAGCGGAGGGTAATATTATCCGCAAGAAGCGATACCTGATTCCGATAGAAGATAAGCGAAGTAAGCAATATACCGTTGAATTGGACGTGTTTGAGGAACCGTTCGCTCCGCTTATTCTTGCCGAGGTTGAATTTGAAAGTTATGAGGATGCTGTCGGATTTGAGATGCCGGATTGGTTTGATAAGGATGTTACGGAGAACCGGGAGTATCACAATTCAAATATGAGTAAAAAGAAATTTTAACAGAAAATGGAGAATATTATGAAAACAAAAGTATTTATTGACGGCAGTGAAGGAACAACAGGACTCAGGATAAATGAGCGTTTTGTTGGCAGAGATGATATAGAAATCATGACAATTGATCCGGAACTTCGTAAGGATCCCGACGAAAGAAGAAAGTTGATTAATGCTTCGGATATTACCTTTTTATGTCTTCCGGATGCTGCAGCAATTGAGGCGGTTGAACTTGTTAATCCGGACAATAATCATACCGTTATTATTGACGCTTCGACAGCACACAGGACTTTACCGGGATGGGCATACGGAATTCCCGAGCTTGGAGAGAACTTCAGAAATAATATCAAAAACGGTAAGCGTATAGCGGTACCCGGTTGTTATGCTTCCGGATTTATGATGATGGTTTACCCCCTTGTAAAAAAAGGTATTATCGGAACCGACTATCCTGTTGCTGTTACAGCACTTTCGGGATACAGCGGAGCCGGCAAAAAAGCAATTGCAATGTATGAGGCTGAGGATAAGACTAACGATTTATACGCTCCGAGAGAATATGCTCTTTCTCAGAGCCACAAGCATCTTAAGGAGATGAAGGCTATTTCCGGTCTTGACAGAGAACCTCTTTTTACACCTGTTGTAGATGATTATTATAGCGGAATGATAGTGTCATTCCCTATTTATGCTCACCTTATGCGTGAGAAACTCACTCCCTCGGAATTAAGAGAAAGACTGGCTGATTATTATAAGGGAGAACAGTTTATTAATGTTATGCCTTTCGGAAGTGAGAGTGAAGGAAACGGATTCTTTGCCGCCAATAAGATGTCGGGAAGAGACGATGCACAGATATATGTAACCGGAAATGATGACAGATTACTTGTATCGGCAGTGTTTGATAACCTTGGAAAAGGTGCATCGGGAGCGGCAGTACAGTGTATGAATATCGTGCTTGGCTGTGCGGAAGACAAAGGCCTTTGCCTTGGTTAATATTTATCTTGTACTAATATGTTGAATCTTGTATAGACATTTGATAAAATTGTATATATTATTGCTGACGTATTTTTTTGGTAAATGTATAGAAGGAGAGCACAAGTGGAGACTACGTATGAACTTATCAAAGCTGCTCGAGGCTTGAGTCAGGGGAAATTTGATAATCTTCGCAAACTGTTCGATTTATCATTGGATGATATATTTTTTCAGATGCAGTTTGTAATGAACGAAGAGCGAAAGATTACCGACAATTTGGAGGACTTTTATATCAACCTTGCCGGAAGTGCGTTTGTACTGGGAGCACCCGAAGGAATAGCACAATGGTTAAATGAATCAGCCCATTCAACAATAACAAAGTGGATGAATACCAGTCGCAGAGAGATGCTTTCAGCCGAGGAACGTGGTATGTATGACAGCAGTCAGATGATGTTTGAAACATTTGTGCCCGGACGAGAGGCTGATGAGATTGAGTATACCAGAGCTATTGAAGAGGCAATTTGTAAATTGCCGGAGATACACAGACAGACTGCCATTGCATTTTATTACGATGATTTACCGATGGAGAGTATGGAAGAACTCTTCATGGTTGATTCTTTCGTAATCAACAAAAGAATCACATATATTGAGAAGAATCTGTCACAATATATGTCATCCTTCTGCAAGGAACACAGATATCAGATTAAAAAAGTCAGTTCACAGAGGATTCGTTCCGCGTTGATAGAACTTGCCTCTATGTATAAATATCCATATGCGGATGCGCTTTTTGAAAATGTGCGCGTCAAATCGGGAAGATTTAATTAGGGCATGCTTAAAAAGGCATGCCTTTTTATTTATGGTTTAATATATTAGATAATCAAACAGGTATATATTTTATGAGCTACAAATTCTATTTCGGCCCATCAGGTTCCGGGAAAAGTACAAAAGTAAAACTGGATATGATTCAAAAATCGCTGGAAAACCCGGAAAGAAATTATATTCTTCTTGTGCCGGATCAGTTTACAATGCAGTCGCAAAAGGAAATGGTGGAACTTCATCCTCGAAAAGGCATTATGAATATAGATGTTCTGAGTTTTTCAAGAATGAAGAATAAGGCATATGACGAAATGGGTAATCCCAATCTGATTACGCTTGACGATACCGGTAAGAATCTGATTATCAGGAAGGTATCCATTGATATAAGTGAAGAATTGCAAGTACTCGGCAGAAGCCTTTCCAAACCGGGCTTTGTTCATGAAGTGAAGTCCTTGATTTCGGAATTTATGCAATACGGTCTTACGGTAAATGATGTTGATAAAATGATAGATGCCTGCAAGGATGACAGATCTCTGCAAAGCAAACTGGCTGATATTAAGCTTATATATGACAGATTTCAGAAATATAAACAGGGAAAATATATTACAGGTGAAGAATCATTGTCAGTCCTGGCCCAATTGCTTGCATCGGCTGAATTTATTAATAACAGTGTAGTTGTTTTTGACGGATTTACTGGTTTTACACCTGTTCAAAGGCAGGTAATCAGAGTGCTTCTTCAAAGGTGTGAAGAGGTTTGGTTTACGGCAACCGTTGATGAGAATTCATTAAATAGCGAGTACTCGGAAACAGAATTGTTCGCACTATCAAAGGAAACTGTCGGAATTATAGAAAAAATTGCCAAAGATGCAGGCTGCGTCCGACTTGAGGATGTAATGCTCCGTGATAACAAGAGACACAGAGCCGATAATGATATAAGCTTCCTCGAAAAGAATCTTTTCAGGAAAAAATACGCTTCTTACGGGGAAAAAACTTCGGATATTTTTTTGTTTTCGGAAGACAATCCGCGCAATGAATTAAGAAAAGTATGTCGAATTATTCGTCATCTTGTGAAGGAAGAAGGATTTGCATACAGAGATATTGCTGTTGTTACGGGGGCCCTTGATGTGTATACCCCTTATGCGGGGGATATTTTTGATGCATATGAAATACCTTATTTTATAGATGCCGGTCGAAGACTGGGGATGAATCCTTTTACGGAATATGTGAAATCCGGACTCGAAATAATAGATACGGATTTCTCGTATGACAGTGTTATGAATCTTCTTAAGAGCGGTCTTTTTCCGATAAGTCGTGAGAGTATTTACAAATTTGATAATTATCTTGTTGCCCTCAGAATAAAAGGCTTTTATCAGTATTCACGCGAATTCGCAAGAATTCCGAGATACATGAAAGAACGTATTGACGGTAAAATGTCGGTAACACAGCATTCGGCAGATCTTCTTTCCGAGATAAATGAAATCAGAAAGACGATTATGGATTATCTCAGCCCTCTTTTGACTGTCAGAATCGGTCGTCATTCCGCAAAAGAATATACGTCCTGTCTATATGATTTTATTGTAAAGGCTGATATGTACTACGGACTTCTAAGTTATGCGGCTTATTTTGAAGATAACGGCGATTTTTCAAGAAAGAAAGAATATGAACAGATTTACAGGTATTTTCTGGAATTGCTTGACCGTATATATGAGCTTATCGGTGATGATGAATTGGACATTAAGGAATATTCGGAGATTCTTAATGCCGGAATAAGTGAACTGAGTGTTGGAATTATTCCGCTTCAGGTGGATTATTGTCTTTTGGGTGATATAGAGAGAAGCCGTCTTGATAATCTGAAAATATTATTTTTTATAGGTGTAAATGATTCTGTTATTCCGAAGAATTCTTCGGAAGGCGGAGTAATCTCGGATATCGAAAGAGAATGTATAACGCAGGCAGGCTTTGAACTTAAGCCGTCTCAGAGAAGCTGTCTTTTCACACAAAGGTTGTACCTTTACATGAATATGACGAAACCTTCCGAAAGATTGTATATGTCATATTCCAAGACCGACAGTATGGGAAAAAGTCTGCGTCCGTCATATCTGGTTGAGGCTGTAAAAAAGATTTTTCCGAATATCGGTGTCCTATCGGAAGACGAATATGATGCAATGTGTATTGCGGATGCAAGAAGTTGTCTTTCCGAAAAACTTTGTGAATATGCGTCGTCGATGGAAATGGAAGATTCATTTTTTGATTTTTATGCCGCAATGTCAAAATGTGATTCGGATAATATAAAAAAACTTGTGGACGGAGCTTTTTATCAATACGTTCACAACCCTATCGCAAAAGAGATTACAGATCTTATTTACGGAGAAAATCTTTACGGAAGCGTAAGTAATTTTGAAACTTATTCGAAGTGTGAGCTGGCTTATTTCTTAAGATACGGTCTCAAACTTGCGGAAAGAGAGGAATACAATATAGAGAACAGCGATGTCGGTAATGTATATCACAGTGTTCTCGAAGGTTTTCTTGCATATGTGATGCAGAATAAGATTGATCTTACGCAATATGATGAAGATGCTATCGAGACTCTTTTGAATGATTTTTTTGAGAATGTAAGTACCTCATATTCCGACAGTCTGTTTTTCAAGGACGAAACCAGCGTATATCGATTGGTTAAAATGAAGCGGATACTTATGAAGACTGTTCGAATGTATATTTATCAGTTGAAAAAGACTGCATTTCGACCAAGACGACTGGAGATGGAATTCAAGGGAAGTCTGAAAAAAGGCATAAGCATATTGGGACGTATTGACAGGGTAGATACATACGAAGATAAAGATACCATATATGTAAGAGTTGTAGATTACAAATCCGGCAGTAATGAACTCAAATTGGAAAATGTTTATATGGGTGTGTCACTTCAGTTGCCCATATATTTGGAACAGGCCGTAAAGGAGTTTCGAAAAGAATACGGAGATGTAAAAAATATTCGTCCCGCCGGACTGTATTATTATCAGGTTCAGGATCCTTATACAGAACTCGATAAACCTGTATTTATCACGGAAGAAGAGAAGCATCTTAAATCCGCTCTTAAGATGAGGCTTACCGGCTTATCGGTGAATGACGATTATATTATTGAAAAACTTGCAGGTGACTTTGAAGCGGAATCGGATGTCGTTAATATTTCCAACAGCACAAGAAGTAAAATGAAGAATCGCATCGAAGCGGACAATCTTGAGACGGTGATGGAGTATGCTGATGCTAAGATGGTGGAAATCGGAGAAAATATACTTAAAGGAAATATTGAAGCAAGACCATACAGCGGAGCATGTGATTATTGTATTTTTAAAGAATCCTGCGGATATGACAGAAGGATTAAGGGCTATTATACGCAAAAACCTCTTAAGTGTAACACGGATATTGTTGAAGCTATGAGAGAGTATTTAAGCGGCGATGACGGCGAGGAGATTACGGATGGGGAAGATTAAATTTAATCTGGATCAACAGCATATTATAGATATACGTAATGCAAATGTTCTTGTTTCAGCAGCTGCGGGATCAGGAAAGACGGCGGTACTTACAGGCAGAATTCTGTCGTTAATTAAGGACAGTGAACATCCCGTAGATATTGACAGAATGCTTATACTTACATTTACCAATGCAGCGGCGGCGGAGATGAAAGAGAGAATACGTCAGGAGATAGAAGATGCATTAGCCGAGAATCCCGAAGACGAGAATCTGTGGAGGCAGTCTGCGCTTGTTTCGTCCGCTCATGTATCTACAATCGATAAATTCTGTCTTTTTGTTATCAGAAATAATTTTACGGAGATAAATCTTGATCCGGGTTTTCGGGTTATGGATGAAGGTGAAGGAAAGCTTCTTTTGAGAGATTCCATAACTGATATATTTGAACGTCATTTGGCAGATAAAAATGATGCCGATTTCAGGGAACTTGTTGAGATTTTCAGCGGAGACAGGGATGAAAAATTACTGGCGGATTATTTTGTCCGTATGCACAATTACTGCATGAGCAGTCCCAGTGTTGATGAATGGCTTAATAACGCCTCTTCGCTTTATCGTGCGGATTCCATTGAAGATGTCTCGAAGCATCCGCTATACAAAGAGGTTCTTCAGATAATTAACGGATACATAGAATCCGGATTGGAACTCGCAGGAAAGACATTGGATATATGTTGTTCGGAAGGCGGACCTTCAAGGGCGTACAAAGATGTTGTTGAGACGCTGTATTCGCTGTTTTCGGAACTTAAGGGAACGGATAAATATTCCGACAGGAAGATAATATTCGATTGTTGTGCTTTTCCTAAGGCAACTTCGGCAAAGACTCCGGGAGAAGATCCGGAACTTCGTGCGATTGTGAAGAAGGCTGTTGACAGATTAAAGGCGGTGGTTGAAGAATTAAGGCCTATTTATTCCTTCACGGATGAAATAGTCGGCAAAGATTCTAAAGTGCTTCTGAGGGTTACCAACGAAATAGCTGTAGTACTTAGGGAATTGACAGAAGAATTCTCGGCAAGAAAGAGAGCCAGAAATATTATCGATTACAGTGATATGGAGCATATGGCCCTTCAGATTCTTTCGGGACCCGCGGGCAGCCGATACCGCGATTATTTCGATATCATAATGGTCGATGAGTACCAGGACAGTAACTATGTTCAGGAAAGCATTATTAAATGCATTGCCCGTGAAGATAATTATTTCATGGTCGGTGATGTAAAACAGAGCATTTACAGATTCCGTCAGGCATGTCCGGATCTGTTTATGCATAAATACGAGACATTCGGAGACGAAGGTGAGAATGTGCGACTTGTTCTTAATGTTAATTTCAGAAGTCGACCGGAAGTTCTTGATTTTGCCAACAGTGTATTCGAGGGAATAATGCGCAAGTCCGCAACAGAAATAGAATACGATCATGCTGCAAGATTGTTCTATGGTGCGGATTATTCGGAGTCGGAGAACAATAATGCCGAAGTTATTATCCTGGATAACAGTGAGGGGCTTACCGAATCTTCGTCACTTGTAAAAGCCGAAGGCACATATGTTTTGGAGGCGGTAATGGTTGCCGAAAAGATTAAACAGATGATTGCCGACGGGTATATGGTTACCGACAAGGACAGTAAACAATTAAGAAGAGCGTCTTATAAGGATTTTGTTATTCTTTTAAGGTCGCTTGATCAGGTATATCTTGATGTGCTGACTGAGATGGGAATACCCGCATATATGAACGAAACAACCGGATATTTTGACGCAACCGAGGTGCGGACATTACTTAATTACATAAGAATTATTGATAATCCGCTTTCGGATATTCCTCTTTATGGTGCATTGACATCATTTTTCGGTGGATTTACGGAAGAAGAAATTGCTGTTATTAAGAGCGTTTTCCCAAAAGGAAATCTTTATGAAGCAATGACCGAATATGACAAGGAGGATGAAATAAAGCATAAAATCGATGTTTTTTTTGCGACACTTGAGGATTACAGACATAAGTCGACATATTTGCCGGTTCGTGAACTTCTGGAAAATATTGCAGGAAAATCCGGGTATATAGATTATGTAACGGCTCTTCCTTCGGGGAAAAAGAGACGCGCCAATGTTCTTATGCTTCTTGAAATGGCCGGCAATTTTGAAAAAACCAGTTATCATGGTCTTTTCCATTTTATAAGATATATTGCTCAGCTGAAGGAAAAAGAAGTGGATTACGGTGAATCGGGTGTAAATGATGAAAATTCCGATGTTGTCAGAATCATGACAATTCATAAAAGTAAGGGCCTTGAATTTCCGATATGCTTTTTGTGCAACAGCTCAAAGACATATAATTCTAAGGATTATACCGAGAAACTTCTGATTGACAATGACTATGGTCTTGCAATGAAGAGTATTTTGGCGGATGAACGAATTGTGCGTCCCAATCTGCAGCACAGTCTTCTGGCATTAAAGAAGAAGAGCGCTTCTGTTTCAGAGGAAATAAGAGTTTTGTATGTTGCTCTGACAAGAGCAAAAGAAAAAATGATTGTAACGGCAAAGACCGATTCGCAAAAACTTTTCGAAATGATTTCGGAAGAGCCTGAAAAGGCATGCATTGCGGATATTCTCGGGGCCAATAGTTATATAAAACATATTATTGTAGGTCTGAATCAAAGCGGTGTGGGCAAGAAATATATTAAGTATGTCAATTCGGAAGAACTGAAAGGCCGGAAAGACTTTGAAGAAATTTCGGGAGGAATCCTGCGGAGAAATCTTGAAGAAGCAGATAAAAGAGAATTGAGTGAGGCCGGCCGGGAAGTCCTTGACAGGCTCGGTTTTGAATATGCCCATAAGAAACTGGAGGGCCTTTATGTTAAGACATCGGTTTCCGAGATTAAACGGAAAGCCTTGGAGGAAACCGAAGAGATGGGATTTCAGATGTTTGACGATACTCTTAGGGATGCGAATGAGGAGAAAATTTCCGAAAAGGAAAATGCTCCGGTTCCGCAATTTGCTCTGAAAAATGAAGCGGATAACGATGATAAATTCGCTCAAAACAATGTAGGAGCCGCTGCAAGAGGAACTGCCTACCATCGTGTTATGGAGTTGATTCCTTATGCGGAACTTACGGAAAAAGAAAACTGGCGAAATGAGCTGAATGCTTATTTTGATGAGATGGTAAGAGTGGGAAAGATAACGAAAGAAGACAGAAACCTTGTTAAAATGGGTGATATCATGCGGTTTATGGATTCTTCTTTGGCTCTCAGAATGCGTAATGCAGACAAGAATCAAAAACTTTTCAGAGAAAAATCTTTCTTTTTGGGAATTTCTGCCGATAGAATAAACAGAGAATTTCCGAAGGACGAAACAATGCTGGTTCAGGGAATTATCGATGCGATGTTTGAAGAAGACGACAGAATAATTCTGGTTGATTATAAAACTGATAGGGTAATGTATAAAGAACAACTCCTGGAAAAATACGGAATTCAGTTGGATTTATACGCGGAAGCAATAGAACGCATCATGAATAAAAAAGTAAGTGAAAAAATTATTTATTCGTTTGCCCTGGGTTGTGAAATTTGCTATAATGATAAAACTGTAGTGCGTAGAGATAGGATGTAAAGATGCTTCAGATAACCAAAGAAATAAATGATATATTGGATGTTGGATATGCGCTGTCCAACGAAAAGTATTTCCTTAAGCTGTTTGATACCGTATTAAACAGCTGTATGAAGTTTACCAATTCGGATGCCAGTACTATTTATTTTATTGATAATTTAAAGATTAAAAGCATTATTCATATTAACAATACTCTGGAGCAGCGTGGCATCAAATATGGCCCGCCCGAGGAATTGATAGATATCACGGCTCATAATATTGTTTCATACGCAGCTACTCATAAAGAGATACTTCGTATCGATGATGTTGCGGGCGAGAAGAATTTTGAAGTACTCAAACTTCGGGAATATGATGCAGCCTATGGATATAATACCCAGTCGTTGATGCTGGTACCGATTTTTGAACCGGGTAAGAAAGTAATAGGTGTTGTCGAACTGATTAACTGTACCGACGATAACGGTTACGTTATTCCTTTTCCGGAAGAATATGCCAAACTTGTCAATTCGTTAACAAGCCAGATGGCGATTGCACTTGATAATCTGGAACAGATTGAGAAGGCTGACGAATTACTTGATTCGTTTGTGGAGTCAATGACAACCGCAATCGATGCCCGTACACCGTATAATGCCAACCACACACGTAATGTGGCACAATATTGTATGGAAGTTGTTGATGAGATTAATACGCTTCATACAAAAGATGAATTTGATATATATATTAATGAGAATGAGCGGCAGCAGTTATTTATGGCTGCAATGCTTCATGATATGGGTAAGATGGTTACTCCCAGAGAAGTACTTAATAAATCTACCAGATTAGGTATTAAATACGACAGTCTGATGAATAAACTTGAAAAGATTACTCTGATGATGAAGATTGATATGCTGGAAGGAGTAATGGATAAAGCAGAGTGGGCAATGGAAGATTTGCGATTGTCCAATTTCCGTGCAGAATTACCCGGCATTAACATAAGAGAGCGACTTAACGACAGTGAACTTTATCGTATAAATGAGATGGCTAAGAAGGTATATACTGCGAGAGACGGCACAGTAATTCCTTATCTTGATGAAGAGGAATGCAAAGCTCTTAATATAGTTAAAGGAACTCTTACCGTTGAGGAACGGGAGATTGTTCAGGAACATGTTGTATTTACGGACAAAATGCTTGCCGAGATTAAGTTCAATAAGAAGTACAACAAGGTAAGAACAATAGCCGTTAATCATCATGAATATCTCGACGGTTCCGGATATCCCAATCATCTTACTGCGGAGAATCTTGATATTCTGACAAGAATACTTACTATTATTGATATTTATGATTCGCTGACTGCGGAAGACCGACCATACAAAGGAACACTTCCTGTTCACAAAGCATTGGAGATTCTTGATTCAATGGCTCAGGAAGGAAAGCTTGATAAGGATCTGGTAAAGATTACACATAATCTTATGAGAAGAAAAGCATATGGAAGATAACAGACTCCACGGGTTATTCCGTGGAGTTTTTTATTCTGAGTATTGTTTTGGATACAATGGGAATGCACAGCAGAAATACGGTAATGGCAGCTTCGGCACCTATATAGGCTCCGTTGTATACAAGTGAATATATGAAAGCATTCGGGAAATTATCGGGAGCCCACATTCCGAAGAAAATATAACCGGATAAAACAGCAAATACAAGTCTGCCCAATACTCCCGTAAGATAGGATGCTATTAGGAATTTGACAGAATGTTTTTTAAAGAACAACCCGGACAATCCGAGTGCGGCAAATGCAAGAATATAGTCACAGAGAAGCTGCGGAAGACTGATAATATAGGAGCCGGCCATCAACTGGAGAAATCCGTAGCATGTTGCGGAAAAAATACCGGTGTAGGGCCCGTACAGATAACCTATAAGTGAAATGAAAAACATTGATAACAATGTCACAGAACCACCCATCGGCATATGAAAAAGCTTTATGTAAGAAGTTACATATCCGAGAGCTATAAGTATTGCAGAGAAAATCAACTGTTTGGTATCTATTTTCTTTTTCTTTGAGAATGTAGCAGAGCCAAGTAACAGCAATATAATAAACAATACAATTACAAGGCTGTAGCCCGCGGTTGTGAGTGAATATGTTATTTCTTCGTCTTCGATGTTTTTGTTGATAAAAAGTGATAAAAATGACATGTGAGCCTCCGTCTGATGCTATTGGCTCACATGAAGAAAATTAAAAGAAATCTTAAAAGCTTCCTTACGCCGGTATTACCCGGTTCAAGTGATGAGGGTTGTGAATTCACGTCTCAGCCTTTCGGCACCCCTAGCAAAGTATTGTTATTAAAATTTTCTTAAGTTATAATAATTAAGTTGTTAATAAAAGTCAAGTAGGAAGAAGCATGTATAAATATCTTTTATTTGATTTGGACGGAACACTTACGGATCCCAAAGAGGGAATATGTAAATCAGTTCAATACGCATTGAAAAAATTAAATATAGATGAACCGGATATCGACAAACTTGAGCCGTTTATCGGTCCTCCGCTCAAGGACAGTTTTATGAAATTTTACGGGCTGGATGAAGAAAAGGCTCAACTGGCAATTGATTACTACAGAGAGCGATTTTCGGCAGTAGGACTTTATGAGAATGAGATTTATCCCGGTATCCCGGAATTGCTTGGGAAACTTAAGAACAGCGGCGTCAAATTGGCGATAGCATCAAGTAAACCTACTGTTTTTGTAAAAAAGATTCTTGAACATTTTGAGATAGACGGATTTTTTGATGTAGTCGTCGGAAGTGAACTTGACGGAACAAGAACAAAAAAAGAAGAAGCTGTTGAGGAAGCTCTTCTTTCACTTTATTACGGAGATCGGCATAAAGACAAGAACCTTAACGGATGTGACTCAAAGAAGGCCGAGACAGCCATGATAGGTGACAGATGCTTTGATATAGAAGGGGCAAAATGTCACACAATTACGGGAATAGGCGTCGGATACGGATATGCGGCGAAGGGTGAACTGAAGAAAGCCGGTTCTGATTATATAGCCGGTTCGGTTAAGAAACTTGAAGAATATCTTCTGGGAAATGATAAAAACGAAGAAAAAGTTAATAAGGCACAGGATGTCAAAAATGATAAAGAAACGGGCAAAAAAGCCGCAGACAGTATCTTTGTGAAGAATGGGCAGATACCGGAGGGATCATTTTTTAGGGCAATATATGTGCTGACTCCGTTTGCTCTTTATTACCTTGTCAATATGGCAGTAATATCGGTATGTCTTGTGATTGCCAATCAAAGAGGCCTGGCACTTGAGGTTAAAAATCTTCATAAGGGTTATTATTCTATTTTGGCATCGCTTATATGCGGGGGCGCTATGCCTTTGTTTTATCATAAAAGTGACAGGATTTCCCTGAAAACCGGTTTGTTTATTATACCGACAATAGTATCGGGAGCGGCTTTGGCATTGGGACTCAATCTTATTACGGGATATATTCTTGATTTGTTCCCGACGGGAAGGGAAATGATGGAAAATGCGACCGCGAGAAGTGAGATTTCTTTTGTGGCAGGCGTGATTTATTATGTTATTATTTCTCCGCTTTCCGAGGAAATGATATTCAGATATATGATTCACGGAAGAATAAAAAAGATTCTCGGAGGCGGCATTGCGGTTGTTTTTACAGCACTTTTCTTTGGCTTGTATCACGGGAATCTTGTACAGGGAATTTATGCTTTTATCATGGGATTATTGATGTCGATAATATATGAAAAGACGGAATCACTTGTTGCACCCGTTCTGTTTCATGTAAGTGCCAATGCGATGATTTATCTGGGACCTAAGCTTCCGGATGCATACAGAAGCTTACTTGAAGGCCCTGCGGCGGCAGTATTGTCAATGATACTCGGAATATTTGGGATTATATATATTTTATCATTAAAAAACATAAGAAAAGAATAATATATAACGATTTGTAATGTTTTCCAAACGGATTCTTTGCAAGTCACCGGAAGATATGAAATGATATCGTAATTATAAAAAATAGGAGAGAAAAAGAAAATGTTTAATCCTGCAAAATTATTAAAATTTCGTGATGAATGGGGAAAATTTGAAGAAAGACACCCTAAGTTTGCGATGTTTCTCGGAGCCGTGATGAAATCCGGAGTCAGCGAAGGAAGTACCATAGAGATTAAAATTACTTACCCTGACGGCCATGTGCTTGAGTCAAATCTTAAGGTAATGCCGGAGGATGTTGAGTTCCTGAAGACTGTCGGAGAACTTGGAAATAATTAAAATTAAGCTTCAATCTGTTTTGTCATGTGACAATTGCCTTCAAAGAATGCATTTTCGTCAATTACAATTGTTGAAGCGGAAATATTACCTGTTATTGAAGCGGATGACAAGGCTTCGATTTTGCCGGTGACGGTTATGTCTCCGGTAATCTTGCCGCCTATACAAAGGTTTTCGGCAGTAATATTGCCTTTAATTATGCTGGAAGAACCGATTACAACCAGAGAGTCGGTAACAATATTTCCCGTGAGCATTCCCTCGATTCTGATGGGCTCCTTTGCGTTAATGTCGCCTGTTATCTCGGTCTTTTCTCCGACGATACATGTAATTGCTATATCCTGTGCGTTTTTGGTTTTCATAATAATTAAAAATACTCCGTTATTATTATTTGTGTTGCCGGTTAAATTATCCGAATATTTCAAGTTTATCCCACGGATTAATAAATTCATCATCAAGGGACAGTCGGTATTCGACATTTTCGGTAGCTTTATTGATGTGGAAGAGCACCTGACCTTTATTTACCTTTTGGTTCAGAGAAACTTCCGGTTCTTCAACGCTGTAATAATACGATAAATAACCGTTGCCGTGATCGATGACAATAAGATTGCCAAGGGGATCTTCGGTGTCGATTTCTATTACGGTACCTGCCCCGGAACTTATTACATCCGCATCCTGGTATGCTTCAAACATTATGGTGTTCTCGGGAAAGACTTCACCGAGATCGTCTGTTACGGTTGCGGTTCCCGTAAGCGGACAACCGGTAGGGTCATACATGGAGAATAATTCGTTACATGCATCATTGTAATTATCTTCCAATACGGCTACATATGTATCTTTTTCATCCAAAGCGGAATTGAGGCTTACAACATTGGCACTGAGTGCTCCGAGCTGGGCATTAAGAATTGTATTGCTGTAATTGGCGGCGCTAAGGTTGCAACTGAGCTGGCTGATTTCGTTTTTGCGACAGCTGAGTTCGTAGCTCTGTTGTAATATGATAATTAATAGCGCAACGAAAAGGACAAGCAAAGAAGCTCCCGCAAACATAAAAAGCCGAGGGAGAGAGTGGAGCTTCAGAGTCTTCTTTTCTCCTATATCAGATACAAGAAGTACAGTATATTTATTTTTTCGTTTATGTTTTTGGTTTTTCATAAAATTACTATGCCTCAATAAAAATGATATCTAATTAAAAATTAAATAGATATTAACAAATCTTACAAAAATATTACAAGGCATACGAATATTTTTCATTAATTGTTTAATCTCATATAATAGATAATCGTTCATTTTTCACGGAAAGAGGGGTACTTTATTGTGAATATTGATAGAAAAAAAGTAGAAAATGAATTTAAAAATTATGTTAAAGATTACGATATATCAAACCCGAAGATAGAGCTTAAAGTCATTCATACAACTAAGGTTGCGGAAATATCCGAGGATATTGCGGTCAGTCTTAAACTGGAAAAAGAAGAGTGCGATTTGGCATGGCTGATAGGAATTCTGCATGATATCGGAAGGTTTGAACAATTACGACAGTATAATACATTTGCAGATTCAATAAGTGTTGATCATGCTCTTTTGGGATGTGATATTTTGTTTGAGGATGGGCTTATTCGAAGATTTTCCGATGACACAGGTGAAGATGCTCTTATCAGAACGGCAATATCTAACCATAGCAGATATAGGATTGATGAGAATATGGATGACAGGACCCGTATGTTCACCAATATATTACGGGATGCCGATAAGATAGATATTATTCGTGTTCAATTGGATACACCGCTTGAAGATATATACAATATTTCAACGAAAGAATTAAAAGAGTCGGAGGTTTCAGCTGCGGTGATGGATAGTTTTAAAGAGAAACATGCGGTACTTCGAAGCCTCAAAAGTACGGGTGTTGATTATGTTGTGGGAAGTTTGTCTTTGGCATATGAGCTTGTTTATGACAGGAGCAGAGAGATAATGAATGCTCAGGGATATTTACAAAAACTTGCGGAATTTGAATCGCTTAACCCCAAGACGGCAGAACAATTTGAATATATCAGAAAATATCTGAAAGAATATATGAGCGGTACACCAACCTTGAAGAATTGACAGCTTATTTCACTGCAAATGCCGATAATCACGAGAACCTTACGGTCGGATTTATAACGAAAAGGATAAGGAAAAATAAGCAAAATGCATTTCATAATGAGTGCTTTTATGGTATAATTACTCTAATTATCATGGGTTAACGGATTTAAGTTTTACATTAAATCAAATTACTTCGAAACGAGGTCTTTTATGCCGAAAAAAATATTAATTGTCGATGATGCACAGCTGACCAGAAAGACTCTCCGCAATATTTTGGAGACGGACGGATATCTGGTTGTCGGTGAAGCAATTAACGGAAAGGATGCGGTAAAAAAATATAAAGAATTGCGTCCCGATCTTGTTTTTATGGATATTGTAATGCCGGAACTTGACGGTATAGAAGCGGTAAAGCAGATTATGGAACTTGATTCGTCAGCCATGGTCATAATGTGTTCTTCATTGGCACAGCAGAATAAGGTTGTTGATGCTGTTAAAGCAGGAGCAAGGGATTTTATTGTTAAACCTTTTACATCAGAAAGAGTGCTAGAATCGATAAAGAAAAATATTATTTCAGTCTGACATCGGCCTCGTCGAACACGGCGAGGCTTATTTTCATATCAAGTATATAATTCAAAGGAGGTCTGTATGGCAAGCGCGGATTATTTTAAAGCATACAAAGCGGGAAAAAATGAATATCATAATGCTGTTTCAAAGGGCGAATATCCTTATTTGCCGGTTCTTGACGATGTTCTTTCGTATGTTCCGACCGAAAGCCAGGTTAATCTAGGCCTTGTGGAGATCCCTATTGAATTTGTTGTAGGAACATACAGTGCGGGAAGAACAACCGCATTTGCACGTAATTTTATGCCGATTTTGGATCCCGATTCGGAATTTGCCAATAAATGGGCGCTTTTGTATGACGATTTGGTTAAAGACGGCCTGAGAGATCCGATTAAAGCATATGAATTCAATAACCGCTTTTACATTATGGAAGGTAATAAGCGTGTGAGTATTATGAAATCCATGGATGCCGTCAGTATTGAAGCATATGTTACACGTGTGATTCCAAAACGAAATGATGAAGATCATGATACCAGATTATATTATGAATTTCTCGAATTTTATGACTTAACGCGGATTAACTGTCTCAATGTTAAAAAGGAAGGCTCATACAAAAAACTGATTGTTCATACAGGACACGATCAGGAGACAAAATGGTCTGACGAGGACAGACAGAATTTTGAAACATTATATTTTTATTTTTCGCAGGAATTCAAAGTCAAAGCTCAGAACAAGATGGAAGATATAGGAGCCGGGGATGCTTTGGCCGCATATCTTGAAATATTTGATTATTGTGAAGCTAAGGATAAGAGTCAGCAGCAGCTTAAAAGAGATATAACCAAGATGTGGAACGAATTTCAGATGCTTAACAGTGAACGTGAAGTTCAACTGGTTCTTTCACCTACGGAGGAATCAAAAAAACAGTCTCTTATTAATTTGTTCCCGATTGCAATAGGAGCATCGGCACTCAAGGTGGCATTTATTCATGAGAAAAGTGTTGAGAATTCGGCATGGATATATTCTCATGAACTCGGAAGAAAGTATATACAGGATGTGTTCGGAGATAAGATTGAAACAACCTGCAGAGAGAGTGTTAACGACGAATCGGCGGATGAAGTCTTTGAAGAGGCTATAAGAATGGGCAACAAGGTTATTTTTGCGACATCTCCGACACTCTGTTCTCCGGCGGTTAAAGCAGCGGTTAATCACCCGGATGTTAAGATACTGAACTGCTCGATGCTTCTTAATCATAAAAATGTTCGGGGTTATTACCTCAGAATGTATGAAGCCAAATTTATCAGCGGAGCAATTGCCGGATCTCTTACAAAGAACGGTTATGTGGGATATCTCTCGGATTACCCCATAAGAGGTACGACTGCCGAGATAAATGCTTTTGCGTTGGGCGTACAGATGACCAATCCGGATGCAAAAGTGGTGCTTGAATGGACAATGCTTAAAGACAGAGATTGGCATAAAGAGTTTGAGAATAAAGGAGTAGACCTTATTTCAGGCAGAGATCTTAATGCCGGAAAAGATAAAATCAGGGAGTACGGACTGTTCAGAGTGCTTCCCGACGGAAGTCATTCCAATCTTTGTATGCCTGTAAGACACTGGGGCAAAATGTATGAAGAGATAATAGGAAGTGTTCTGCGAGGCGCATATAAGAATGATGACAGTACCGTAGGAACTCAGGCACTCAATTATTTTTGGGGAATGTCGTCGGATGCAGTGGATGTCATTTATTCCAGAAATCTTCCGTCGGGTTCCGTACGTATGCTGCGAAACTTAAGGGACGGAATAAAGAATAATGATATAAATCCTTTTACCGGACCGATATATTCGCAGGACGGTATGTTAAGATGCGAAGACGGAAGAAACATATCGCCCGAGGAGGCTGTGGTTATAGATTGGTTACTTGAAAATGTAGAAGGATATATTCCGGGTGTAAATGAACTCAGCGATGAGGCAGAAGCTCTTGTGAATACGCAGGGTGTATTATGAAAATACTTGTAATTGCCGACAAAGAGTCCAAATTATATTGGGATTTTTATGAACCCGGAAGACTGGACGGAATTGATTTGATCATTTCATGCGGGGATCTCCATCCTCATTATCTGTCTTTTTTGGTTACTTTCGCGCATTGTCCGGTGCTGTATGTGCATGGTAATCATGACGATAAATATGAACAGATTCCGCCCGACGGATGTGAATGTATAGAAGATACAATTTATGTATATAAAGGTGTAAGAATACTTGGGCTTGGCGGAAGTCTTCGCTACAAATTCGGAAAGAATCAGTATAATCAGGCCGAGATGAAAAAGCGCGTGAAGAAATTAAAGCACAAGCTTAGAAAAAATAAGGGATTCGATATCCTGGTGACTCATGCACCGGCTCTTGATGTCGGAGACGGCGAAGATTTGTGCCACAGGGGATTCGCTTCTTTTGTAGAACTGTTGGATACATATAAACCGAGGTATTTCCTTCATGGGCATGTCCATCAGAATTACGGACGGAAATACAAACGTCATAAAATATATGGCGATACGCTAATTATTAACGGATATGAGGCGTATGTTTTTGAATATGATACTGAATACGAAGAACAATTTGCTAAATTGGGAGGAAAAGAAAGTGAGTTGGCAAAATAACATAAGAAAGGTTGTTCCGTATGTTCCGGGAGAACAAACGAACGAAAAGAATATTATAAAAATCAATACAAATGAGTGTCCGTATCCGCCCGCACCTGCTGTTGATGCGGCACTTAAAAATATGAATTACGAGTCTCTTCGTCTGTATCCGAAACCGACTGCGGATCCGCTTGTTAATTCACTTGCAAATTATTACGGCGTGAAGCCGTCGCAGGTATTTGTCGGAGTCGGTTCGGATGATGTTATTTCGATGTCTTTTCTGACATACTTTAATTCGGATAAGCCGATACTTTTTCCGGATATCACATATTCGTTTTATAAGGTTTGGGCAGACGTATATAAGATTCCTTACAAAGAGATACCGCTTGATGAGAATTTCAGGATTAATAAGGAGGATTATATTAAACCGAACGGAGGAATTATAATTCCCAATCCCAATGCTCCGACCGGAATATATGAATCATTGGACAGCATAGAATACATCCTGAAAAACAATCCGGACAGTGTTGTGATTATAGATGAGGCGTATATTGATTTCGCAGGCGACAGTGCACTTAAACTTGTTGATAAATATGACAATTTGCTGGTAATTCAGACATTTTCGAAGTCGAGGGCAATGGCCGGAGTACGTATAGGCTTTGCGATAGGCAATGAGACACTGATTAAATATCTTAATGATGTGAAGTTCTCGATAAATTCTTATACTATGAATACTCCGTCGTTAATTGTAGGACCGTTGGCTGTTGAGGATGACAAATATTTTAAGGATACTGTTGCAAAAGTGGTTAAGACAAGAGAGTGGATGAAAAAAGAGCTGACAGCACTCGGGTTTGAATTTCCCGATTCGGCAAGCAATTTTGTTTTTGCCACACACCCTAAATATGATGCGGTAACAATTCAGAAGTATCTGCGTGATAACAATATTATGGTCAGACACTTTAATCAGGAACGTATAGAGAATTATCTCAGAATATCTGTAGGTACGGATTATGAGGCAGAGATGCTTATCAAGACTTTGAAAAAAATGATGAATAATTGCTAAGGGAGAATGTATTAAGAATGAAATTTATTATTGATGTGCTTAAAGGTGCGGTTATGGGAATCGCTAATGTTATTCCCGGTGTGAGCGGCGGAACAATGGCAGTAGCCATGGGAATTTATGATAAGCTTATAACCGCATTGACGCATTTGTTCAAAGAGTTTAAAAAAAGTGTAAAAACTGTTCTGCCCATAGGTATCGGAATGGTGATAGGTATAGTAGGTTTATCGCTTCTTATCGAGTGGATGTTCGGAGTAATACCGATTCAGACGAATCTTTTATTCATTGGACTTATCCTGGGTGGTGTTCCGATAATATGGGGAATGCTTAAAGGGGCAAAGATAAGACCGTATCATATATTGGGATTTGTTGTGTTTTTTGCTCTTGTTGTAGGGCTTTCATTTGTGCAGGCACAAACCGAAAAGCAGAAGACCGAGAGTGAGCAGACGGAAGAAACGGATGATGATACGTATGCCGATATAGATGTTGAATTATCGGTGATGAGCTGCCTGAAGTATCTCGGAGCCGGAATAGTAGCTGCCGGAACGATGGTAATCCCGGGAGTGTCCGGTTCGATGATGATGATGGTTATGGGATTATATGAGACGATTATTTCTTCAATAAACAATCTTGTAAAAGGTCTGCTTAATATGAATATGGAGGTTGTCGGTAATTCCTGTTGTATCTTGATTCCTTTTGGAATAGGTGCGGTAGTGGGAATATTCGGAATAGCCAAAATAATAGAGATTCTTCTTGAGAAAGCCAAGATTATTACATACTGGTGTATTATGGGACTTATAATGGGATCTCCGATAGCTATTGTTGTTGTTAATATGGATGCATTTAAGGAAATTAACGTTCTTAGTGCCGTAACCGGAGTAGTTGCTCTGGCAGTCGGAGTTGTGATTGCTTTATTCCTCGGAAAGGACCCTGAAAAGAAATAATGAATTCTTATACTGATTTTGCATTTGTATATGATGAACTGATGGATGAGATTCCATACAAAAAATGGCTGGAATTTATTCTTGAAGAATTCCGACAAAACGGTATTAAGGACGGATTGGTCCTGGATCTGGGATGCGGAACGGGTACAATGACCGAAATGCTTGCCGAGAACGGATATGACATGATTGGAGTGGATCTATCGGAGGATATGCTTAATGAGGCTCTCCTGAAAAAAGATGAGTCGGGGCATGATATTTTGTATCTGTGTCAGGATATGAAAGATTTCGAATTGTACGGAACCGTTCGCGGAATTGTCTGCGTATGTGACAGCATTAATTATCTTTTGAATCCTTCGGATGTGGTGGAGACGTTCAAAAAAGTTAATAACTACCTTGATCCCGAGGGGATTTTTATATTTGATTTTAATACTCCGTATAAATATCGGGAAGTGATTGGGGACAGTGTTATTGCGGAGAATCGTGATAACTGCAGTTTCATATGGGAAAATGATTACGATGACGAAACCGGAATTAACAGATATATGCTCACTCTTTACATAAAAAATGAGACTGACGGTTTTTATGAGAGATGTGAGGAAGAACATTATCAGAAAGGATATACGTCCGAAGAGATGATGAATTACTTGAAAGAAGCGGGACTTGTACCATTGAAAATGATTGATGCAGATACCGGAGATGATATTAGGGATTCTTCTCAGAGAATCAGTGTGGTAGCAAGAGAATTCGGAAAGGTAAAAAAATGAGCAATATAGTATTGAGAGCCTCTGCAGGTGAGGGATTTATCAGAGCATTTGTTGCCGATACGCGTGAATTGGTTAATACTGCGGCAGAGAAACAAAAGACATTACCGGTGGTTACTGCTACTCTCGGAAGACTTCTTACTGCCGGTGCAATGATGAGTTATATGCAGAAGAATTCAGAGGACCGCTTGACACTGAAGATTAAAGGGGACGGACCTGTCGGAGCCGTAATAGTTACAAGTGACGGGGGAGGACGCGTAAAAGGGTTTGCCGAGAATCCGTATGTTGATATACCTCTTAAGGAAAATGGCAAGCTTGATGTTTCGGGAGCTGTCGGAACAGGTCATTTGTCGGTAATAAAAGATATGGGCCTTAAAGAACCGTATCTCGGAGAAGTAGAATTGGTTACGGGAGAGATTGCCGAGGATTTGACTTATTATTTTTCAACTTCCGAACAGGTGCCGTCGGCGGTAGGACTCGGAGTCTTGGTAGATAAAGATTTGTCTGTAAAGAGAGCCGGTGGATTTATTATTCAGTTGTTACCGTTTGCTCCCGATGAAATAATTGAAAAACTGGAAAATAATCTGAGGGATTTTACGAGTGTTACACAGTTCCTTTCGGAGCATTCGGCAGAAGAACTTCTTGAGAGTCTTCTTAAAGATTTGAATCCGACTGTTACCGATACATATGAGCCTGTGTTTGTATGTGATTGCAGCAGAAAAAAGGTTCTTAATGCCATTTCAAAACTGGCCACGTCGGAGATTAATTCTATGATTGATGACGGAGAGGATATTAACGTTCATTGTGATTTTTGCAATACAGATTATAATGTGTCTGTTGCTGAATTAAAAGATATGTTGCGGGGGAAGTTATAAATGAAAGATATGTTATTAGAAAAGATTGAACAGTATGATGAAATTACAATTCAGTGTCATGATAATCCCGATGCCGATACAATAGCTTCGGGATATGCTCTTTACTGTTATTATAAAGATAAGGGGAAGAAGGTCAAAATGGTTTACGGTGGCAGAAACCGCGTTACTAAACCGAATTTGATTAAGTTTCTTGAATATCTGGGTAATCCTTTAAAGTATTACGACACCGAAAAAAATAAGAAAAAGATTAACGGAGTATTGGTTACGATTGACTGTCAGTATGGGGCCGGAAATGTAACCCATATAGAAGCGGACAATATTGTAATTATCGATCACCATGAAATTGAGATTGATAATATTAAGGACAGTCTTATAAGGTCGGAGCTGGGAAGCTGCGCCACACTTGTATGGGATATGCTGACAAGAAGCGATTACAATGTGAATGATAATATAAAACTCTCAACGGCTCTTTATTACGGTTTATACACAGATTCCAATCAGCTGCTTGAAATATTTAATCCTCTTGATAAGGATGCCGAAGAACAACTGGTTTATGAGAGAAACATAATTACAATGCTGAGAAACAGCAATCTTTCGCTTAGAGAACTTGAAGTATCGGGAATAGCAATGCTGCGTAATTCTTTTAATGAGGATTATGGATTCTCCGTTATTCGTACGGAAGAATGCGATCCCAATATATTGGGACTTATAGCCGATTTCCTGCTTCAGGTTGATAAAATAAATGTCTGCGTAGTATTTAATGAAAACAGTGATGGATATAAATTGTCCGTCAGAAGCTGTATGAAAGATGTAGCTGCAGACGAACTTGCCGCTTATCTGACCGAAGGAATAGGCAGCGGAGGCGGACACAAAGAAAAAGCAGGCGGATTTGTCAGTAAAAAATTGTATCATGACAGGTATCCCGGATTTCACGGCGAAGCGTATATCAGCTCTCGACTTATTCAATATTTTGAAAGCTATGAAGTAATTAATGCAGAGGATTACCGGATAGATGTATCGGATATGGATATATATGAAAAGATTCCTTTACCTATCGGGTACGTTAAGATGACAGACATGCTTCCGGCAGGAACGCCGATTTTGGTTCGAACCATGGAATGTGATATGGATATTATCGTTCAGGATGATATTTATATGATGATAGGAATTAAGGGAGAGGTATATCCTGTTACTAAGGATAAATTTGAGATAAAGAATAAACCTTTAAATAAAAAATATTCATATGATAAATGTGTTATTGAAAATGTCTACACACCGACTGTTAAGAATAAATTAACCGGTGAGGTGTTGAAATTGGCGGAATATGCGTATATGTGTGAGCCGTCCGGAATGGTGAAGATATACGCAAAACAACTTAAAAAAACGATGAAGGTATTTACCCAGTGGGATAAAGAAGCGTATATGCTCGGTAAACCGGGTGATTATATTGCCGCAAGAGAAGAAGATCTGCATGATATATACATTATTGAAAAAAATGTATTTTCAAAGACCTATAAAAAGGTTAAATGAATTGAAGAAATGAAGGAAAATAAAAGGAGATAAGTTATGGAAGCTAAAATGAATAAATATGATGCTTTTATAAGCTATAGACATTTATTACCGGACAAAATGGTGGCAGAGACAATTCATAAGACCCTTGAATATTCAAAAATACCCCAAACAATAAAAAAAAGAAATACAAAAGAAGGACTTCGTACAAAGATAACAAGAGTATTTCGTGATGAAGAAGAATTGCCTCTTGCGTCAAATTTGGAAGAACCTATTATTGAAGCACTGAAAAATTCCGAGTGGCTTATTGTAATATGTACACCAAAGCTGAAAGAATCAAAATGGTGCATGAAGGAAATAGATACATTTATACAATATCACGACAGAGAACATGTCCTGGCTGTTCTGGCCGAAGGCGAACCGGCGGATTCTTTTCCCAAGCAACTGACGGAGATAGAAAAGGAAATTACACTTGAGGACGGAACTACCCAAATAATAACGGAATCGCTTGAACCTTTTGGTTTGGATGCCAGAGGGAAAAACGATAAAGAGAGAAAAAGAAAGATTAAAGAAGAAATCCCGCGTCTTTTGGCTCCGATGTTTAATGTTTCTTATGATGATTTTAAGCAGAGAGCAAAAGAGCATCGCTTTAAAAAGACACTTATATACAGTGTGGTGGCAATGATAGTGGCAATTATTGTTGCGGTTGTCGAAGGCATTCTTGCAACACAGATTGCAAATCAGGCGGAAGAACTTGAAGTGAGAGCGGGCATTATTCAAAATCAGCTTGCTACGCTTGATGCTCAAAGTGAGGAAATTGAAGAACAGAATAATAAGTTGAAGGAATCTCAGGCGCTGGCGTTGGCAAAAGATTCAGTGGATTACATGAATAAGGATGAACGGCCGTCGGCTGTATTAAATGCTGTTTACTCATTGACGGAATATCAGGGAATTGATATGCCGGAGTCAATTGAAGGGTACAGGGCATTATATGATTCTATGCTTCCGTACGGATATGTAGATTTGGTTGATCCGTATAATGTAACGGAGTTTTCGTCTGAAATAGAGTTGGTGAAAACGCTTGATGCGAAATATGTGCTTGTTCAGACCGATATCGGGTATATGTATGTGGTAGATTCAGAAACCGGTAAAATCGTATATGAATTGCCTGAAAAAAAAGAACTGGGCAATCAGAATTTTTTACCTACTGTTGCCGCAGATAATAACGGTAATATTTTATACTGCATGGACGGAATAATAACGAAGGTTAATATTGACACATCCGATGCTGAAATAATAATAGATGATTCGGGCAGTTCATCTTCGGGTTATCTGTCTGATTACGCTTGCTATTATTTATCGTGCGTAGAGGGCCTTATTATTTACGGAAAGGATGAGGAAGTATTTGTTTATGATGAAAACACATTGGAACAGCGTGCGTCATATTCTGTGGCCCGGGAAGGCTATGTGCTAAATAATATGTGTGTCGTAGAAAGTGATATCATTTTATTTCAGTTTGACGGCTTATATCTGAATTCCGGAGTAGAATCAATAATAGTTTGTTATTCAATATCGGAAAATGCTGTTAAATATGTAATAAATGAAGATGAGGCATGTATTATGGGCTTGTGTGTTGATTCGGGAATTCTGTTTGTTTCAACCGTTCCGTCTGACAAAATGGGAGCAACCGATGAACATTCGAATACGGTTAAGGAATATGACATTTACACAGGTGAAATTATAGCTCAAAAAGAAAATTTATATTATGCGTATTCACAGCAAATAGGAATTGTATATGAAGATGATATTAAATATCTGGCAGTTAATGTCTACAATGACGTTATGTTCTATGATATTGACAATGATTTTGAGTTATATGGTCAGTATGTCATTGGACAAAGTTTTGAAGTTGATTTTTCTTCCGGTTATGTATGTGCTTTTATGACAAACGGAGAAGTTCAATATATTTCACCAAGCAATGAGTTTCCTATGACGATGGCGAGTTTTCTTAATTGTAAGGTTTCTGATTATGATCTTATAGTAAAAAATACCAATGGGTATCTGGCTTGGGCAGATGATAGCAATAAACTTTTGTTATACAAATATGATATAATATTTGATTCATGCGAACCGGTAGATGCAAGCAGTGTATCTGTTATGGAGCCGACGAATGATACTATTATCACTGTTAAAGACGATTTTCAGAGTCTTGGTATACCGGATTATGAATATGTGAGGTATGCGATGTTTATCAACGATGGAAAGTATTTGGCAGCATTGAAGATAAACGGTGAGCTGTTGGTATATAATGCGGAAAATATGGAATTAATTTCTTCGGACGAAACATCCAGCGCCAGTTTTTTTGAATATTATCTCGGAAAAGATTGTAACGGTTATGAATATATTGATTTGGGATTTGAAACATGTATAATTGATGATTGCGGAAATATTCTGACAACACATGCTTTAATTAACTCTCTGACCGAAGACGGCGAGTCGGTATTATGCTATGGAAAATCTGTGAGTTATGAACTGCCTGTAATGACCAAAGAAGAACTCAAGGAATATGCAAAGGAATATCTTGATGTTGTCGTACCGGGATGGGACGAAGAATAATTATTTAAATAAAATTCACAAATTGAGTTAAAAATATAGTATCATTATTTAAAAGTATTATTTATAAGGAGGTATTGTTTATGCCTGGACCAAGATTTATGCCACCGCCACCGCCTAGGAGAGGTTTTGTACCACCGCCACCGCCGGGAGGCAGATTTGTACCGCCGCCGCCGGGGGTCAGATTTGTACCGCCGCCACCGCCACCGAGACCGGTTTATTATCGACCGTCTATAGGAAGTGCAATTGTGGCGGGTGCAGCGATTGCAGCCAGTGCTGCTACGTCGGCAGCAATTAACAATGTTAATCGCAGAACGGTTAATACATCGACAACATATGTTGTTGGAGGCGGAGGTCGTCCTGCTACGGCAAGTGCGGGGAGACCGGTCGATTATCCTCATTTTTGTCCATGCTGCGGAGCAGGTACAAGTGGATTGAGAACATGTGAGTATTGTGGCAGTTTAATATATTAATATTGTCAGAAGAGGTTTGACGGTTGTCGGACCTCTTTTTTGATGATAATATTTATTTTGAAAATAAGATTAATTTATATAGGATATCGTAATGAAAAAACTTCTTAAATATTTTAAAGGCTATGAAAAACAATGTGTTTTCGGACCTCTTTTCAAATTGCTTGAGGCAGGATTTGAATTATTCGTTCCGTTAGTTATTGCAGATATTATAGATAAAGGAATATCCAATAACGACAGAGGCTATATAGTGAGTCGAGTGGGGATTCTGTTCGCACTTGCATTTATCGGTCTTATATGTTCCGTATTTGCACAGTATTTTTCGGCATACGCAGCTGTAGGTTTTGCAACTGTAGTCAGAAGTTCTTTATTTTCTCATATTCAAAAGCTTTCTTACAAGGAAATCGATCGGTCGGGAACGGCGAGATTGATTACCAGACTTACCTCGGATGTAAATCAGCTCCAGTCGGCAGTTAATATGACTCTGAGACTGTTTTTGAGAAGTCCGTTTATAGTATTTGGTGCTATGATTATGGCATTTACCATTGATACAAAATGCGCAATGATTTTCGTTGTTACAATTTTATTATTATGTGTGGTTGTATATGGCGTAATGATTATTACAATTCCGTTGCAGAAACGAGTCGGAAAAGATGAAGAAAGTGTATTAAGAAAGACTCGTGACAATCTTCTGGGGAATCGTGTTATCAGAGCTTTCAACATGCAGAGAAATGAAATTGATGATTTTAAGGAATGCAATGAAAAACTGAAAAAGGATTCTCTCGTGGTGGGGCGTATTTCCGGTTTGACAGAACCATTGACATTCTTAATTATTAATTTGGCAACAATATATCTGATTTATAAAGGCGCAATTTGTCTGGATTTGTTTTTGGCGGGATCGGGAACGGATGCGGTTAAGGGGAGCATCTCTACACCCGGTCAGATTGTTGCGCTTCTTAATTACATGTCTCAGATTCTTGTTGAACTTATCAAACTTGCCGGGTTTATTGTCCTTGATATTAAGGGATTGGCATGTGCTCAGAGGATTGCGGAAGTATTGGACACCGAAGTTTCTCAACAATATGGTGAGAAAGAACGCAGTGATAATTATACCGTGGAATTTGATGGTGTGTCGTTTACTTATGATAAAAGTCAGGAAGCAGCTCTCGATGATATTTCATTTAAAGCTGAGAAAGGGGAATTTATAGGTATAGTAGGCGGAACCGGTTCGGGAAAATCTACGCTTGTTAATCTTTTAAACCGAAGTTATGACTGTAGTCATGGTGTAATAACAATAGGTAAAGAGAATATTGCCGACTATACCAAGTCATTTTTGGCAGATACATTTGCAGTGGTGCCTCAGAAGGCGGTTTTATTTGCGGGAACGATACGGGAGAATCTCCGGATGGCCAATGAGAATGCCTCTGAGAATGATATGAAAGAGGCTCTTGAAAATGCCTGCGCACTTGAATTTGTAATGGAAAAGGAAGGCGGACTTGATTATCCGATATCCGCAAAAGGCAAAAATCTTTCGGGCGGTCAAAAACAACGAATTACAATTGCCAGAGCTTTGATTAAGAAGCCGCAGGTGCTGATTCTGGATGACAGTCTGTCTGCGCTTGATGCAATTACTGCGAAGAAGGTTCTTTCCAATGTGAAGAATCTGGATTATAAGCCTACGGTTTTTCTTATATCTCAAAGGAGCACGAGATTGGAACAGGCTGATAAGATTATTGTTCTGGATGACGGACATGTTGTCGGTTACGGAAAACATGACGAATTACTGAAAGATTGCGAGGTCTATCGCGAGATTCATGAATCGGGTTATATAACAAAGGTTGGAAAGAGAGGCGAAGAAAATGGCTAATAAACTTTCCAAACAAGATAATATAAGAGTATTAAAAAGATTGACAAAATATATCAAACACTATATGCCGGCGCTTATATTTTCTTTAATTGCAGCGTTGTCATCTGCTCTTATTGCTTTGTATATTCCGGTTTTAATCGGAAAAAGTGTCGATTTGATATCTTTGAAGGATGGTCCCGATACAGACGGAATTGTTGTATATTTGGTTCAAATGATATATTTGATATGTATAACAACTGTTATAAAATGGCTCATGAATATTATCAACAACAGAATGACAGCGGGCATTGTTAAAAATATCAGACAGGATGCGTTTGAAAGGCTTCAGACAGCTCCTATAAATGAACTGGATAGCAGAAGCGGCGGTGATATAGTAAGTCGTGTTATCAGTGATGTAAATACATTTTCGGAAGGCCTTCTGATGGGCTTTAATCAGCTGTTTACCGGGGTTGTAACTATACTTGGAACCCTGTTCTTTATGGTGAAAATTAATCTGATAATCTCTGTTGTGGTGGTTGTAGCAACGCCTTTGTCGGTTATTATTGCCGGATTTATTGCGAAAAAAATTCATGTGTATTTTGTGAAGCAAGCGGAAATAAAAGGAAAAACAACTGAATTAATTGATGAATCCATTGACAGTGTTAAAGTAATCAAAGTGTTTAATCACGAAGATAAAACAATAGAAAGATTTGATAAACAAAATGAAGAATTGGGAAAAATATCACTTAAGGCTGTGTTTTTCTCTTCACTTGTTAATCCGACAACCCGTTTTGTTAATAATCTGATATATGCACTGGTTGCTCTGACAGGTGCTTTTATGGCGGGCAATGGAATCATTACGATTGGTGATCTTACCTGCCTGTTAAGCTATTCCAATCAGTATTCCAAGCCGTTTAATGAAATCTCGGGCGTGGTGACCGAACTTCAAAATGCAATATGCTGCCTGGAGAGAATATTCGAGATTATTGATATCGAACCGGAGATTGATTCGAATAGTAATATGGGAATCGCAGAGGGAAATGTTGCATTTGAAAATGTTTCGTTTTCGTATGATAAAAACAAGCCGCTTATTGAGAATATGAACATATCGGTTAATAAAGGTATGAGGGTTGCAATAGTCGGTCCTACAGGTTGCGGAAAGACAACACTTATTAATCTGATAATGAGATTTTATGATGTTGATTCGGGACGAATAACGGTAGACGGATCGGATATTGCTACGGTGTCCAAGGATTCTTTGAGAAGTAATATCGGAATGGTTCTCCAAAATACATTTATTTTTGAGGGATCGGTGCGCGATAACATAGCGATGGTCAAAAAAGATGCCACTCTCGAAGAAATTATGCAGGCTGCAAAAACCGCAAATGCACACAGTTTTATTATGCGACTTCCTAATGGATATGATACCTGTATCGGAGAGGAAACAGGTGGGTTATCGGAAGGTCAGAGACAGTTGATATGTATAGCAAGAGTAATGCTGTTACGACCTCCGATGCTTATTTTGGACGAGGCAACCAGTTCAATTGATACGCGAACGGAAATAAAAATTCAGAAAGCGTTTGCCAATCTTTCAAAGGACAAGACTTCATTTATTGTTGCTCACAGGCTTCAGACTATAAAAGAAGCGGATATTATTCTCGTAATGAAGGATGGTAAATTAATAGAACAGGGTAATCATGAAGAACTTATGAATAAAAATGGATTTTACCGTGAACTTTATATGAGTCAGGAAAGTTAATGCGTAACAGTGATTTTTTTAAATTACAAAAAGGTTTGGAGATTAAAAAATGAATTTTATTGGTAAAAATAGGAAAATTGCAACTTCATTATCGGCTGCCGTTATAGGTGCATTGATATTTGCGTCCTGCGGTGATAAAGCCGGGACAGAATCTTCGGTAAGTAATAATACAGCAGTAAGCAATAACGGAACTGTATTGGGAGAAGCTGCTGTAACGGGTAACGGAAATGTTTCTTCAAACGGTGTATTCGGGACCGGGATTTTGGATACCGGTAATCTGACGGAATTCGGCAACGGATATGAGGGAACTGTCGGAACCGGTACTTTTAACTATGGTGAGGCTCTTCAGAAATCTGTTATTTTCTATGAACTTCAGCGTTCAGGGGATATTCCGGAGCAGACAAGATGTAATTGGAGAGGCGATTCATCCATGAATGACGGAAGTGATGTAGGTCTTGATCTTACGGGCGGATGGTACGATGCCGGAGATAATGTCAAATTTAATCTTCCGATGTCTTATTCGGCGGCCATGCTCGGATGGTCGTTAATTGTCGATTATGAAGCATACGAGGAGAGCGGTCAGCTTGAATATGCACTTGGTAATATAAAGTGGGCAAATGATTATTTTATCAAATGTCATCCCGAAGACGAGGTTTATTATTATCAGGTAGGTAACGGAGGACAGGATCATACATTCTGGGGGCCTGCGGAAGTGGTGGAATACAGGATGGACAGACCATCGTATTGTGTTACGATTGATAATCCCGGTTCTGCAGTTACGGGAGAAACTGCGGCATCTTTGGCAATATGCAGTATCCTTTATGAGAACATAGACAGTGAGTACAGCGATTTGTGTCTTTCACATGCCGAGAGCCTTTATCGGTTTTCAAGAGACAGCAAGTCAGATGCGGGATATACTGCCGCTGCCGGCTTTTATGATTCGTGGAGCGGTTTTTATGATGAACTTGCATGGGCAGGAGTATGGCTTTATCAGGCAACCGGAGACAGTACGTATCTCGATAACGCAGTAAGTGATTATTCTATGGCCGGTCAGGATTATGATTGGGCTATGTGCTGGGATGACGTTCATATAGGAGCAGCGGTGATGCTTGCTCAGCTGACAGGTGACAGTAAATATTCGGATGCTGTTGAAAAACATCTTGATTGGTGGAGCTGCGGAACGGATGACGGATCGCGGATTACATATACTCCACAGGGATTGGCATGGCTTGATAACTGGGGATCACTCAGATATGCGACGACTACCGCGTTTATTGCTGCGGTATATTCGAGATGGGATGAATGTCCGGCAGATAAGTCTGACATATATTGGGATTTCGCCGTAAGTCAGGCAGATTATGCTTTGGGAAGTACGGGATTTTCATATGAAATCGGATTCGGAGATGATTATCCGGTACACCCGCACCATAGAACGGCACAGGGATCATATTGTGATAATATGAATGAACCCGGTGAAGAAAGACATACTCTTTACGGCGCACTTGTCGGAGGTCCGGGTTCCAATGATGATTATACGGACGAAGTGTCCAATTATAATAACAATGAGGTCGCGTGTGATTATAATGCAGGCTTCACTGGGCTTCTTGCTGCTATGTATTCGGAGTATCACGGACAGACTCTTGTGGATTTCGGAGCTGTTGAAGAAATTCCGATTAACGAATTATATGTTACGGGCGGAATTAATGTTGACGGAACCGATTTTATGGAACTTAAGGCATACATATGTAATGTTTCGGCATGGCCGGCCAGAGTGCCTCAGAATCTGGAATTCAGATATTATATGGACCTTAGTGAGATAGTAAATGCCGGCGGCGATCCGTCTAATGTAACGATTACGACCAATTATATGCAGGGAGGAACAGCCTCGTCCCTGGTATGCTGGGATGCAGATAATAATATTTATTATATGTCGGTGGATTTTGCGGATACGCTTATATATCCGGGAGGACAGGATAATTATAAAAAAGAGATTCAGGTCAGAATATCCAATACCGGCGGAGCATGGGATAACAGTAACGATCCGTCATTTGTTAATATGTTAAGCGGTGGAAATGAATTACTTACGGGTGCTGCACTTTATGAAGACGGGGTCCTTGTATTCGGAACAGAACCGCCTTCGGGAACAAGCGCGGGAACTCAGGTTGCAACTGTGGCAGGAAGTGCTGCAGGTAATGCCGGAGGAACAAATACTGCGGTTACACCTTCGTCAACAACCGCTACGGATAACGGATTAACCGTTGCAATTGATTATCAGGGACTTACAACCAACGCCAACAGTATTTCGGGCAGTTTAAAGATAACCAATAATACTTCGTCTGCGATTAGTATGAAAGATTTGGTTATTAAATATTTCTTTACCAATGAAGATGATAAGTCTCTTGCATTTGCCTGCTATTATACGGCAATAGATAACAGTAGCGGGAACCACGGCATTTCTTCGGCAACTGCGTCATTTTCATCATATTCCGGAACTGATTCGGACACGGTATGTGAGATTAAATACAGTGATAATTCCTCATTGGCGGTTGGCGATACTCTTACACTTAATTTCTGTATTAATCACTCGGATTGGAGTACAATGAATACAGGAAATGATTTTTCTGTAGAAAATGTGGAAAATATAGCAGTATATGAAGGAAGTCAATTGATTTTCGGTAATACACCATAGGGCCTTATGAAAAAGAAAAGAAAACTAAAAAAAGAAGTAATGGCTGTTTTATTGATTCTTGCATTCTTTGTGACAGCGGCATTGGTACTGTTAATTATAAATGAACGCAGAGTGTTTCATTATGAAGAAGCGCTGAACGAGAATGTTATCATAATCGGTGATACAACTATTAATTTAAAAGAATTTACATATTACATAATAAAAATGGAACGGGATGTTGATGAAAAAGCCAGACTTTATAACGAATCGAACCCGCTCGCTTATTGGAATATGTATATGAACAATGTTAATGAGACAGGATATGTAACAGACCTTGCCAAAAATGCAACCGTTGATTATTGCATTCGTGACAATGTCTATTTTCTGGAGGCCACCGCAGCCGGTTTTGAATTGCCGCAGGAAATAAAAGATGAGATAAAATATGATGCTCAGTCTTTTTTTGATCATATGAGTGCAAGGGAAAAAGAAGTATCGGGACTTATGCCGGAAGATCTGGAACTTATTATCTATAAGGAGACGGTGGCGTATTATTATATGGCTTTTCTTGTCGAAAATGACAAAGACGGAATTATGAATGCCGTAGTTTTAAAATATGATGTCGGCGGATCGGAATATAATTTTATCCGGGGAAAATATATTATTGAGGAGAATAGGGATATTATTGAAAAAATAAGAATGGGATTTGTTACGATTAATTAACAGAGGAACGATAGCAGATGAAATTAGAAGAAATACTTCCAAAAAGTAAAATAGTAATAAGTGTTACAAACGGAACCGATCTTCAGGCCAGATTTATTTCCAAGGTAATGAAAAATAACGGTGATTCTTTACTCGTCATTCCTTTCAGACATAAAGGGCAAAGAGTGTCATTTGCGGGAAAGCAGATAAAGATAACATTGGAAGCTCGCGACATAAACGGACTTTTATGGAACTTTAAAGGCTGCAGGATTATGCTTGTAAAGAAGAACGGTTTGGATTATCACAAGATATTTTGTCCTATGGTGAACGGAATCGAAAATAAACGTGGTGGACGAAGATTTTATTCATGGGATTCGATAATGGTTGAATTTGAAGGATTATCGGGACCCGTGTTGTGCCATCTTAAGGATATTGGTATTTCCGGACTGTCCATAGCACTTGATTTAAAGAAAGATGTTAAGGTTAAGGACGGAGAAAAACTTATATGTAATGTTAAGGATAAAGACGGAATTGATATGAAGATAGAGACCATGGTTGTAAGACATGAGCCGATTGACAAGTATATGATACTGGGTTGTAAAATTGAAAATCCTCCAAACAGATATATAGCTTATGTAAAATATCTGGAAAAGAAAAATACGGTAATTGATGTAGAATTCTGATGATTCCCGAAGAAAAAGGACGAATGAAAATGATATACTTTTTCATCCGTCCTTTATTAATTATTAATGTTTGGACAATTATTGATTAATTAAGTGCATTTGTATTATATGTAATGGATGTTATGCTTCCGTTTGCATCAAAAATAATATAGAGTGAAGAATTGCCGCTTATATATGTATACTGGTTGGCATCTTCTTTATCGGGAGTTCCGTAAGCATCCAAAACATCTTGTGAAGTCATGAAAAGTGAGATGCCCTCGTTGGTTGAAACAAGATCGTCGCAGAAGAAGATTGTGCCGATATAGTCTGTAGCGTCGTCAATCTGATATGTCTCTATCTCGAAACTGCCATAATTATAAGTCTTGGCAACACCGTCAAATGCGCATTCGGTAGATTCAAAGAATCCGGAAGGCTCTCCGAGAGCAGCTTCAACAGCAGCCATATCAGCATTAATCGTGATGTCTGTGCCGTTATAAGTAAATGTGAAATCTTCTTCTTCGGGCTGAACGTTATTCTCGCCTGCGTCGGAAGTCTGTGTATTTGAATTGTCTGCGGTGTTGTCACTTACAGTAACTGTCTGATCTGCCGAAACTGTCGCATTGCTGTTACCGTTGTTGTTATCGGGTGTTGTGTTATTTCCGCCGCATGCTGTCAGTGTAAATAATGCGAGACAGCTTATAATCATTGTAATTGTCTTATTTTTCATTGTATTTACCTCTATTCAAGATTATTTTTCATCTCTGCTATCTTATCATAGTATTCAATTGTTATTGAATTCCAAACATTCACAAAATTTTGGTCATCACGATGGTCGGGTATGTTGAATTCTTCTATTAGAATCCGGCCTATATAATCACTGCATTTTTCGGCTCCGTCAGTATTCATGTGCATTCCGGCATCATATGTATCAAGGCTGTAATCTATACCAATCTCCTCGGCGCAGTTCGCAAGATTATAATAAGAGAGGTTATAAAGAGCGCAATAATCAACCACCTGTTGTTCCCATTCATCATGCCAGTATGGATATACACTGGCGTCTTTGACAAGAATAAGCGTTATGCCGTTTTCTTCACACAACAGTCTGATTTTATCAAGATATTCCATGGAGTAATCAGAGAAACTATAATCCGCAAGCGGTTTCAAAGCAGGCAGATTCTCTACGGGCTTAATACCTACAAACGGCATATATCCGCCGTAGGTAACATTTTCTTTTGAGAAAAAGTAATCAAAATCCTCGGATGTCAGTTCGCTCCATCTGTCGTGAAAACGAAGAATCGGGAAAATATAATCAATCAGGCTTTCGCCTTCTGTCATGGAAGCTTTAATACAATCAAGTTTTGTGCCGGATAACTTCATGCCGTCAAGCATCAGGCGGTTGTATGCTTCACTGGATGGGGAAGGCCTTGATAAAGAGAATACACTAACAACAACTGCCATAGGTTTTTCATATGTCAGGGTTTCTTCGAGAAGATAGTATGACTGCCATATTTCCTGTTGCGAGTTCCCGCGTACATAACTGCTTATTCCGTAATGATCCCAGAGTATGCAGGGAGAATACGTTTCATATACCTGACAGTCACCGAAGAAGATAACATCATGATTTTTAACGCTGTAATAGTATTCGGCTGTCATTGCTCCTTCCTGAGTGTTATTCATATATTTGGGCATAAGAAGTCTCTGCAGTGCAAGAAAACTTAATATCAATAATGCAATTGTAGTTATAAATCTTAATAATTTTTTCATGATAATTCCCGATTTATGCGAAAATGACTTGTTTTAAAATCTGTTGTAAATAAAGGAAGAGGCATCATAACCCATTCCGTATGTTCCGAAAATAAGCGTTGCGTATATAAGAATAAGCAGGGCGGAATATTTGATGTAGTATGGTAATGCATAAAATTTTGCAGTCCATTTTTTTTCTCTGATAATACCGATAGTAAATACAAGAAACAGCGAAACGGCAACAATTATATAATCGGATTTATCCAACCCCAATGTAAGAAGCGAACCGTCGGTAAGTACATTCCAGTTTTTAACGGTGAACATGCTTACAAATCCGTTATATGCATCTTTTAGAGTCTCATAGCAGAACAAAGTAAAGAATGTTGCCGCAAAAATATATGTTCTTAAGCTTTGGAAAATTCTGTAAATAATATTATTTTCGAGATGTAATTTACTGCGAAAAGCCTTAAAAGGTTTAGTCAGAGCCCTTGAGCCGGCAAGAACAAGAAAGTTTAACAGACCCCATACAATGAAATTGGGACCTTTACCGTGCCAAATTCCTGTAGCAATCCATACAGCAAGAAGATTGAAATATACCCTGACTTTTGAAACTCTGTTACCACCAAGGGGAATATAGATATAATCGCGAAACCAACTACCCATTGTAATGTGCCATCTTCTCCAAAAATCTGCTATGGATACTGAAAAAAGAGGTTGTGAAAAGTTCTCGGGAAGCTCGATTCCTATTAATTTGGCGGCACCTATTGTAACATTGATTCCGCCGGAAAAATCTGTATAAAGTCTAAGTGTATACAGAACAAGAACAACCGCGTACCATGCTCCGTTGTAGGTTGTGGGATCGGCAGTAAGGGTATCCGTAATTATTCCCAATCTGTCGGCAATCATAAGTTTTAGAAAGAAACCGTATGCAATGCGAAGAATTCCATGACTGAAATTGTCAGAAGTGAATTTTTTGGGGGTGAAAAGCTGATCTGACAGTTCTTTGTATCTTACGATGGGACCTTGCGAAAGAAGCGGATAAAATCCGGCATAGGAAGCATATTTTAACAGATTCTTTTCGGCTTTAACAGTGCCTTTATATACGTCAATGAGGTAGGATGCCGACATAAATACGTAAAATGAGATTGCGACGGGTATCAGCTCACCCATGATTGATGTGTATTTGGTTACGGCCAAAATGCCAAGACAGATCAAAAGATCTGTAACAAAAATAAAGCGTCGAAGGCTTTTACTTTTATTTTCACATATTGATACAAGCAGAGCTCCGAGCCATGATATAAAAGTAACGGAAGCCAAAAATATAACGCCTGTTATACCGCTGAATGAATAGAACCAGTAACCTGAAATCAGTAGAAATAACCAGCGTATTTTGGTCGGAACCATGTAATAAACGATAGTGACAAGTATTACAAATAATAGGAAATTGAATGAGGTAAAATTCAATGATCTTCTCCTTTAATTTACGGCGGGATATTGAGTTCTGTCATATGCGTGAGTTCCGCCGTTGGCATCAGAGTATGCTTTAATTGTAGCGTCATCCCACATATAAATAAGCGTTCCGTCTATTCTGGGAGTTGCATCCACGTGATAATATCCGTTCCCGATATTGACTATGTTCCAATAATGCGGCCTTGACGGTACACATAATATTACATTATCGATTCCGAGAAGATCAAGCATTGCTTTTATTGTGCATGCATAGCCGAAACAGTTGCTTTTTTTGTTGCTCATTGCCCTGTAAGCACCGCTTAAATAATTATCGATTGTAAAATCGCTGACGTAACTGATGTTGTAACGAGCCCAATGATAAACGGCATAAACCTTTTCCGAATCCGTCATTGAATCGTCGACTATTGTGTCCAGTATACTCTGGGCAAGTGCGTCAACCTCAGCCTGGGTATATACGGGTGTGGTAACCGTTGCCGTAGTTACTTTGATATCTATTGTTTTTTCTGATGTATTGTTGCTTAAATCAGTAGCGGTAATAACAACGGGATATGTGCCTTCTTCGGAAAGATTTACGCTTGAAGTGTCAATATTTACCGTAATCTCATCAGAAGTGTCCACATTGTCATTAACGGATACAAGACTTCTGTATGATATGGTACTTCCGACTGTTACCGTCGTTCCTGAAGCGGTAATAATCGGAGGAACATCGTCTACGATAAGATTGAGTGTCGAATAGACTTTTGAACAATTACCGTAACTGTCTTCGATATAAAGAGTGACGGGTTGTTCACCCTCAAGATTCCAATCGGGTTCTTCGACAAAAAATACCGAATAATCGGAGTATTCTGTGCAGTTGCCGATAAGTTTCTCGGGACTGTATTCTTTTCCGAGACAACCTGTAAAATAAACGGAAGATGCATTGGGAGCGGTTGTATCGATTATATTAAGTGTGACAGTGACCGGGATGCCGTCTGCTGTCAGAGTAAGTTCAAAGCTACCGACAAGATTGCTTTCTAAATTATCGTATCCTGCGGAATAGGTTGCTTCAAGTTCCGGATTAAGAAGGTAATCCTCTGCAAGAGGAATCTCATCGCCGACATTAATTGTTAATTCGGGGATTACCGGAAGTATGTGAAGTGTTGTTGTACCTGTGGTACTGTTTCCCTCATTGTCGGAGGCGCAAATGGTCACAGTATAGTCTCCGATCCCCGTTATTACGGGCTCGGTTTCGTAACTGTAGGTCAAAGTCTCGGAATAATCGGTTACATAGTCGGCCGGCAAAGGGATTCTGTTAAAACATACGTAGAGCTCCTTTAAAGAAAGCACATTCTGTTCGGCTGTTTCGGAATTATCTGAGACGGACTGGCCTGCATTATCGCCGGATCCGTTAAAAAATCCGGTTGAATTCATTGTTGTAATTTGCGAATAGGGGATAACAGAAACCGAATATTGAATAGAGTCGTTGCTGTTGTTTTCGGACACCGAAAAAAAACTGAAATCTATATAATCCGAGATGTAAAAAGGTGCCACAGTAATCAGGGCTCCGAAATAATAAACTGCACCTATAAAAGCACAGGTAAAGAGTATTCTGATAAAACGTTTAATTGCTGTTTTCATATCACTGTTTTACAAAACTAATTCCTAATCAAAATTCACTACAAACGGCTGCTATATTATATCAAGAATATTGGGCCGTGTATAGAGCCAAATGTCTCTTTTTACAGTGTATAAAAGGGATTATATCTGCATTGAAGAAATACGATATAAGTGATATATTTAAGAAAAAAGATTCGGAGGTGGAATTATGTGTGAATTCAGAGAAAGAAAAAGGTGGTTGTTTTTTGGACTTCCCTTTACCTTTACAGTATATTCGGTTAAAGATGAACTGCTTACGATAGATGCCGGTTTCTTCAGAAAGATAGAAGATGACTGTTATATGTATAAAATTAAAGATGTTAAGCATGAGAGCTCTCTTTTGGAGAGATTATTTAAACTGGGTACCATTATATGTTATACAGGTGATACGACTCATCCGACTCTTAAATTAGAGCATATTAAGAATTCGAAGGCTATTAAAAACTATATTCTTCAGCAGTCCGAATCAGAGAGAATGAGACACCGTACTCTTAATACTCTTGATATCGGTCATGGTGGCGTAGATATTGATGCAGACGTGGATGCAGATGGTTTCGACAGCTGATATCAGAATTATGAAATTGATAAAACGGTTAAAAGCGTCATTAAGACGCTTTTAATTTTGTACGAAGTTATTCCCGGGCGTATGCATACGGGGAAATTTAATGATTGAAAAGGCCGCGTATATGACAGAAAATCAGTTGCAACAATTTTTGGAAGATGCTTCAAAAAGAGGAAGCGTTCCGGGATTGGACGGAATAAAAAAATTATTGGATTTGATGGGAAATCCCGAACAGAGATTAAAGACGGTTCATATTGCGGGAACCAACGGCAAAGGAAGCGTTCTTGCATATGTCTCCTCGATGCTTGAAAAAGCCGGTTATAAAACAGGGAAATATTCGTCTCCTGCTATTGTACAGTATCGTGAAATAATTCAGGTTAATTCACGTAATATATCAAAAAAAAGTCTGCTGGAAGGAATGGAATTAATAAAAAATACGTGTGAACAAATGGTGTCGGAAGGATATCCGCACCCGACAACATTTGAGATTGAGACGGCGCTGGCATTTTGGTATTTTGATATGAAAAAGTGTGATATCTGTATTATCGAGACCGGTATGGGAGGACTTCTGGATGCCACCAATGTTATTCCCGCTCCTATAGTGTCGGTGCTCACATCAATATCAATGGATCACATGTCATTTCTCGGTAATACAATTGAGGAAATAGCCGGGAACAAAGCAGGAATAATAAAAAAAGGAAGTGTGACCGTATCGGCACCGCAACTTCCGGAAGTCGAAGGCGTATTGTCGGATGTTGCCGGGAAAAATAATGTTGCACTTACATACGCTTCGGAAGCAGAACCAAGGAAGTGTGACAGATATTCTCTTGTCTGTGATTACGGTAAATATAAAAGAATTAAATCATCGCTTTTGGGAGCGCATCAGCTTATAAACATTCCCGTGGCGATTGAGACTGCGGAATGTCTCAGAAGGGCCGGATATAAATTATCGGATGAGAATATTTATGAAGGAATACAGACGGCTCAATGGTTTGGCAGATTTTCGGTTGTATGTACAAAACCGCTTATTATTGCAGACGGGGCACATAATGAAAAAGCAGCGGATCTTCTGATGAAGTCAGTGGATATGTACATAAAGAACATGCCGCTTATTTACATCATGGGTATGTTCAGAGACAAGGAATACGAAAAAGTAATTGATATTACATGTAAAAGGGCAGCGCATGTTATCACAGTCGCTACTCCCGATAACCCGAGAGCTTTGCCGGCATTGGAACTCGCCGAGGCCGTTAAAAAGGTAAATGACAATGTTACGGCCGCGTCTTCTGTTGAGGAGGCTATGGAGATGGCAAAACTTCTGGCCGGAAACAAATGCGCAATACTTACTTTCGGCTCACTGTCTTTTCTCGGAAGAATAAAAAATATAATCGGAAATTGAATTTTATGATATTATGATGTGAGTGCCTCAAATATAAAATTGCTCACTTGAGCAAGCTCATTCGCAATTTTATGCTTTTGACACTTATATCATTGATATAAACTCATCTGTTTGAAAAAGGAGCATGAACCGATGTTTGATGAAGAAAAGATAAAAAAAGGAGTTCGCCTCATTCTTGAGGGAATCGGTGAGAATCCCGAAAGAGAAGGACTGATAGAAACTCCCGACAGAATCGCGAGAATGTATTCGGAGATTTTTGCCGGTATGAACGAAGATGCCGCAATACATCTTTCCAAGACTTTTAATGCTCCTACAAGCGATATGGTTGTTGAAAAAGATATTGTTTTTTATTCGACATGCGAACATCATATGATGCCGTTTTTCGGAAAGGCTCATGTTGCATATATACCCAACGGTAAGGTTGTCGGAATCAGTAAATTGGCAAGAACCGTCGAAGTTTATGCGAAGAGACTGCAACTTCAGGAGCAACTTACTTCCCAGATAGCGGATGCACTCATTGATGATCTGGGGGCACTCGGCTCAATGGTTATGATAGAGGCGGAACATATGTGCATGACCATGAGAGGTGTAAAAAAGCCCGGAAGCAAGACAGTGACAGTGGCAACGAGAGGCGCATTTGTCGATGATGAAAATATGAGAACTCAGTTTTTCAGAATGATAGGCAGAGAATAGATTGTTATATGAATGAATTTGACGATGTTATTGCAATTGAAGGATTAAAAATATTTGGTCATCATGGGGTTTTTGATTTTGAAAAACAGGATGGCCAGTTTTTTTATGTTGATGCTGTTATACATACGGATACTCAGGCAGCAGCAGCAACCGATAATATAGGCGATGCCGTTAATTATGCGGAAGTATGTGAATATATAGAAAAGTATGTAACCGGGAAGACGGTTGATCTTATCGAAACTCTTGCGGAAGAGTTGGCAGCCGGAATTTTGTGGAAGTTCGGCGGGATTCGGAAGATCGAGATTACCGTCCATAAACCTTCTGCCCCTGTGGAGCAACAGGTGCGGGATATTTCCGTATCGGTTCAAAGGTGCCGCCATATTGCTTTCGTTGCGTACGGCTCCAACATGGGAGATTCGAAAAAAATTATTGATGAAGCAGTAGCAGGGCTTACAGATAATAAATACATTAACATTATCGCAAAATCTTCCGATTACAGATCGGCACCGTACGGCGGAGTAGAGCAGGATGATTTTATTAACGGAATTATTATGTTGGAGACGGTTCTTTCACCGCATAACTTATTGGAAGTACTTCATAAATACGAAAATGAAGCAGGAAGACAAAGAACGGTTCACTGGGGACCGAGAACTCTTGATTTGGATATAATTTTTTATGATAAAGAAATTATTAAATCGGAAGAATTGACGGTTCCTCACAGCGATATGCATAACAGAGATTTTGTTCTTGTTCCGCTGTGTGAGATAGCACCTGATTTTATTCATCCCGTATATAATAAGTCGGTCAGAGAACTTAAAGAAAATCTTACGGGAAAGTATATCAGATGATTACTGAAATGTCTGAATATTTACAGGACCGTTAGTGGATGTATAATACAACGGAAGTTCATTATTAAATTCCGTAAAATAAACATATGTTGAAGTGATATTTATATTATTAAATACACCGTATTGGACGATTTCAATGTTGCTTCCGTCAGCATTGCATCTTTTCAGGGCGTATTCATTCGGTACGCAATTCTGATAGTAAATAATTCCGTTATACAGATTATATGTATCTATTCTTTCGTCCACAACGATTCTTACCGATGAATCGGCCAATGACATTGCCTTTAATTTATATTCATCATTAAGGTCGAGAAAATACACTTCATTTTCGTAAATAACAGGCAGATACATGCTTTCCGAGGATATCTTCTGAACATTTGTCAGTGAATTATCAAGTGAGTACAAATAATGGTCTCCGTTCATTCCGGCAAAGAATATTTCTGTTCCGGAAAAGGCTCCGAGTTTCACATGGTTTTCGCATAAAGATATCGGATTCTCGCCTTCGGTGGATATCGCATCCAACGTTATTATTGCATTTCCGTTTTTGGCTGTGTCGCTGAAATTAGTGAAATATATTCTGTTGCCGGCAGCAAATACACTGTCGGAACTGCATTTTATAAGGGATACAACCGTTTGACCGTCAAGGGTGCTTCGATAGATACCTTTACCTTTAAGAACGTATCCGAGACCTGACTGGTCTCCTGAAGAAGCGGAATAATAATAAATATAATTCCCGAGGATATTTATCTGACTTATATTACCCGTAATGAGTTTGATTTGTTCGCTTTGATCGGGATTCATTACATAAAGGTTGTAATTATCATAGGGATTGGCAAAATATATTTTTCCGTTACTCTCCGCGAAGTAACCGCCGTTATAGAGATTTCCGGCGAGATTTCCGGCAGCGGTTAACGGGTTTTCCGGGATTTTTGACGCTCTGGTGACAACTATACGGATTATTATCATCAGGGCTATAAGAATGATAGGAATCGTGATTAACAGTATTTTTTTAACAGGACTTTTCATGACTAATCTCCTTTAAAATTCCATACATATCCATTATAATTTAAAATAGTGTTTTTTTAAAGGTGCAGGTATGAAAATGAGATTTCGAAAGAGGAGCAGAAAAATGCCGGATGTATCGGTGAAACTTAGGGATATTGATGAAGAAAATTGGATGGATATAGTTCTTTTGTCATCGGAAGATGAAGAAAAAGTAGTTGGAAAATATACAGCATCAAATGCCTTATCAATATGTCAGGCGCTTTATGAAGAAACATGGGAGATAAAAGGCGTATATTGCGGAAAGACTCCGGTTGGATTTGTAATGTACGGTTATTGCAGCGAGAGAGAAGAATACGAACTGTGTCGTCTTATGATTGACAGAAAACATCAGAATAAAGGGTTCGGTACCATTGCACTTAAAATGTGCTGTGAGAAGATGTTTGAAGAATATGAATGTGATGCGGTTTATCTTCTTGTTAACTGTGAAAATGAGAAGGCAATAAAACTTTATGAGAAAAATGGGTTTGTTTCAAACGGTGATATGGTAGGTAAAGATAAGGTTTATTATTTGAAGAGGGTTACGGAATAAAAATTATTTATTTTATGCGGAGGAAGATTTATGAGAGGACTGATTGTTGCAGTTGCCCTATTCATTGTGTTTAAGATGTGCATGGGACAGGCTGTAAAAAAAGAAGAAAATGTGGGAAATCCCAATCGCGTGCGTACTCTTGAGAAAGTTAACAAAAGTGTTACGTTGGCCGTTGTAATCGGTTTTTTGGCACTAACGGCTTTCTTGAGTTTTTATACTATATCGGAGCAGGAAGCGGCAGTGGTAACAACCTTCGGAGTTCCAAAGGCGGTAACCGAGACCGGACTTCATGTGAAGATTCCTTATATTCAGAATGTTGTAAAGGTTAATACAACGATTAACGGTTTTTCCATAGGTTATGAAAGTACCGAAACAGGTGAGATTCCGATAGAGAGTGAGTCACTCATGATTACGGAAGATTACAACTTTGTAAATGTGGATTTTTATGTTGAATACAGGGTAGTAGATCCGATTCAGTATCTTTATGCATCATCCGATCCCGTAGGAATTTTGAAAAATATATCACAGAGCTGGATAAGAGATACTATAGGTGTCTATGATGTTGACAGTGTATTGACTACCGGTAAGGGCGAGATTCAGTCGCGTATCAAGGAAAGTATTAATAGTGATCTTCAGGGAATGCAACTTGGACTTCAGTTGGTAAATATTACAATTCAGGATGCCGAACCGCCGACAAATGAGGTTATGGAGGCATTTAAGGCTGTTGAAACGGCTAAACAGGGAATGGAGACAAGTATTAACGAAGCCAATAAATATCAGAATGAACAGATTCCCCTTTCTGAAGCGGAGGTGGACAGAATTCTTCAGGAAGCCGAAGTACAGAAGACTCAGCGAATTAATGAAGCTGTCGAAATGGTAGCAATGTTTGAGGCTATGTATGAGGAATACGAAAAGGATCCGGAAGTCACAAGACTCAGAATGTTTTACGAATGCATGGAAGAGCTTTTGCCGGATTTAAAAATTATTATTAATGACACAGACGGGGAAATCGAAACATTGTACCCGATCGAAACACTTGTTGGAGAATTATAGGTTTAATCCGCTAAAAACGGTATTAAGACAGAAATGAGGAAAAAATGAAAAAGAAAAAGATAACTGTTATAGTTGTTTCATTTGTAATTTTAATAGCGGCATGTATAGGTTCAAAGAGCTTTCATTACGCAAACCAAAACGAATATAATCTTATACTTCGTTTCGGAAAAATTAATAAGATTGTTTCCGAATGCGGTTACTATTTTATTAATCCTTTTATTGATTCGGTAACTGTTCTCCCGAAAGAAGTAATGATCTACGATATTCCGGCATCTGATGTAATTACTTCGGATAAGAAGACTATGATTGTAGATGAATTTGTTTTATGGAGAATAACCGACCCCGCATTGTTTGCTCAGACTCTTAACTCGTCAATTTCTAATGCGGAATACAGAATAGATACACTTGTATTTAATGCGACAAAGAATGTAATATCGGCAACAAAGCAGGAAGATGTAATCTCGGGACGTGACGGAAGACTTGTGGCGTCAATTATGGAGAATCTTGGAGATGTCAGCAGTCAGTATGGAATGGAAATCATTTCGGTAGAAACTAAGCGCCTTGATCTCCCCGATGATAATAAAGCCGCCGTTTATCAGCGTATGATATCTGAACGTGAGACGATAGCGGCCGAATATACGGCACAGGGTTCTTCGGAAGCTCAGATTATCATTAACGAAACCGACCGAACGGTTAATGAATATATTTCAAACGCAGAGGCTGAGGCTGCCGTTATTATTGCTGAAGGTGAAGCGGAATATATGAGAATCCTTGCGGAAGCTTACGATACCGATGAAAAGAAGGAATTCTATGCATTTATTCTTTCACTTGAAGCTGCGAAGAATTCTCTTGGCGATGATACAACTCTTATGCTGGATAAAGAATCTCTTATTGCGCAGATCTTTCTTGGGTATTAAAATAGAGGTATGCATTGCTGAATCATATTAGACAGGGGGAATAATATGAGTATGAATTTGACAGATATGGAAGTATCCGCAATCGGAGAAGTTGCTAATATTTCGTTGGGAAATGCCGTGACTAATCTCGGTATTCTTGTAAGGCAGGATATAGATATTTCTATTCCCAGTGTATTGATAAAGAACAGGGGAGATATAGTTCGGGATAATAACAATGAGAGTGTTATCACGAGAGTAGACTATGTAAAAGGAATTCAGGGATACAGTATCTTATGTCTTGGAATAGATTCGGTAAAATCGGTTGCTGATTTAATGATGGGCTCGGATGGATACGGCACATTTTTTGAACAGGAACTTAATGAGATACATTTGAGTGCAATTTCCGAAGTGATGAATCAGATGATGGGAGCGGCTGCTACAGCAATGGGAATTATGTTGGAACGAATGGTTGATATATCACCGCCCAATACGGTTCACATGAATGAAGGGGAATATATTCGGATTGAATTTCCCAATGATGACAGGTTTGTTCAAATTAATTTTGATGTTCATGTCGGAAATATTATGACCATAAAGATGGTTCAGATGTATCCGTTTATGCTTGCAAAAGCAATAGCAGATCTCTTTCTTATTAAGAAGAGTGAGGAAGAGAAAGAAAACTTGAATTAAAATGGAGGACAGCTAAAAAATGAAAGAAGCAGATTTTACAATCAGAGGAACGGATGTTATCGGGGTCAATTATAAGTACAATATGAAAAATAAACCCGGTGAAAAAATAAATATAAAGGTAAAGAATGGTGTGAAGATTGTATGCAATCCCGCATCTCCTATGATCGCAATGGTACGTTCCAGATTTGAAGCAAAGGATGAAAGCGGCAATATTGAATTCCAGCTTGATACTATAACACCTGTTCAGGCCAGCACATATGTTGATGATTTGGAAGATCAGATTAAAGAAAAATGTATGGATTCAATAAGACTTGCTATTAACGAAAAAGTCAGAGCGGTTTCTACTCTGATAGGATTGAATCTTCAGGCACCCCCTGTTGTTATCAAGGCTGCTCCCGATGAAGCAGACAATAAGGATGAGGATAATCTGATTGATTTTAATTTTTAACAGATTAAGGTAGTAGAATGTTATACAAGATTAACGACGGCGCTGTTTCCTATGGAGGTGGCGCCGTATTAAAACATATTAATTTTGAAATAAGAAATACTGAAAAAATAGCCGTTGTCGGTCGTAACGGCTGTGGTAAGACAACACTTCTAAAACTTATTCTTGGCGAATTGTCGCTCGAGAAAAAATCCAGTGACGAGAATGTATTTATTTCAAAGGCAGGCGATCCCGTAATCGGCTGTCTTAAACAGATGACATTTGACGATAATTCGGTTCTTCTTGAAGATGAGATAAAGAAAGTATTTGCACCGATTCTTCAGATGAAAGAAAAAATGGACCGAATTCTGACAGAACTTGAAGATAATCATGATGAAAAACTGGTAAATGAATATTCAAATCTTCAGGAACGTTTTACATATATGGGAGGATATTCCTATGAAAGGGATTATACACAGATAGTAGAGCGTTTTGGATTTACGCATGAAGAGGAAAAAAAGCCACTTTCCGAATTTTCGGGAGGGCAAAGGACAAAGATTGCATTTATCAAGCTTCTTCTTTCAAAACCGGATATACTTCTTCTTGATGAGCCTACCAATCACTTGGACATTCAGACAATTAACTGGCTTGAAGGCTATTTGAAAGAGTATCCGAGAGCTGTTGTGGTGGTATCTCATGACAGAATGTTTTTGGATCGTGTTGCGGATGTGGTATATGAGATTGAGTACGGAACATTAAAGCGTTATCCGGGCAATTATTCGGAATATGTTGTAAGAAAGAAAGAAGATTACGAAAAGCAACTTAAAGAATATACGGCTCAGCAAAAAGAAATAGAACGTCTTGAAACCATAGTGGAAAAGTATAAAAATACACCAACAAAGGTAGCAATGACGAGATCTAAACTGAAAGCCATTGAGCATATGGATAAAATTGATAAACCAATGAACGCCGACGACGCTGCTTTTAATACGTCGCTTACGACTAGGATAGAGAGCGGAAATGATGTTCTTTTTGTTGATAATCTCGGAATCGGTTATGATACCGTTCTTACACATGTTAATCTGGACTTGAAAAAAGGTAAAAAGGTTGCAGTTATCGGTGGCAACGGACTTGGGAAATCAACCTTTCTGAAAACGATAGTTGAACTCATACCGAAAAAAAGCGGTAAGTATAAATACGGTTACAATGTTGAAGTGGGTTATTTTGATCAGCGAATGGCTGAAATTAATTCGGATAAAACCGTAATTGATGAATTGTGGGATGAATATCCGACTCTGACGGAGACAGAAGTAAGAAACATTCTGGGCGGATTTCTGTTCAGAGGAGATGATGTGTTTAAAGATGTAAAAATGCTGTCGGGTGGAGAGAAAGTACGTCTTACTCTTGCAAAGATTTTCCAAAAACGGCCCAACTTGCTTATTCTTGATGAACCTACCAACCATATGGATATAGTCGGTAAGGAAGCTCTTGAAGAGATGCTTAATAAATATACCGGAACAGTATTGTTTGTTTCTCATGACCGGTATTTTATAAAAAGAATCGCAGATTCGCTCTTATTTTTCGAAAAGGGAAAGACAACTTACTATCCGTACGGTTACGATGATTATGAAGAAAAATACGGGGCGGAACTTAACGGCCCTGTGGGAGAAGAAGCGTTAAGGTTTAATAATAATGCGGATAATGCACCTTTGCCTGAGAAAAAATCCGATTCGGAAAAGAATTTCAATAACCCGGGAAAAGAAAAATCAAAAGCTAAGAAGCGTATTGCCAGGTTGGAAGAACTTATAGAAATTAATGAGTCTGAGATAGCAAAAGCTAACGAGGAATTGTCGGATCCTTCAATATCGGCTGATTTTGTACGGCTGACCGAGATTCAAAACCGTATAACAACTATGCAGGAAGAAAATGATAAATACCTGGAAGAGTGGACAACTCTTTCCGAAATTGTTGAAGAATAGAACGGAAAAATAAAATAAATAAAACCGGTTTCCCAACCGGTTTTTTTTATAATTAATATTTAAAGATTTCCGCCGTTCAGAAGTCTGATAAGTGAATCACGGTCATTTGAGAAGTTCATGGCTGTAATTCTGTCAATCATACCTGCACTGATAAGTCTCTTGAGGTCGGCATTGAGAGTATGCATTCCGAGTGAAGCGTTAGACTGAATGGTACTGGGAATCTGGTTGGTTTTATTCTCACGAATAAGATTTCCTATAGCAGGGTTCATGACCATTGTCTCGGTAGCAACGATTCGGCCTGTTCCGTCCTGAAGAGGAAGGAGCTGCTGCGATACAACACCGTAAAGAATGGTAGCAAGCTGAATACGGAGCTGATCACGACCTTCCATAGGACATCCGTCTATGATTCGGTCAATTGTCTGTGCAGCACTTGTTGTATGTAATGTTGAAAATACGAGATGGCCTGTCTCGGCTGCGGTAATTGCGGCTGACATTGTCTCATAATCTCGCATTTCACCTACGAGGATGATATCGGGATCTTCTCGAAGAGAAGATCTGAGGGCTGTTGCGTAGTTGGCAACATCGGTTCCGAGTTCTCTTTGATGAATCATGGCAAGTTTGTGATTGTATATATATTCGATAGGATCCTCAATTGTCATAATATGACAAGGCTTTGATTTGTTTATATGGTCTATCATAGAAGCAAGAGTTGTCGTCTTTCCGCTTCCTGTAGGTCCGGTAATAAGAACAAGTCCTCTGGGAAGATTACAGAAACTCTCGATAACATCGGGAAGCTGAAGTGTCTGGAAATCGGGAATTGTTTCATTAAGCAGACGAATACTTGCAGCCAGGTTGTTTCTTTGGTGATAAACATTTACACGAAGTCGTACACGTCCGTTCTGACAAAATCTTGCAAAGTCAAGATCTACGCCTGAATCAGCAAGAGCACGTTGCTCCGGAGTTAATAATTCGTCGATAAGCGCTCTGGCTTCCTGCATTGTAGGCTCCGGATTGATGATCTGGAGAGTACCAAAACGTCTGACAGCAAGGTGTGTTCCGACGGTGATATGGATATCGGAGCATTCCTGCTGGATTGCGTATTCCAATAATTCGTCAAAGTTCATTTTATTCCTCCCATAAACTCTTTATATAGTTAAGCTATACAGCCATTTAAATACTATCATATGATGACCATAAAAACAATAATCAACATTGATAAATGGACGTTTTGGTGATAAAATTATGATAGGTTTAGGGTTATGGGTGCAGGCTTGTCTTGATGTTTTACGGAAGAGCCGGAGGTTGCGTATGTATCAAAACGTTAACATACATTATAATATTGCAGCTCTTGTAGTATGTTTCGCCGTACTTGTTCAGTACGTTTGTATTAAGCATGTCAAATCCAAGACCATGATTGCATATCTTTCGATGCTTGTCGTTCAGATTATTTCCAGCGTATTCGGTATTTTATTTTATACTTCGAATAAAGTCTCTGCCGTGGATATCAGTTTGGCATATTTTTTCGGTATCACTACATATGTCAGTACCTTTTCGTTGGGAATTGCTTATCTGATTTTCTTTCTTAACCTTATCAGAAAAGATAAGAAATATACCGTGAAAGAGAAACTTCACCTTTTTCTTCCCGGTGCTGTCGTAGCCGGGTTTATTTTATTTACTCCGGTTAATCATTTTGCATTTTACATCGACGATAGGGGAGCAATTATGCCGGGGGCTTTTCAACACATAATATATGCTGTCGGACTTATGTATCTGATGGTTGCTTTTATATTTGCCTTCCGTCACAAGAGTGCGTTGACAACTTCTCAGGCTATTGCGATTACATTGTATTCTTTTATTACTTTATTTGCGGGAATTCTACAGATTAAATTGCAGGAGGTTCTGCTGATTAATTTCGGGCAGTCGGTTGCAATGTTCCTTATTCTGATTTCGATGCAAAATGACATGAACGATGAAGACAAGGTATTGGGTACATTTAACGAGTATTCATTTTCAAAACTGCTTTTCAATAAATTGCAGAAAAAAAATAATATGTTTATTGTTACGATTCAGTTTAATGATTTTGTAGATGTTAACAAGTTGGTGGGATTTGATGAAGCTAACGAAATACTGCGCGGGATTGCGGATAAAGTAATGGAAATTACTCCCCTTAAGTATGTGTTCCACAGCAAGGGAATTAAATTCAATTGTGTTCTGATGAAGAATAAAGAGTATGTTGAGACATATGTAGAGAAGATCAGAGAATTGCTTGATGTGCCCGTTAAAGTAGGCGAAGAAAAAATGAATCTTTCATATAATCTTCTTGTTACCGAGATACCTCAATATGGTAAAAGGGCCGAGGATATCGTGGATCTGATTGATTACACCTTGAACAGCTTTAAAAGTAAAGGCTGTGCGCTTTGGATAAATGAAGATTTGTACGACCGCTATCTCAGAAAAAATGTGATAGAAAAAGCAATTGAGAGAGGTTTGAAGGAGGATAATTTCCTTGTATATTATCAGCCGATTATGTCTACGGATGAACATAAGATTAAGAGTGCCGAAGCCCTCGTCAGATTAAAAGATCCCATTCACGGAATGATATTCCCGGATGAGTTTATTCCCATTGCAGAGAGAAACGGTACGATAATCGATATTGACGCCGTGGTTTTTGAAAAGGTGTGCAGTTTTATAAAATCCAAAAAACTTTGGGAGAAGAGTATTGAATATATAGAAGTCAATTTGTCGCCGATTGAATGTATTCAGGAGAACCTTCATAAGAAAATAATAGATGTTATGGACAAATATCAGATTAACCGAAATCAGATTAACCTTGAAATTACAGAGACAGCAGCGGTAAGTAACAATTTTAATGCCAATACAAATATTATAAATCTGATAGGAGAAGGTCTTTCATTTTCACTTGATGATTTCGGAACCGGTTTTTCAAATACAACACAGCTTATCGAACTTCCTTTTAAAATGATTAAGGTTGACAAGTCTATTTTGTGGCTTGCAATGAAAGAAACAAAAGCACTCAGTGTATTGAAACATACAATTTCAATGCTTCATGATTTGTACAGAGAGATTATTGTGGAAGGTGTTGAAACCGAAGAACAAGAGCAGCTTTTAACCGATTTGGGATGTCAGCATCTTCAGGGTTACCTTTATTCCAAGCCTCTTCCGGAAGAAGAGTTTTTGAACTATATCGAAAATGCCGCCTGAGTTGCAGTCAGTTGTGGTACTACAATAGAATGTATATAAGACCGTGACACTTTGAAGTCCGATTATGAATGAAAAAATACTTGCTATACTGTAAAAAGTATGATATCATCTTCTCGTTGTGTTGAATATAGGGGCGTAGTTAAACGGTCTAACATCGGTCTCCAAAACCGTCGAAGAGGGTTCGACTCCTTCCGCCCCTGTAAATATTAAAAGCCATAAGCATATGTTGCTTATGGCTTTATTTTGTTTGCTATTCACATCATAAAATGAATAAATGATAAATCTGTCGTTAGTAAATTAAATCCGAGATTGCATCATGACAGTAATTGCCCTTGCTGTCCATAAAATAGCTCGGAAGGAATATGGCATCTACCATTGAAGAGACATGTCCGTAGTCCATATCTATTTTCATGAAATTAACATTATATGCTGCGGCATTGTTTCTTACGGCATCAACATAATCGGCTTTATAGCCGTATCCGCCGCCGCTATAAAATGTATCACGGAAATAGAATACGTTTTTGCCCGACCATGTACTAAGGAATGTGGTGTAGTCATACGAATTACCCGAACCTCCAAGGTAACCGGCCATATATATAGCACCCTGGAAATTGATTGATTGTGAAAGCGGAGTAATTGCATCGGCACCGGCAGAAAATCCACCGGCATACAGACAATTCCAACTACCGCCATAGTTTGCGATGACTTCACCGAGAAGAGCATTTAGGTTACCTGACTGGCTTACCCAGTTAGAACCGGAAACCATAATAGGCGCAACAAGTATAAAATCAGGTTGCCAGCTACCGTTAATAAGATACTTAAGAAATGCAAATGTTCCGATGAATCTGTCATAGCTTGCACCGTTCTCACCCACACCGTGCATAAACAGGAAAATAGGCGTGTTTTCGTTGGCATTGGCAGGCGAATATACAACGTATCCGAGTCCCTGACAAGAGTTGGAAGCGCTGACATACTCGGTTACTGCGGTTGTCCTGACAGGAGGAGCTACCGAACCGGAATCGGGGGTGGCAGGTGTAACGGAACCTGAATCCGGAGCAGTTCCGGAATCGGGATTCGAAGGAGTAGGAATATCCGTAGGGGTACCGCTGTCGGGTGTGCCATTGGAATCGGGATTCTGAGGAAGAGTGGTGTCAATAATTCCGCCGTGTTCGGAATCCTGAGACAACAACAGAAGACCCTGCTCCTGTGCTCGGGCCTGGTCGATTTGCCAATCGGTTTCAATATTGTCGACAGAAAGAGAAGATCCGAGAATACCGAGATCGCCAAGGTGTACTACTTCTATAACTTCACCGTCAATAATTTCAGCCACTACATGTACATCGGCAGGAGTCTGACAGGTATTATTGATATCAAGGATGGTAATCAGGTCGGTATAATTACAGTGGTAATCCGAAGAATTAATATACACCGTCTCGATTTTTCTGCCTTTGATAAGCGGAATGATTACGCTTAACAGTAACAATATTGTTATCAGGACCAAAAAAAATCCTGAAATTATTAATGCTTTTGTTTTATGTCGACGAAAGATTTTTATAATCTTTCGGGTGAATTTCTTGATTTTGGTTTTCATAATGCTCATTATACATATTTTTATCCGATTTGACAAAAAAAACAAATTTATGTCGACCACTCAGTCGAAAACTTTAGTAAATAAAGTTGAAAAAATAAATCAAAAAGACTGTGACTTTTTGCAGGACTCATTATATAAATTATGGAATTTAATAACCGATAATTATATTACAAAGGGGAAATAAAAAAGAGTTTAGCAGTAAACTCGGAAACGGAGAAGTCTATGAAAAATACCGATATTATTAAAAACAGGTTATTTACAATTGCAATGGGGGTTCTGGCTGTAATGAGTGTGGTTGCAATCCTCAGTATCAACACAATGGCTGTTGATGAAGCTTCTTATCGGGAAGACGACGAAAGTGAGGAAATACTTGCGGAAGAAACTTTATTTGAAAACGATTCCGCAATACCCAACGATACGGGATTATTACTTACAGGATTTCAGAATATGGCAAGCGGCGGAACGGAGCTTCGTATCGATTGGTGGTGGTGGATTATTTTAATAGTTATGACTGTTACCGGAGAAGAAATTTATCTGAGAAGCAGAAAGAATAATAAAGATGAAAAAGACCTTGATAAATAAAGGTCTTTTTTATGTTTTTGACACTTATATCATGGTATAATTAAAATACAAAGAGGCACTTTGTGTTGCTCGGAAATGAGAGGTACTATGATGAATCTGCAAGAATCCGGGGAAATGTACCTGGAGACAATATATGTCCTGCTAAAGGAAAGGCCCAATCTCAGATCGATTGATGTTGCGGAAAGTATGGGTTTTTCAAAGCCGAGTGTCAGTAGGGCAATGAACCTTTTAAAAAAAGAAGAATTGATAACCGTAAGTGACAGAGGTTTTATAAAACTTACGGAAATGGGCAGAAGATATGCCTGCAAAATATATGAAAGACATATGATTTTTTCAAAGTTGCTGATTGAACTTGGGGTTGATGAAAAAACGGCAACCGAGGATGCATGTAAGATGGAACATGTAATCAGTGACAAATCTTTCAGAGCAATAAAAAAGCACTTGAAGGAAGAAGGCCATTTGGAAAATTTTGATAATAAAAAATAAGCCGAGTTGCAATTGCTACGGGGTGATAAGGAAGTAATTCCAAAAAAAATACCGTAGCATCGCAAAGGCAAAGGAAATCGCTCAGAAAGGCGAAATGCTTTTCTGGGCGTTTTTCCTTTATTATAAATCCGCACATTCGATTTATCTGTTCCTTTCCCCTACAATAAAGGGGAAAACAAAAACAGGAGGTCGGAAGACTATGAAAACAAAGCGGAAATACTTCTATCTGGACGATTTTGAACACAAGTTACTGGTCGGATGTCTTATGACGGCACGGAACGAGTACATTCACGAGGACAAGCCTATTGAGGACGTCAATGAGTTAATACTGAAAATCATTGATGCGCCTTCAAAGAAGCTGCGTGTTGTAAAGGAGAAAGCGTAATGGAAAAGTACATAACGGATGAACACACCGGGCTGAAGAAGCATCTACGGTATCTGAAACAACATCGCAAAACCGTTTACGCCGAACTGCTGACAAGCAGTAAGTTGAACAGCTACCTCGCCGACCTCAATGAGCAGGCAGATAAAATGTTCTCTCGCCTGGTAAAAGACCTTGCAGAAAAGGAAGGTATCACAGAAAAGCTCAAGGCAAAAAATCAGATGCTTTGGGTTCAGCGGATGAACGCAATACGCGAAACAGCAACGGAAATCGTCAATCACGAATTAATTTTATGCATAAGAAAAGCGGAAGGGTTTCAATTTGAAATCCTTCCGCTTTTTGCGTATTTAGTTGTGTTTTCTCTTTCTGCTGTAAATTGCGGTACCTGTCAGAGCTGCGCCGTTGACTGCAAGGAGCATCATCCAAAGCAGCATGTGACTGTTGTCCCCGGTTTTCGGATTGGTGGGGTCAGTCGGTGTTACGGAGTTCGATACCCATTTGGCATCCCCAATATGCAGGAGCCGATTATCTCAGAAGATGTATGGGAGCGTGTGCAAGTGTTACGAAACAACAAACGCAGACCGACCGCAACAGGAAGAAAAAGTCTTTTCAGTGGTTTAGTGTACTGCCCGGACTGCGGGGCGAAAATGTATTTTTGTGCATCAAAAAGTCTGCGCAAGGATCAGGAATTCTTTCGTTGTGCCAATTACAACAGCGGGCGAGGAACCTGCAAGATCCACTATATCAGGGATGTGGCGCTCGAAAAAATCGTAATGGAAGCAGTCAGTGATATTTCAGATTTTATCCGATGCTATGAACGGGATTTCTTGAATCTGATTCAAATGCGGAACACCGTCGGAAGAGAAAGTGATATCCAATCATTGAAAAGCACTATTCTCAATGGCAACAAGCGTATCAAGGAAATTGACCGCAACATTTCCAGTTTATTTGAAAAGAACGTAAGCGGTATGATTTCCGATGAGCGTTTTATGACGATGACCGCAGACTTTGAAGCAGAACAGCGTTCCTTGAAGATAGCAATCGCTAACGCCGAAAAGCAGCTTGCGGAAGCAGAGCAGAAGGCCATTGATGTGCGGATACTTCTGAAAGGATTCCGCAAGTATTCGGAAATGCAGAAGCTTACTCCGGAAATTGTAAATATGATGATCCAGCGCATTGAAGTTCATAACAACGATAAGTATGATGGCCACTGTCACGTCAAAGTGGACATTTACTTCTCTGGCGTGGGCTTGTTCGAAAGGCCGACGGAGCAGGAATTACAGACACTTGCCGATATGCACGAACAAAATGCCGGATAAGCCCGGCAAAGGAAAAGGAGTAGCCCTTTTCGGACTACTCCAAATTCCTTACATAAAAATCTCCATTCCGCCGCCAAGCGGCGGCACAAATAGTAATGAAAGTGTTTCACAGTTCAACTCTGTGGCTTAAAATGTTTGCAAGAAGCTATACTACAAAGCACGGGAGGAGGAGTTGTAAAAACTTTCTCGTTTTAGACAGCATAAAAATCAGTGTAAGTTCTGCCTTTTCAAGCACAAATAAGTGGTATCACGAATCCGTACACTAAGTCAGGTACTACGATTAACCATGAAGAAATCGCTTCAAAACTTCTTAGGAGCCTCAAATCCAAAGAAGACACTGTGATTGAATCCATCGAAGGATACCAGATGACTGATTCCCGGAAATATCGTATGCACCTCGTCCGCGCACATATGGATTATATCACAGCTGAAATCAATGGTATTGATATGTCTCAGTTTTGTAATTCCAAACGCTTATGTTGTTGGGCTGGTCTTACTCCTGGCAACAATGAATCCGCTGGTAAGAAGAAATCTGTCCGCATTACACGTGCCGGTGTTTACCTCAAACCTGCATTAGTACAGTGTGCTCATGCAGCCGTGAAATCAGACAAGTCTCCTTACTACAAAAAGAAATACGAATCCCTTGTTAAACGCCGTGGCAAGAAAAGAGCTATTATTGCCATTGCCCGTATGATTCTCACTGTCATCTACCAGATGCTGTCTACTGGAGAAGTATGGAATCCAAGCGATCTTTACAAAATCGATATGCCTGCACCTTTAATTGAAAAGCAAAAGGCTAAGGCTATCAAGCAAGCCAAGAAACTGTTACAAAAGGAAGGATTGCTTCCTCCTGATGAACCATTAGCTTCTTGATCTAATTCACTAAATCTATAATCTCAAACAAGTTGCCTGATTTGGACAGCTTATTTAAGTGCGTCACTTTATGGCTTTCCTCTATTTTCTTTCACATTATACTTCCTTATGCACCCGTGACTATGCAATTCGGATTATTTTAATGAATCTTTATTGAATTAATTAATGGTGGAAGAGACGAATACCGGTAAATGCCATAGCCATGTCATATTTATCACAACATTCAATGACCGCATCGTCTCTGATTGATCCGCCGGGCTCTGCGATATATTTTACACCGCTTTTTTTAGCTCGTTCAATATTATCACTGAAGGGGAAGAAGGCGTCCGAACCGAGTGCCACACCCTCCTGCTTATCAAGCCATGCTCGCTTTTCTTCAGCCGTAAATACCTCAGGTTTAACCGAGAATACCTTTTGCCATGCACCCTCAGCAAGAACATCCATGTATTCGTCACCAATATAATTGTCAATCGCATTATCTCTGTCTGCTCTTCCGATTGAATCAAGGAACGGAAGATTCATTACCTTAGGGCACTGACGAAGAAGCCAGTTGTCGGCCTTTTGACCTGCAAGACGTGTACAATGAACACGTGACTGCTGACCGGCACCTATACCTATGGCCTGACCGCCTTTGGCGTAGCATACGGAATTGGACTGAGTATATTTTAAAGTTATTAAAGCAATAATAAGGTCAATAGCTGCTTCGTGAGGAATGTTTTTATTTTTGGTAACAACGTTTTTGAGTAAATCTTCATTAATATCGAGTTCGTTTCTGCCTTGTTCGAAGGTAATACCGAATACCTGTTTGTGCTCGATGGGCTGAGGTTTGTAATTCTCGTCGATTTTAATTACATTGTAAGCACCTTTTTTCTTGGCTTTAAGAATCTCGAGCGCTTCGGGTTCGTAGCCGGGGGCGATAACACCGTCTGAAACTTCACGCTTTATTATTTTAGCCGTTGATACATCACATACATCGCTTAATGCAATGAAATCTCCGAAAGAACTCATTCTGTCTGCGCCTCTGGCTCTTGCGTATGCGCTTGCAAGAGGTGATAACTCTCCGAGATCGTCTACCCAGTAAATCTTTGCAAGTGTATCGTCAAGAGGAAGACCGACAGCGGCACCGGCGGGGGATACATGCTTGAAAGAGGTGGCTGCGGGAAGACCGGTAGCTTTTTTCAATTCTTTTACAAGCTGCCAGCCGTTGAAGGCATCCATAAAATTGATATAGCCGGGCTTGCCGTTGAGAACTTCAATCGGAAGTTCGCTTCCGTCTGCCATGAAGATTCTGGAAGGCTTCTGATTGGGATTACATCCGTACTTTAATTCAAGTTCGTTCATAATGTGACTCCTTTTCGAAAATGATTATTTGTTTTTATTTATAATTACTGTTTCATATTTTCCTGATGCGATATCTATATATCTTACAAAAAGAGATACCTTGTTATCTTCGTTTAAACTGTTCCAAAGCTTGTCGGCCATCTCATTGATATCACCTGAGATTCCTATGAGCTTAGGCTCACCTTCGAAGGAAGGAAGCGGATTGGCATCACATTTATAGGTGTGGATAAAGTGACCTTCTCCCGCTTTGGGATTGCTGTATGCAAATGTATATCTGTTGCAACCGTCGGGATCTCCGTTATTGCTCTTTAAAATGCTCATAGCATAATTGAATTCGTTGTTTTCGATGTGCATGATACCTGAGATTCGCGGTGTATAGTTAGGTCCGTCAGGCTCGAATTCTCTGGTTCTTAAGGATTGCTCAAAGGTGAGCTGCTTATCCATTCCTTCGTATATTGTGTCTGTCTGATCGCCGTTCGTAACAATTGTTTTGTTGCCGAGGACTCTGACAGGCGCGTAGATTATAAGGCTGGGATCTTCAAGCTTGCTTTCGTCAAAAGCCTGTGTTCTGATACCCTGACCGTCTTCAACAAAGATTCTGTTACGGCTGTTAACACTTCTTCCCATGATGAAGTATGCTGTAACCGCTTTTGTACCGTCTTCGGATTTACCGATGATGATACCTCTTCCGGGGTAGGAATTGTTTTTAAGTTCATTTTCGATACTCAATTTTTCCATGATGAATGTCCTCCGTTAATTAGATGTCTATTGCAATAAAAAAACCGCAGGAACAAGACTATTGCAATATTCCCAGACGGTCGAAAAGAATTATGAATATACTTCATGTGGTAGTCTCCACCTGCACAACGCATTCCGTCAGTTGTATATTCAAATATTTAAGTGATGAAATCATTATATATTAAATAGAGTAAGCGTCAATAGAAAATATGTATAATTGACCAATATTTTTTTGCTGTGTTATCATATTTATATCTATATATGTAACTATACGGAGGTATGGCATGATTGAATTAAAAGATGTCAGTATGTTGTATGGAACGCATAAGGCGCTTGATAATGTAAATATGCATGTGAAACCGGGTGAAATCTGTGCTTTGGTAGGACCGAACGGTGCCGGAAAGAGTACTATGATTAAGATTCTTACGGGTATATTGAAACCGGTTTCGGGAAGTGTCGTAATAAATGGGTATGATGTTGTAAAACAACCGCTTGAAGCAAAGAAAAGTTTTGCTTATGTTGCGGATAACCCGGATATGTTGCTGCAACTTAAGGGCATTGAATATGTCAACTTCATTGCGGATATATACGGTGTGGATCAAAGCGTCAGAAACGAAAGAATAACGGAACTGGCCGAAAGATTCGGAATGACGGATCATCTGGAAACCGGCATGAGGGAATATTCTCACGGAATGAGACAAAAGATAATGATTATAGGCGCACTTATTCATAACCCGCCCGCGTGGATTCTGGATGAACCAATGACCGGACTTGATCCTCAGGCTGCGTATGAGTTGAAGGAAATGATGAGAGAACATGCGGCGAAGGGAAATTGTGTCTTGTTCTCAACGCATGTGCTGGAGGTTGCGGAGAGACTGTGCGATCAAATTCTGATTATCAATCACGGTAATGAATTGTATAAGGGGACATTGGAAGACCTCACGGCCGAACACAAGGGTGAAGATCTGGAGAGCATTTTCCTTGATATGATCAGTTACAAACACGGAGATAAATAGATGAAAAATATTATTTCATTGTTTAGTGTCTTGACAAAAAATACCGAAATGAAGGTGCCGAAAAAAGGCGGTAAAGGTACGATATACAGATCCATCGGAATATTGGCGTTAACCTGTATAATGGTTCCGTGCTGCGCAATCGTCGGATTTATAAGTTATACGATGACACTTGCGCTTATCGAAGCGGGTGCTCCGGCAAACGGAATTATGGCGGAGATTCACATTATGTCGGCTTTTTCGCTGGTATTCGGAATGCTGGTTATATTCAATATTCTGTTTTTTTCATCGGACAGAGAACACCTTGTTCCGCTTCCGTTTAAGAGCCATGAATTGCTATTGGCCAAATTTATGTATGCCTATCTTGCGGAAAGCGTTATGGAGTTTCTTATTTTGATAAGCATGTTTATAGGCTACGGTATTGCGGACGGCTTTAGCCTTGTTAAGGTCCTGGCAGGGGTTCTGGGGGTTGTTCTTATACCTCTTGTTCCGTTGGCATACTGCGCTATAATAGGTCTTCTTTTGTTTGTATTTCTTAAAGGAATAAAGAACGGCAGAATATTCGGACATGTGTCGACTGTAATATTGATTATGTTTGTTGCATTGTTTCTGTATTCCTTTAAAGGGATGGGAAGTATAAATGTTGACAATTATGTTGAATCACTTGCAAGCGGTAATAATTTATTTTCCAATGTTGTAAGTAAAATATTTTTTGCCACTCCCTTTTTATTGAAGGCTCTGGAAGGAACCGAAGGAATCGGATATTCGCTTTTGATGCTGCTTATATACATCTTGCTTAATTTGGCAGTGGTTGCTGTTATGGCAGTAATCGGTAAATATACTTATTATGAGAGCCTTATGGTAGTCGGAGCGCTGGGCTCTTCCGGCAAAAAATCGGAAGGTGCAGGCAAAAATAACCGCCCTAAATCAATATTTTCCGCATATCTGGGAAAAGAACTGAAGGTACTGTTAAGAACCAGGGCGTATTCAGGCAATTGTGTGTTTATCAATTTTTTGTGGCCGTTGTTGGTATTAATTATCTGCTATGCCAACAGAAAAAGCGCAGGTTTTGAATCGTTAAAGTATTTTTTCAATTCAAAATATGACAGTGCATATGTCCTGTACACAATAAGCGTAATCCTTCTTGCTTTTATTGCATCGGCAATGAATTCACTTGCATCTACGGCGTTTACAAGAGAAGGTCTTCATCTGGACATTGTCAAATATATACCGGTACCGTATGAAACACAGGCATTTGTTAAGGGATTGATAAGTGTGGTTATTACATTACCGGGCTTACTTTTATCGGTATTTTTGTTTAATATACTCTTTGATATAAATATGATCTGGTTGGTTTATCACGGCATAATTATGATTATGGTGGTTGTGATTACCACGATTCTCGGTATGTATTTGGACAGCCTTCACCCGCATGTTACCTGGGACGATGAATACAGCGCGTTAAGAGGTAATTTAAATACGTTTTTTGATATGGCATTGGTTATGGTAATTGCCGGTATTGTATGTTCATTGGGCTTTGTATGTTACAATTTGGGTTTGGTATCATCGGTTTCATTTCATGTATTGATGATGGCAGTTATTCTGATACTTATGACAATTGCCGTTTTGATCGGTAAAAAGAAAATTGTTTTGAACATGGCTTCTTTTTGAAGTATGATATGATATAAGTGTTAAAAGCATAAAATTGTGATTGGACTTGCTCCGATTGCGCAGCAATGAAGCAATACGCTCACATCATAATCATAGAAAATATAATCATAGAAAATACAATCATAGAAAATACAGTAGAAGATTGCGCGGAAATGGAGAGAATATGAAAAAATATTTTGTATCGCTAAGAAAGATTGAACCTACCGCTATGGAAGGTTATCTTGAAGATATGGCTGAACAGGGCTATGAACTAAAACCACTTGGTGAAAGCGGATTTTTTTCTTTTGAATTTGATGAGGCGGAGAAAAAGAAAGTAAGATTTGTTGTTGATATTACTGCCATGGATAAAGCGGCTTACTTCCAAAATGCCCTCGATGCCGGATGGGAATATATGGGAAAGACCGGGAATTGCTATGTATGGCGCCAGGAATATGAAGAAAAACGTCCCAAGAATTTTGCCGATAAGGTGTGCAGACAAAGACATTGCTTCAGAATGGGAATAGGTTTCGGCATCGCCGCATTTATACTTTTTTCGGCTGCAATTGCGTTTATATGGGGCTGCCTGTATGAACACAAATTCGGCATACATGATCACATTTTTATGTACATCACGGAAGCAATTTTTGAATTGGCGATAGCTGCTTATTTTGCCTGGGGGGCCAAGAGGCTTCTTGATAAGAGCTGAATAAAGTGATACAATGTGCTTGATTTTGCACGTTGCAATGGTTTGTTTTATGTTATTTTGTTTAGGATAGGAGAGAACATCGATGAAAAAACTTGAGATAGTTACCCGCCCTGAAAAATTGGATGATTTAAGAAGAATCTTGGAAGAATTTGGCGTGACAGGTCTTAATATTTTTCATATGGAAGGATATGGCAACCAAAAAGGACATTATGAGGGGTTTGATTCCGAAAAAAATCAAATCAGACTTCTTCCGATGATTAAGGTTGAAACCGTTGTGGATGCAACGATAGCCGGTACACTTATAGAGAAGATTTCCAAAGGAATCCGAACCGGTAATTACGGAGACGGAAAGATATTTGTGTATGATGTTGATGATGCGATTCGTATTCGAACAGGTGAGCGCGGTAAGTGTGCGTTGTAATTTGTAATTTTGCAATATTGAAATATTGAAATATTAAAATATTGAAAAGAAAAAAGGAGCACGAATGCTCCTTTTTTTATACTTTTGATGTAGAAGTGTTATACTTATATATGTGTATTAAATCTGCAAAAAGCACTTATGAATGTTGTATGACGGCCAATAAGCGATTTAGTGCAAAACAAAATTTATGTATGTGAGGAGAAATTAATATGTCAGATTCGGTTAATGGTTCAAATAAGAAAAAAAGCAAAAATCCGATTGTTACCAACATGTACACGGCGGATCCGGCACCTATGGTGGACGGTGATGCTCTTTATCTTTATACAACACATGATGAAGATGAACTGATAAATGATTTTTATACCATGAGAGATTGGTACTGTTTTAAAACAAAAGATATGGTGAATTGGGAACAATTCGGTCCGATTTTTTCACTTGATGATATAAGTTGGGCCGATGACAGGGCATGGGCTCCGCAGGCAATAGCAAGAAACGGAAAGTATTATTTGTATTGCCCGGTTCATAAGATTGACGGTGGGATGGCAATAGCTGTAGGTGTCTCGGATTGTCCCACGGGGCCTTTTAGAGATTTGGGACATCCTTTGGTTGATGAGGGAGATTGGAATGATATAGATCCGACCGTGTTTATTGATGACGACGGACAGGCATATCTTTATTTCGGTAATCCTGAACTTCGATATGTCCTTTTGAATGAAGATATGGTTT
>JAZUDQ010000031.1:0-2614 GCA_045639745.1 Lachnospiraceae bacterium | reverse complement strand
TAGCTTTAGATGATGATTTTTACTCATTTATGATGAGAGGGCGTAAGGTGGTAGATAATATTTGTGTTTTAGATGCAGATTATCTGATTCCGTTTAAGATGTATGCGTGGCTGAACAATAAGGATGATAGAGACAATAATGAGCGAATGGTTAATTCCAGAGATATAAAGAAGCACAAAAAAGATGTATTTTTGCTAATGAGTTTGGTAAATCCAGATAGTAAAATTGTAACGTCAGGTTCTGTAAGAAAAGCCGTTGAAAGATTTCTTTTGGAAATCATGAAAGACTCTTTTGAGCCTAAAGACATAAATATTAGAAGAAACAAAGCAGAAATGGTAGATATTCTCAGGAATATATACCTGTAAAGATTGCTGAATTCATATATGTGAAAATAATTTTGGGCATACATAAATTGTAATAAACTAATCTAAATTAACATAAAAAATAGACGTTGATCTTCTGCGTCTGATAATATAACATAGCTTATATATCTCTACATGGTTTATATATGTTCGGATAACTCGGTTTTGTTTTTAATAGCTTTTGGAAAATCTTTTTTAAATTCGTTAACTTGTGCTGCTGCGTATAGGGCAACATACAAAATTGCAGCTTTTGAATTTCTTATGTGTTCTATTATTTTTAGTGCTTTGTTTAAAGGCCTTGCTGCAATTGTAAATAATAGTGATAAAAGTCTCTAATAATTATTACGGCTTGCATATATATTATGCACTGGCAAAAATGAAATAAATACACTTGGTATGCATCTAATAATACTTGTTCTTGTATGTTCAATATTGGAAAGAGATTGCCTTCTAATTGGAAATGTTATGACTTTTTCTGTGTAGGCGTCTTCTTGTGTGATAGCTCGAGAATGTTTATTGCGCGTGATATTCTACGTATATCACATAGTATTCCTATTGATAATAGGAATACTAATAATCTTTGGAATGAGGAGGAAAATACTATGGCAGAAGTTCTTCGCGATCGTAACGGACGCAAAATTGGAGAGATTTCAAATGATGGTCATAATCTAGTTATCAGAGATGCTTCGGGACGAAAACTGGGTTATTATGATGGAAAAGTAACAAGAGATGCGTCAGGAAGAAGAGTAGGAGAAGGTAACCTTCTTACCTCACTATTAAATTATTAACTGATAAAACATTGTAAGCGGCTCGTGCAAGGGCCGCTTATTTATAGGTTTGAATTCGACAAAATCATAGTAATAGAAATCTTGGTTTTTTATTGTGAGATTACTAATAAAGGTAATATTGCAAAATTCGTTATTTTTAATAATCTATTATTGGTATTCTGAATTGTCAGAAAGGTAATAATCAAACATCTTACAATTAATGGTTATCATAGAATGTTTCTAGATTTGCTCAATGTGTTAATGCCTGTTTTATATCCTTCTGACAATCTCATGTGGGAACACATATACATCTCATTTATATCTGGTGTTCGTCAGGAGCGAGATGTGTATTTTTGTTTCGCGATTATAAGAAGTTAAGAAAAGTGAGAACTCATAAAAAGCAGAAAAGGAAAACACGAGAAGTGTTATAACTCTACTTTAATATACGACTTCGTTCAAGCAAACAGATATCGCTAAAAGAATACGTCTGCAGGACTAAGAACATCTCATACATTAATATTCCAGGAAAGATACCTTCAACAGAGAGCTTAAACATAATACGAAAAGCCTTTTCAGATGCTCATATTCATCAAGGTACTTCCGTTGAAGAAGGATTTGAGTATCCTCAAGGAAAAGTATTTGCAATGGAAGAAAAAAGCCTCAGATTCATCGTCCAAGGCTTAATCTCAATGTCTTTGTTAGCTCGAAATTATTCCGGTAATTCGGGCTATTGATGGCTCAGGAAAATTTCAATTTGTCTGTTTTCCGTCAGACATAGTATTTTTCTATTCCGCCGAAGCCGACGATCATTTTACCGTTCCCTGTTTTTTCAAGAAAGCTGTTCAGCCTCTTTTTGAATTCTTCGGGGCGATTTCGGGCGGCATCAATATAGGCAATGCGAATCCGCTTGTAGGGTTCGGAAAACTTCTGAAAGTATTTCCACGCAATCTCATCCTCGCGGATCGCATTCATTATGTCTTCCGGGAAGATGAATTCCGCTTCCATGACGGAAACTACCGTCGGTCTGACTTTCGGATGGATCAATCCCTGCTTGTCAAGCCATATCAGCCGCTCGATATTCGGGCGGGAGTAATAACCGAAATTCTTACGGGGCGTGAAACGGCGGATACCGTGCTTGTCGTCAAGATGTCCTGTTGTGCTGTCGATCCAGCCGAAACAAAGCGCTTCTTCCACGGCATCGTTATAGGAAAGTGCCGGTTCTCCCGATTCTTTCGAGGGAAAAACGAACCAAATCTCGCTTTTGGTTTCAAAATAGAGGACTCTACCGTTGGTGGAGTCCTGTTTTTATGGGTTCCCAACTGACTGTTCGTGGTAAAATTGGGTGGTTGGATATATCGTCCATGGTGAAAGGAGGAGCTCCTCAGATGGATCAGGAGAAGATCGGAAAGTTCATAGCTTCCTGCAGGAAAGAAACAGGTCTTACCCAGGCAGCTCTGGCAGATAAACTTAATATTACTGACCGGG
>JAZUDQ010000030.1:0-23222 GCA_045639745.1 Lachnospiraceae bacterium | reverse complement strand
AAGTACAAGAAAACCCACTGCCTTTAGGCGGTGGGTGCTCTTGTACGAGGTGCGGGGATTCAAGCCCCGTACCTCGTAAGGCACGAAGTGCCGCTTTTTTATGAGCAAGTAGCGAAGCGGATTGCGAATATCATTGACTATGAGCCCCATGGCATTGCTGTGGGGCTCAAATAAAAATTGCGTTAATAAAGGAACCTGAATGTATGAAAGACGTTAAAAGCGTTATCGAAAAAAAATATGATGAATTAAGTAAAAGTCATAAAAAAATAGCTGATTATATTATGGCCAATATTTCTGATGCGGCTTTTATGACAGCCAGAGAGATTGGTATTAAAGCAGGTGCAAGTGAAGCAACAACCGTAAGATTTGCTTATAATCTGGGTTATAAATCATTCGGAGATTTTATGTCTGATCTCGGAGTATGGGCCAAGAAAGATTTATCGTTGCAATCAGACCTCGGCTCAATACATTGCAATAATATTCCGGATGCATTAAAGAATACAATTAAAAAGGACTTGGAAAATTTGTCACAGACATTGGCGGATATTAATCCCGATGCATTTACTGTGGCTGTAGATATAATAATGAATTCAAAGAAGGTATATATTCTCGGTCAGGGTTCTTCGAGACCGTTGGCAGAACTCATGGCTTATAATCTTCATCTTTTCCGTGACGATGTTGTAGTGGTTTCTTCTATATCTTCGGAAGAAATATTCGAACAGCTTCTTTTTGCGGACGGAAAAGATGCGGTTATCGGAATATGTTTCCCTCCTTATTCTGTGAGAACCATAAAAGCTTTGGAGCTTTGTAATGAAAAGAAGACTGATATTATAACCATAACGGATGACAAATATTCACCCGTTAATATTTATTCTTCCTGCAATCTTCTTGCTCCATGCAGCCTTACGGATAATACATATTCGTTTACGGCGGCTTTAAGTGTAATTAACAGTCTTTTGGTCGCTTTGGAATTAAAATACAAAAAGAATCTGAATAAGAATAAAAAACAGTTGGAAGATATTTGGAACAACTATTTGGGATAAAGGAATAAGATGAGCAGAGTATTAGTGATAGGTGGCGGCGCTGCCGGCATGATGAGTGCCCTGACTGCGGCCGAATGCGGGGAAAATGTAATTCTTCTTGAAAAGAATGAAAAATTGGGCAAGAAATTATTTATCACCGGAAAAGGCAGATGTAATGTTACCAATAACTGTCCCGATAATGAATTTTTTGATTCGGTCAATTCGAATTCCAAATTTTTATACAGCAGTATCTATGGCTTTGATTCTTATATGACAATGGACTTGTTTGAAAAATACGGTTGCTCTCTTAAGGTTGAAAGGGGCGGTCGTGTCTTTCCGGTAAGCGATCATTCTTCGGATGTGATAAAAGCACTTGAAAAAGGATTGCTAAATAACGGAGTAGAGATACGGAAGAATACCTTCGTAAAGGACATAACAGTAGAAGAGGGTATTGCAAAGGGCGTCGTGCTTAAAAACGGCGAACGTTTACCGGGGGATAAGATTATCCTTTGCTCCGGAGGCTGTTCATATTCTTCTACCGGTTCGGACGGTTATTTCACAAATATTTTAAAAAAATACGGTCATACATTTTCCGAACTTCGCCCGGGACTCGTTCCCTTCGAATGTGAAGAACATTTCTGTAAAGATCTTATGGGATTATCGCTTAAAAATGTATCCCTTAATCTTGAAATTGAAGGGAAGAATATTTATTCGGGGTTCGGAGAAATGCTGTTTACACATTTCGGAATAAGCGGTCCGCTTGTTCTTACAGCGTCCAGTGTCTATTCCGGTAAGTATTTCGGGAGAAAATGCAAGGCATATATTGATCTTAAGCCGGCGCTTAATCACGAGAAGCTGGATGAGAGAGTACTGCGCGATTTTAATGAGAATAACAACAGACAATTTAAAAATGTTTTGGAAGGCCTTCTGCCGAAACGATTGGCACAGCTTGTTCCGGAGTTAATCGGAGTGAGCGGAGACAAAAAAATTAATTTTATCACCGCACAGGAACGAGAGAAGCTTGTCGGCTTTTTAAAGAATTTCGAACTTAACGTTACGGGCCTGCGAGATTTTAATGAAGCAATCATAACGATAGGCGGTATAAATGTTAAAGAGGTTAACCCATCAAATATGGAATCAAAAATCGTAAAAAATCTTTATTTTGCGGGTGAAATCCTGGATGTTGATGCATATACGGGTGGATTTAATCTCCAAATCGCATGGTCAACAGCAAGAGCTGCGGGAACTTTATAATATTTATGTATAGGAGAAATTATTATGGTAATAGCAATTGACGGACCGGCAGGTGCCGGTAAAAGTACGATAGCAAAAAAAACGGCCGGCAGTCTTAATGCCATATATATTGATACGGGAGCAATGTACAGAGCCGTTGGATTATATGTTCTGAGGAACAATATATCTCCCGACGATAAAGATGAAATAATTAAATCGCTTGATAATATTAATATAACAATTCAATATTTCGAAGGAACACAACAGATTTTCCTTAATAATGAAAATGTTAACACATTAATCAGAACACGGGAAATCGGAGATGTTGCTTCTAAAGTATCGGCAATACGTGAAGTAAGAGAGAAACTTGTTGATTTACAGAGGAAGATTGCAGCCGACAATGATGTTGTTATGGACGGAAGAGATATAGGTACCGTTGTTTTACCCAATGCGAATCTGAAGATTTATCTTACTGCAAGCACGAAAGAACGAGCAAGACGTAGATTTTTGGAACTTAGCAATAAAGGCGAAACCGCTGATGTAGAAGTAATTGAAAAGGAAATTATCGAACGTGATTATCGGGATATGCACAGAGAGGTCTCGCCGCTTGTCAAGGCTGATGACGCAATAGAAGTTGACAGCTCCGATATGACTATAGACGAAGTGTGCGAACGTATTATTTTATTATTGGGAAAATAAAAAGGATTAATGAAAATGGAGATTATAACAGCAGATACGGCCGGATTCTGTTTCGGAGTTAAAAGGGCCGTTGATAAAGTATATGAATGTCTTAAAAGTAACAGAAAAATATATACACTCGGACCGATTATACATAACTCTGAGGTTGTAAAGGATCTGGAAAGTAAAGGCGTAATAACTCTTAAAGATGAATCGGCTTTAGGTGAAGTCGATAAATCGGGTCTTGTTATAATCAGATCTCACGGAGTTACAAAAGAGGTGTGTGAAAAACTTGATTCGTTGGGGATTGAGTATGTCGACATGACATGTCCTTTTGTAAAAAGAATTCATAATACCGTTAATGCAGTCGCCAAAGACAATATTGTTATTATTGTGGGCAATGCCGGTCATCCCGAGGTTGTTGGTATAAAGGGATGGTGTGACACTTTATGTTATGTAATTGAAGATGCTTCGGAAGCGGAGAATTTTCAAAATCCCGAAAATAAACCGATTACAATAGTATCTCAGACAACCTTTAGTTTTAACAAATTTGAAGAACTTGTTGAATTATTTAATAAAAAGGGGTATGATGTTAATGTTGTGAATACTATATGCGATGCCACTAAAAAGCGTCAGAATGAATCTGCTGCTATTGCCGGGAACGTAGATATAATGATTGTTATAGGCGATAAGCAGAGTTCAAACAGCAAGAAATTGTACGATATTTGCAGACAGAAATGCAGCAAGACTTATTTTATACAGACTTTAGCTGATTTGAATATGCAGGTTTCGGCCGGTGACAAAGCTGTTGGTATTACTGCGGGGGCTTCCACCCCAAACAATATTATTGAGGAGGTTCAAAATTATGTCAGAATTAACTTTTGAACAAATGCTGGAAGAATCATTTAAAAATATTCATATGGGGGAAGTGGTGGAAGGAACCGTTTTGTCAGTAACACCTGAGATGGTCTTTGTCAACATTGGCTATAAGTCAGATGGTATCATTACAAAGAATGAATACACAAATGATCCTTCGCTTGATCTTACATCCGCTGTGAAGGAAGGAGACGTTATAAATGTTAAAGTCCTTAAGCTTAATGACGGCGACGGACAGGTACTTCTCTCATATAAGAGAGTACTTAATGAGAAAGTTAGTGCTGTTCTTGAAGAAGCATTTAATAATCAGACTGTATTGACAGCAAAGGTATCCGAAGTAGTTAAGGGCGGTATCAAAGTTATTGTTGATGAAGTTCCCGTATTTATTCCCGCTTCTCTTGCTACCGACAGCTTCGGTAAGAAAGATTTCTCTGATATGGCAGGTACCGAGGTATCGTTTGTTATGACAGAGTGCAATCCCAAGAAGCGTCGTTATATCGGTGACTGCAAGTCTGTACTTCTTAAAGAAAAAGCAGAACTTCGTGCCAAAGCTCTTGAGACAATTGCTGTTGGCGACGTTATTGAAGGTGAAGTTAAGAATGTTACAAGTTTCGGTGCATTTGTAGATATAGGTGGTGTAGACGGTCTTCTTCATATTTCAGAGATGAGCTGGGGCCGTATCGATCATCCTCAGAATGTATTCAGAAAAGGTGATAAGGTTAAAGTATTTATCAAAGAAATCGAAGGAGATAAGATTGCTCTTTCTGCAAAATTTGATGATGAGAATCCTTGGGCTGACGCTGAGAGCAAATATGCAGTAGGCAACATCGTTAAAGGTACCGTTGCACGTATGGCAGATTTCGGTGCATTCGTATCAATCGATGATAATGTTGATGCACTTCTTCATGTATCACAGATTTCAAAAGAAAGAATTGATAAGCCTTCAGCTGTACTTAGTATCGGACAGGAGATTGAAGCTAAGATTGTTGATGTTAATTTCGAAGAAAAGAAAATCAGCCTTAGCATGAAAGCTCTTCTTAGCGATGATGAAGAGGATGAGGTTTCAACAGAGGAATAATTCTTACTATATAGGCGTTTGGGGGTGCTTAGTATGGAAATGAGTTATGAAGCTTTTGAAAGTAAAGTTTTTGCTATGACCGGCATTGATCTTTGCAGTTATAAAGAGAAACAGATGAAGAGAAGAATTGATGCTTTGATTCGTCGTCACGGATGCCCCGGTTATCCCGAATTCCTTGAGTTGATACGTAAAGATAAAGCTGTTTTCGAAGATTTTATCAGCTATCTTACAATCAATGTTTCGGAATTTTATCGTAATCCGGATCAATGGGATTATATGGACAAGGTTGTTTTTCCGGAATTAATTAGCAAATTCGGTAAGGATCTGAAGATTTGGAGTGCTGCCTGTTCTACAGGTGATGAACCTTATTCGTTTGTAATGGCATTGTCCAAACATATTCCGCTTGAGAAGATAAAGATTCACGCAACCGATATAGATAAACAGATACTTGCAAAAGCCAAGCTTGGTCTGTATGATGAGAAATCCATAGCCGGTGTACCTGGTGAATTTAAGATTAAATATTTTGAAAAGATTGGTAATTCTTATAAGATTAAGGATTGTATAAAGAACAGAGTTGAATTTTCTCAACATAATCTTTTGGCAGATAAGTATCCGACAGGATATCATATGATTGTCTGCAGAAATGTATTGATATATTTTACGGATCCCGCAAAAGATGAGATTTTCAAGAAGTATTACAATACTTTAGTAAAAGGCGGTTTCCTGTTTATAGGAAGCACCGAACAGATAGTGAATTATTCTGATATAGGATTTCTCAGAAAAAATTCATTCTTTTATGAAAAATAATAAAAAATTAACCCGAATGTTTGGTTACATTCGGGTTTTTAATTTTAATATTTATTTGTTATTCGGCATCGGTAAGCATGTTATTCAGTATGTGCTGTGCATAAAGACTGAATGCCGATCTGCTCTTCTTGAATTCGTCTGAAAGTTCAAAGTATATATTTTTGTCTTTATAATCCCTTTTATAGAACGGTGTAAATAATGATTCCCATTCAGGCAAAAACAAGGATTTTTTTCTGGTGTAACAATTAGATGCATTGGCTTGAACGCGATGCTGTTTATCGACAAAAGTTGCGATTGATTTATGCATCGCAGTATCCTCGGCAGGAAGATAATAATAATTCTTATAATTTGAATAAAAATATTTCATTTCTTCTTCGTAAAGAGGAACTTTGAGCTGTGCGTCAATTCCGTTACCGGAGAAATAACATCCGAGACCTCGGAATGATATTTGAACCGGGAGAGGAACTTCAAGTCTGAGCTTCATAATTATTTCCTGGCAACGTTTTTTGTTCTCGTTATTGAAATAATTGGCTTGTGCTTTCATTACTCTTAGACCTGTATTAAATAAATCGGAGTAGGCAAGCATCGAGATAACGGTTAGCATTCCTTTTAAATCTTCTTCATTGTGAAGCAGTAAATCATTTAAATCGGTTTCGTTGGGGTCACATACATAATTGTGATATTTGCTGATAAGCTCTCGGCCGGAATATGTGTCGCTTCGTTCGATATTTAAAAATTCTTCAATGGTTTTCTGCTTTAAATCGGGCAAACCGAATATATCCTTGTAGGGAGCAATTCTTCTGTAAATATCAATTCCGTTGTAGTCATCGAAATTAAAAGCGAGATTGTATTGCTCGCATTTTGCAAGCAAATAAGGAAGATCAAATTTATTTCCGTTATAATGAATTATATATTTATATTTTTTCGCGAATTCAAAAAATGCCGTCAGAACCGAGAGTTCGTCTTCATAATTTTCTGCAAACCATTGAAGAGACTGCCAACAGTCATCCTCTAAATATACAATGCCGATTAAGTAAAGATTAGTATTCTTGGCAGTAAGACCTGTGGATTCAATATCTAAAAAAATGACTTCTTCCGGATTAGAAAGATTCTCTATCGGATAAGACGGTTTTAAGTCATGAAAGTTTGTTTTGATTGTTTTCATTTTAACCCTTTCATTATTCTATTTTCTTCATCATTTTTACAAAACTATTAATATTTTATCATATTACTTAGATAAATGTAGTATTTTTTGACAAAAACTAGTATTATTAAATAGGTTAGATGTATAAGACCAATTTCATCTGAGAGATAGGAGAAATGTATGTCTTTAGCTACTTTTAAGGGTGGGATTCATCCCTTCGATGGGAAAAGTTTATCGAAAAACAAGTCTATTTCGGATATTCTTCCCGGTCCGATTCTTTATTATCCGCTTAATCAGCATATCGGCGCTCCTGCCAAGTGTATTGTTAATTCGGGGGACACGGTGCTTGTGGGACAGAAAATAGCTGAAAAGGGTGGATTTGTTTCAGCCAATATTCACTCCTCGGTTTCCGGTGTTGTAAAAGGCGTTCAGCTTCATCGAAATGCAATGGGGGATATGGTTAATTGTATTGTTATTGAGAATGACAATAAATATAATTCCGCACCTTTGATTCATAACAAACAATTAAAGGATATGACAAAGGAAGATATTATAAATATTGTAGATGAAGCCGGTATTGTCGGAATGGGTGGTGCAGGTTTCCCTACTTCTGTTAAACTCAGCCCCAAGAATCCTGAAAAAATAGAATATGTTATTGTTAATTGTGCCGAATGTGAGCCTTATCTGACAAGTGATTATCGTAAGATGATGGAAGAACCCGATAAATTGATTAACGGTCTTCTTATTATTCTTTCTTTGTTCGATAATGCAAAAGGTTATCTTGCAGTTGAAGATAATAAACCGGAATGCATTAAGATTCTTAAGGAGAAGACAAAGAATATCCCTGAAATATCTGTTAAGACTCTCAAGACTAAGTATCCGCAGGGTTCGGAAAGACATCTTATATATGCTGTAACCGGACGTAAGATTAATTCAAAAATGCTTCCGGCTGATGCGGGATGTGTTGTGAATAATGTTGATACCGTAATTTCGGTAAATAACGCAGTAATAGAAGGCCAGCCGCTTTATGAAAGAATAGTGACCGTTACCGGTGACGCTGTAAAGAATCCACGTAATTTCAGAGTAAGAACGGGTACTCTATACAGTGAAGTACTGGAACAGGCAGGAGGATTAAAGGGTGATTGTGAGAAGCTTATTTCCGGCGGCCCCATGATGGGCTTTGCCATGTTTGATCTTGATGTTCCGGTTACGAAGTCTTCTTCTGCGCTTTTATGCTTTAAAAAAGATGAGGTATCTGCCAAAAAGCAGACCGCTTGTATCAATTGCGGAAGATGTACAGGGGCATGCCCTTCGGGTCTTGTTCCCGCAAGACTTGAACAGCTTGCGATTAATGGTGACTTTGAGGCATTTGTTGCGGAAAACGGTATGGAATGTGTTGAATGCGGAAGCTGCTCTTATGTATGCCCTGCAGGCAAACAGCTTTGTCAGGCCATCAAAACCATGAGAAAAGAACAGCTTGCCAGAAATAAAAAATCTAAATGATTGTGAGGGTATGAAAGTTTGAAATTAAATTTTCAAACGGTATTGATGATTTCAAATCTGCAAACAGTTTGAAATCATTTGGAGGCAAATTATGAATAATGATAATAAAATGATGAAAATTTCTTCAAATCCTCATATCAGAGGAACGATGACTACCTTTAAGATAATGTTGACGGTTGTAATAGCACTTCTGCCGGCAACCGCTTTCGGTATATGGTGGTTTGGAATAAGAGCTTTATATGTGGTGCTTGTAAGTGTTGCAAGCTGTGTAATTACCGAATTCTTATTTAATGTTCTAAGAAAGAAACCTACGACTGTCGGAGATTTTTCTGCTGTTGTTACAGGTCTTCTTCTTGCACTTAATCTGCCGGCAACTGTGCCTTTGTGGCTTCCGGTTATAGGCGGTGTATTTGCAATTGCCGTTGTGAAAATGTTGTTTGGCGGTCTTGGTCAGAATTTTATGAATCCTGCTTTGGCAGCAAGATGTTTTTTGCTTATTTCATTTCCGAAGTTAATGACTGACTTTAAAATGGATGCATTTTCAGGGGCGACGCCTCTTGGCGAACTTAAAAATGGTACACTTACATATTCCGTAAAGGACATGATCTTGGGTAAGACACCGGGAACAATCGGCGAGACATCAATGTTTGCCATTGTAATCGGTGCTTGCATAATGCTGATTTTCGGAATTATAGATTTGAAACTCAGTGCTTCATATATTATTTCATTTGCTGTATTTATTCTTGCTTTTGCCGGACGTGGCATTGATATTACATATCTTTGCGCACAGCTTGCAGGCGGAGGACTTATGCTTGGTGCATTCTTTATGGCTACCGACTATGTTACCAGACCGGTTACTCCAAAAGGACAGATTATTTACGGTATCTTTTTGGGATTTCTGACGGCGATATTCAGAATATTTGCACCTTCTGCCGAGGGTGTATCATATGCAATTATTATCGGTAATCTTCTTGTTCCGTTGATTGACAAAGCTACTAAGCCCAAGGCTTTCGGAGTAAGAAAGGAGGTTAGGAAATAATGAAAAGTATTTTTAAGGATGCTTTTATACTTTTTGCTATTACGGCTGTTGCAGGTCTTCTTCTTGCTCTTGTATTCAATGTTACCAAAGATCCTATTGCAGAGAGACAGCAACAGATCAAAGAAGAAAGTTGTCAGGCCGTATTTCCCGGAGCACAGGCATTTACACTTGCGACCGAGAACTATCTTTCCATACCTTTGATTTCCGGTTTTGTCAATTCCTATGAGAAAGTAACTTTCGATGAGATATATGATGTGGTGGATGTGTCCGGCAATTCTGTAGGGTATGTATTTACTGTTACCACAAAAGAAGGATATGGAGGAGACATTCAGTTTATGATGGGCGTTACAAATGAAGGCAAGCTTAACGGTGTGTCTATATTGTCTTCCGGAGAAACCGTCGGACTTGGTCTTGAAGCTGAGAATGTTCTTGTTCCTCAGTTTAAGGACAAAACGGTTGAAAGTTTCGTATATACCAAGACCGGGTCGATGCTTGACAATGAAATAGATGCCATAAGTTCCGCGACGATTACAACCAATGCGTTTGTAAACGGTGTTAATGCCGGTCTTGAACTTTACAGAACCATAAATAATCTTCAGGGGGTGACAGTAAATGAGTAAAATGGCTAAGAATTGTGCCAAGACTTTTTATAACGGCCTGATTACCGAGAACCCGACTTTTGTACTTATGCTTGGTATGTGTCCTACACTTGCAGTTACATCCTCCGCTGTTAACGGATTGGGTATGGGGCTTACAACTACTGTTGTACTGACAATGAGCAATATTATTATTTCAATGCTCAGAAAGGTTATTCCCGATAAAGTACGTATACCTGCTTATATTGTTGTAATTGCTTCTTTTGTTACTATTGTGGGCCAGTTCCTTGAAGCATACATTCCTTCATTAAATGACTCTCTCGGAATGTTTATTCCGCTTATTGTTGTTAACTGTATTATTTTGGGAAGAGCGGAGAGCTTCGCATCCAAAAATAATTTTATTCTTTCAATGTTTGACGGTCTCGGAATGGGACTTGGATTTACAATGGCACTTACATTTATAGGTGTTGTTCGTGAAATGCTCGGTGCTCATAAGATTTTTGGTTATTCATTTGTTGAGATTGCCACCAGACTCAAATGTCCTTCGGGATTTATAGAATGGCTCGGAAGACAGTATCCGATATCTATATTTGTTATGGCTCCGGGAGCATTCTTTGTTCTGGCTTTTCTTGTTGCCTTTATCTCGTCTGTAAGAAATAAAAAGAAGAAAAAGGCAATTCCGGATATTACCGAAAATACCTTATGTGAGACAGGACTTCACAATTGTGACGAATGTACCAATAAGTGCGAGCATGCATTCTATGATGAAGACGGAATTGACGGATCGGTATATGAGAAGCATATTAAAAAAGAAAAGGAGAACAGCGGGAAATGATTAGTGAATCAATTAAAGAATTGTTAATAATCGCAGTGTCTTCTGCTCTTATAAGTAATGTTGTACTTAGTCAGTTTTACGGCCTTTGTCCTTTTCTGGGTGTATCCAAACAGCTTAAGACAGCGGCCGGTATGGGACTTAGTGTTATATTTGTAATTACTCTTTCAAGTCTTGTTACGGGATTGGTTTATGATTATATTCTTGTCAAACTCGGAATAACTTACCTGAAAACTATTGTATTTATTCTTGTTATTGCAGCATTGGTGCAGTTCGTCGAGATGTTTCTTAAGAAGAAAATACCTTCTTTGTATAAATCACTCGGCGTATTTCTGCCGTTGATAACAACCAACTGTGCTGTTCTTGGTACGGCACTTACCAATGTTCAGGAGAATTACAGTATTCTTTATGGTGTTGTAAACGGTTTTTCGGTTTCCGGCGGATTTGCTATTTCAATATGTATACTTGCAGGTATTCGTGAAAAGATTAAATATAATGATATTCCGAAACCCTTTAAAGGAATGCCGATTGTATTAATTACGGCAGGTCTTATGGCTATTGCATTTTGCGGATTCTCGGGACTTCTTTAATTCCCGAAATTTTGAATTGATAAATAACAAAAAGGAGCGAATTGTATGCAGATAATAATAACTTCCGTAGCGGCATTAAGTCTGCTTGGTTTATTTCTTGGTTTGTTTTTGGGAATTTCCGCGAAAAAATTATCTGTAAAAACAGATAAACGAGAAGAGAAAGTATTGGAAGTACTTCCGGGCTTCAATTGCGGTGGTTGCGGCTATGCCGGATGCAGTGCAATGGCTTCGGCCATAGTATCCGGGGAAGCTCCTGTCAATGGTTGTCCCGTGGGCGGTTCAAAAGTTGCAGGCAAGGTTGCCGCAATAATGGGTATTGAAGCGGAAGAAACCATTAAAATGAGAGCGTTTGTTAAATGCGCCGGTGACTGTGATAAGACTGTTAAGAAATATGATTATTCGGGAGCTCAGGATTGTGTGATGGCCAAATATGTTCCGGGAAGCGGTGATAAAGCCTGCGGTAACGGTTGTCTCGGACTCGGTTCTTGTGTAAAAGCGTGTGCCTTCGATGCAATCAGTGTTGTAAACGGTGTAGCTTTAGTGGATAAAGAGAAATGTGTTGCCTGCGGTAAATGTGTTGCGGCCTGTCCCAAGAATCTAATTGAACTTATTCCGTATGACAGTCATTATGCGGTTGCATGTTCAAGTACCGATAAGGGACCGGATGTGATGAAGAACTGTCAAAGCGGCTGTATAGGCTGTGGATTGTGTAAAAAGAACTGCCCGCATGAGGCAATTGAAGTAAATAATTTCCTTGCAAAGATTGATTATTCTAAATGTGCCGACTGCGGAAGCTGCCGTGAGAAATGTCCCAGAAAATCAATTGAAAAGGTTTAATAGAATAATCAGTAGATTCGAATTTGTTCCGGAAAATTGTCACTGGTTTCTGTTTCATAATATTCATTAATAAATAAAGCGGAGTAATCGGGATATTTTTCCATGAATTGCTTCGCTTTTTCCATGCCCATCAGAAAACAGGCGGTGCTTAATCTGTCGCAAATCAGAGGATCGCTTCCGATTACGGTAACACTTAACAGATTATTCTGCTCGGGGTAACCTGTAGAAGTATTTAAGAGGTGATGGTAGACGGAACCATTATATGTAAAGTATCTTTCGTAGATTCCGCTTGTTATTACACACATATCTTCATTGGAAGAGTCTATGCTTAATGCGGTTATTGATTCATTTTTAATCGAAAACGGATATTCTATTCCCACTGCATATTCTGTATTGTCGGGTTTTGAACCTATGCACATAACATTGCCGCCCAAGTTAATTATGGCGTTGTTGATATTACCGGTTTTTAGATAATCGGCTATTTTGCCGGATATGTAGCCTTTAGCCATATATCCGAGTGTAATCTTGCATTCAAGAGGCTTCTCGATGTAAAACCGGTCATTTTCTTCCGTCAATATTACTTGATCAAATCCGGTATATTTAAGAGCTTCTGTGACAGCCTCCTCTGAAGGTGGTACAGAGGTCTCCCCGGTAAAATCCCATAATTCATAAACGGTTCCGATTGTTGCATCGATTACTCTGTCGGTATCCTCCGAAAATTGTTTTTCGGAAAACAGTATATTAAACATTTCTTCGGAAATTTCGGTTTTTGACGAATTATTAATAATAAATAACTCACTGTCTTCACGGCTTATGGAAAAAAGCCTGTCATAGTAATCGCAAAGATTTGAGACGCCGAGTTTAATATCGTCGGATACATTATCGTATATGACTATTTGAATAAATGTGTTAAAATAAAAACCGTCAATAACAGTCGGGTCTGTGTTTTTAGAACAGGAGATTGTCAGCAGAAATGATATTATTAAAGTAAGAAACAAACATATTAATTTTTTTGATTTTTTGAGTATATTATTCATATTTTGTATTTTATCACTATTTTTCTTATTTTACACAATATAGATATAGTGATTAAAGGGAATAAGAGGGAAAGTATGCGACTTGATGATTTTGATTCGGAAGAAGAATACAGCGGAAAGAAGATTAATACTTCAATCGGATATACGCTTCTGGCGTCTGTTTTGGTTGTACTTTTGATTTTATTATCCGTACTTGTTATTAATAAAGACAAATTTGCCAAAAAGAATACTGACAATGATTCGGATGCTGTCAGTACTAACGGATACAATTATTATGTTTCGGATGATTTGAGCGAATATATCAGCGGAAGCAATCTTACTGCAGATGATTTGGATTTCTGGCATGATTATGATGAGGAGACAGATATGGGAGTTGATATTTCGGATGCGGCCAACGCACTGTCTGCCAATTCCGCTTCCTCCGAGATAACTGAGAACAATCCTGCAACCGACGGACTTCATACGCTGATTACTTACAGTGACGGTAGTACGGAATGGTTGAGTATCAATCAGTATCTGACTTTAAATACATATAACTATTCGAATTTAATATATGTTAATTCGCTTATGAAGTATTATGATAACCAGATTAATGTATCGACAGCCGGTGTTGAGTTGTCAAAAAATGATGATTATGTCGATTTTTATGAACTCCAAAAAGCCGGGATAGAGTTCTGTATGTTAAAACTTGGCTCGAGAGGTTATGCATCCGGTGAAATAAATATGGATGAAAATTTTATCGACAATTACAACAGAGCCAATAATGCAGGTCTTGATGTGGGTTTGTATTTCTTTTCACAGGCGGTGACGAAAGAGGAAGCGATTGAAGAAGCTCAGTATGTGCTTAATACAATTTCGGAAAATTCGATAGACGTTAAGTATCCGATTGTCTTTTACATGGAAGAGGTCAATTCCAATGATGTAAGAACTGACTCACTGAGTCAGATGCAAAGGACCAATATTGCAATTGCGTTTATGGATACCATACGTGATGCGGGATACATACCCGCGATATGCGGTAATAAGGAGTATCTTCTGAAGAGAGTCAGCTTCGGCTCACTTATAGGATACGATGTCTGGTACAATGAGGATGCTCTGACTCCGGATTTCCCTTATGAATTTAATATGTGGAGATATACGACAACCGGTTCAATCGGCGGTGTTGCGGGTTATGCACATTTGATAATCAGTTTTAACGACTACGGTGAAGGATGATCTTTTCCGTATTTTTTCACGTAAGATTTAATTGAATCCGGGATTATTATTTTCTTGTATATTTCATTTATTTTTCTTTGAGATAATCCGTGAATAATATTAATGTTAAAGTTAATGTCAATTCCGTTGTTTTCCAGATAATGGGCAGCTTTATTGTAGGCAATTGCGGCCTCTTCCTGAGTATAGTAGTGACCAACCGTATAATTACCGCCTATATGAATTACGCTTTTGTACATGGTTGTGCCTTTGTCCCTGCATTTTGACACGCCCTGGTAAATGTTGAATATTTCGAGGTTACTTGTCCTGAAATCCAATCTGTCGCCATTTTTAAAACGATAATCTTTATCAATAACAGCATGATTTTTAATTGAATAACGTGTTACGATATTTACCTGTTTTCCGTAATCGGATACGAAAAGGTGATTGCCTCTTTTCATTATCTTGTGTTCGGAGTAGTAAAAGAGTTCATCGGCGTCGAATTTGAGTATTTCATCGGGACTGAGGTAGTAATAGATCATTTTTGGTGAAATATAAATAGGGTTGGCTATATAGAGTCCGTTATCTCTGAAATTGATAAGAACAATACATTTTTCGAAAGACAGTGTATAACTGTCGGGACTGTCTGTAACATCCAGTATGCTTATTTCATTATTTTTTAAAATTGAATCGGCGTCTTTGTATGCAGCAGATGCATTATCTTCCGTATCAAAAGATCCAAGGGAAATATGCTTGCCCCGGTAAGTGATTGATGCTCTGTAATATATTGATTTGTCTTTTTTCTGTGCCTGAAAAACACCCGGAAATTCTTTATTCATGTCTAAATTATATCTTATATTTTGAACAATATCTATTTTTCGTTTGCAACTTCCAACAATAATTTGAAAATAGAGTTGTTTGGTTGTAAAATGGAATGGATTGTAAATCAGAATATTAGAAATTGGAGAAAAAAATGAGTATTTATTATAACAGTACAAGAAACAATAATTTAAAATTTACGGCTTCACAGGCTATCTTACAGGGACTCTCGGAAGACGGCGGATTGTTTTTCCCTTCGGAGATTCCTTCTTTTGATTTTCAGCTTGAAGATTTAAAAAATATGGATTACAAAGAGACAGCATATAGAGTAATGAGAATGTTTTTGGATGATTTTTCCGAAGAAGAACTCAGATACTGTATCAACAGTGCATATGATTCCAAGTTCGATACAGAGGAGATTGCACCATTGTGTTATGCTGACGGAGCTTATTATCTCGAACTGTTTCACGGTTCCACAATAGCTTTTAAGGATATGGCTCTTTCGATACTGCCTTATCTTATGACAACATCTGCCAAGAAAAACAATATGACAGATAAAATAATTATTCTTACCGCTACAAGCGGTGATACCGGAAAAGCTGCTCTTGCCGGATTCTCCGATGTTCCGGGCACAGGTATTGTTGTATTTTATCCCAAGAACGGTGTAAGCAAGATTCAGGAAAAACAGATGGTTACCCAGAAGGGTAATAACGTTAAGGTTATAGGAATAAAAGGTAACTTTGACGATGCTCAGACCGGTGTGAAAAATATTTTTAATGACGTTAATCTTAAGAAACAGCTTAAAAACGCAGGATATGTATTTTCATCTGCCAATTCCATTAATATAGGTCGTCTTGTTCCTCAGATATGCTATTACGTATATGCTTACGGCAATCTCCTTAAGAACGGTAAGATTGCATGCGGCGACAAGATTAATGTTGTTGTTCCCACAGGTAATTTCGGTAACATTCTTGCTGCGTATATTGCCAAAAATATGGGCCTTCCGGTTAATAAATTAATTTGCGCATCCAATGAAAATAAGGTACTTTATGATTTCTTCGAAACCGGTGTTTACGATAAAAACAGAGATTTTATTTTAACAAGCTCGCCTTCAATGGATATCCTTATTTCAAGCAACCTTGAGAGACTTATATATCTTATCGGAGGAAAAGATGATGCTAAGAATAACGCTCTTATGAATGATCTCAAGAATACGGGTAAATATGTAATTGATTCAGCCATGAAAGCGGGACTTGATTCATTTGAAGCAGGATTTGCTTCCGAAAAACAGTGCTTTGACAAGATTAAATCGCTTTATGACAACACCGGATATGTAATCGATACTCATACTGCGGTTGCAGGTGCCGTATATGACGAATATGTTAAGAAGACCGGTGACAGGACACCGGCTGTTATAGCTTCAACGGCCAGTCCTTATAAGTTTATGGGCAGTGTCATGAAAGCAATTGATGCCGATAAATATTCTTCAATTGATGATTTTAATCTCATTGACGAGCTTTCAAAGGTATCCGGCACCAATGTACCCCGGGCAGTACTTGATATTAAGAATGCTCCTGTTTTACATGATACCGTGTGCGAAGTAGATGAGATGAAGGATGAAGTTGTTAAATTCCTTGGTATTTAAGATTTGATTTTATGATATTACTGTTGTAATCGGAGGGTGAATTTGAAGCATATTCTGATTGTTGATGACAATACTACCAATTTGAAGGTCGAGTCTCAGATGCTGCAGGGCAGATACGAGGTTTCCATGGCTAAGAGCGGTAAGCAGGCGCTGTCGTTTTTGAAGAAGTATACCCCGGATTTGATTCTTCTTGATATTTTGATGCCTGAGATGAACGGTTATGAAACAATGGAAGAGATTAAACTCAATCCTCTGACCGCTAATATTCCGATTATATTTCTTACTGCAGATAAGGAGCGAGAGAGTGAGATAAAAGGTCTGTCGCTGGGAGCTCTTGATTTTATTACCAAGCCTTTTGAAGAAGAAGTCGTACTGGGAAGAATTGAAAAAGTTCTTGCTATGGATGATATGAGAAAAGGTCTGCTGGAAGAAATCGGTACTTCTTCCGACAATGGTTTATTCAGCGTTGATGCTCTAAAGAATAAGACGAAGGAGCTTATAGATAATAATTCGGACGGAGCTTTGATTCTTATTTCTTTTACAAATTATCGGGATTTAAGGGAAAAGGTTAATTCAAATATCCTTTCTTCATATTTTTCGACTGTTTGTGATTATCTGAGACAGGACAATTTTAAATATGGAATAGCATCAAAAATTTTTGATGATTTATATATGATTCTTCACACCGGGCAGCCGGATATTCGTGAGCTTCAATACTGTCTGAATGACATCGCAATTAATCTTTCGGGTGAAATTGAGCTTGATAATACAACGATTTCTCCCATAATTAATATAGGCTCATCTATGCTGGGAGATTCACTTTCTTTTGAGGAGATTTATTCCCAGGCAGATAAAGCTTTATATCATGCAACGATGTCCGACAATATAAATACTCACATTTACAAATCTATTTGAGAATTAAAGAAAAAATAGTTTTGCAGATATTTTTTATGATTTTATTGCGGGGGGTATTATGTTTGTAAATTTATTCTGCAATTATCTTGTATGTATAGGTAAATTGAATTCTTCGCAAAGCAGTATTTTAAAAGCCACTCAATATAAAAAAAGAGTAAGGCTCGGTATGATTGCGGTTAAAGAGAAAATGCTCACCGAACAACAGGTTGTGGAAATTAACAGAAAGCAAAAAGTACTGGATCAAAAATTCGGTGATATAGCGAAAAGTCTCGGTTATCTTGATGATGAAGCGCTGGATAAACTTCTTTCGCTTCAGGGTTCGAGTTATATGTCTTTTTGTCAGAATGCACTTGACCTTGGATATCTGAGTCTTGATGAGACGGAAAAATGTTTTTCGGATTTTTCCAAGCTCCTTGGGCTAAATAAAGAAGCCGAAGATGCACTTAAGAATAATGAGATGGACTCCGTTATTCCATACTTTGTTCCTGTCAGCGACCCCGATTATGTTGAATTTGTTGTGTTGGCTGTAAGAACTTTTTCAAGAATCATATCCAATGATATTTTTATAGAAAAAGGAACCGTGTTGTCCGAATACAGATGTAAAAATGCATCTTATCAGATGATGAGCGGAGATCGTGATACTTTACTCGGTATATCCGGAGACAGTGATTCTTTGATTCATATATCAAGCATTATTTCCGAAACATCTTATTATTCTCTTGATTCGAAAGTGCTTGACAGTGTCGGTGAATTTATAAATATTATTAACGGACTTTTTGCTGCTTCATTGTCATACAGGAAGACGGACATAAATATGCTTCAGCCTGTTTCGGGCATTGATGAGATAGTAATTAAAAAAGACAAAATAGTTGTTATTCCCGTGATTATCGATTCCTACAGATTGGAATTGTTTTTCTCATTATCTTAGAAATCCGATTAAATCAGATATTTGGAGAGAATAAATGGATTATGAATTGTTGATAAAGAAGGCTTTGGAAGCCAGGGAAAATGCATATGCGCCATATTCCGATTTTATGGTGGGAGCTGCTTTGATTACACAAAGCGGTAAGATTTATCAGGGATGCAATGTTGAGAATGCATCCTACGGTGCGACCAATTGTGCGGAAAGGACTGCAATATTTAAAGCGGTCAGCGAAGGAGAGAGACTGCTTAAGGCTATATGTATAGTTGGCGGAGTCAGAGGTAAAGCTGTAGATACATATGCTTTTCCGTGCGGTGTCTGCAGGCAGGTTTTGAGAGAATTCTCTGATCCTGCTTCCATGATTGTAATTGTTGCTAAGAATACCGAAGATTATAAGACATATACATTGGAACAGTTGCTTCCTGACAGCTTCGGACCTGATTTTAAAGGATAAATATGGACGGCAGAATTCAAATTACTTTAATATTTTTGGGAATTTTCGTTATAGTTATTATTCTCGGAATAATAGAAAATAATCGAGAAAAAAAATCCTTATTAAATTCTATTAAATCTGATTACGGAAAAAAGAAGAATTCCGGTTCGGGAAAAAGTATAATTCACGATTTATTTGATTTTGATCAAAAAAACGGGAAGTCTTTTTATGTTGATGAAATCACATGTTCGGATATAGATGCTGACAGTGTATTTGATTTTCTGAATCATACCAAGAGTAGTGCCGGTGAAGATGCTTTGTACGAATATTTCAGAATTCCTGCTACCAAATCCGACGAAATAAGGATTCATGAGGCGGATGTCAATTATTTTGAGAACAATTCATCACAGAGAGAAAATGTTCTATATCAGCTTGTATTGTTGGGTAAAAATAAAATCGGGACAACGATTTCATATTTGTTTAAAGAGCATGAAAAACCTAATATTTTAAAGCAAATAGCAGGTACTCTTATTATACTTGGCGGTGTAGGCGTTGTATTTATAAATGCACTTTGGGGAACGGTTATTTTCATCATCGGAACAGTCATTTCGATTATGATTTATTTCAGCTCGAAAGCCGAGATATATTCTTTTCTGGATCCTTCATTTTATATAATTCGTCTTATTCAATGTGCCAGGAACTTCGAAAAACTTAAAATTAATGATGATGAAAATTGTCCGGATAATTTAAAAAGAGTATGCAAAGAAATATCCGATGATAAGAAACTGCTTGCAGGACTTATGAGAGGCGCGGGGTATGTAAGTTTATCTTCGTCGGTAAACAAGAATATCCTTTCTGTGATTATTGATTACATAAATATGCTGTTCCATATTGATATACTTCTTTTCATAAGTATAGACAAAGCCTTAATTAAGAACAAAGACAGCGTAATAAGGCTATACAGAAATATAGGTTATATAGACAGTATTATTTCGGTCGGATCATTAAGAAAGTCCTTGAAATTGTATTGCGTTCCGGAATTTAATGACAATGAGGATTGTTATATTAAAGAAATTTCACATCCTTTGATTAAGAATCCCGTTTCAAATGATGTGGAGTATTCTGAAGGAATGCTGCTAACCGGTTCCAACGCATCGGGAAAATCCACATTTCTCAAGACTTATGCAATTGCAATAATAATGGCACAATCCGTCAATACGGTTATTGCGCGAGAATACAGAATGCCTTTTCTGAGAGTTTATACTTCAATGTCGGTAAAAGATAATATTTTTAAAGGTGACAGCTTTTTTGTTGCGGAACTCAAATCCATAAAACGTATTATAACTGCCGTTGATTCTGATTCCGCACCCGTTATATGTTTTGTTGATGAAGTTCTTAAAGGCACCAATACTAACGAAAGAATAGCCGCTTCATCTCAGATCGCCGTATGCTTGGAAAATAAAGGTATAAAGACGGTATTTGCGACACATGACGGCGAACTCACCATATTACTGGCGGATATATTGGTTAATTATCATTTTGAAGAAACGATAAACGAAAATGATACAAGATTTTCATATAAACTTCTTAAAGGACCTGCTACCACGACAAATGCAATAAAACTTATGGAGGTTCTTGGTTTTGATAAAAATGTAACTGAAAATGCGCGAGCAATGGCACAAAATTTTGCCGAAACAAAAGAATGGAAAATGTTATGAGTGAAGTAGTAATATATTCAGATGGTTCATCCAGAGGTAATCCGGGCAATGGCGGTTATGGTACGGTAGTATTATTCACCGATTCCAAAGGGGTTGTTCATGAAAAGCAGATTTCCGAAGGATATAAGATGACTACCAATAATCGAATGGAATTAAGAGGCGTTATTGCCGGTCTTAAGATATTGACACGTAGTTGCAAGGTTGAAGTGATTACGGATTCAAAATATGTTGTAGATGCTTTTAATCAGAATTGGATTAGCGGATGGCAAAAGAATAATTGGAGAAATTCAAAAAAAGAAACAGTAAAAAATAAAGATTTGTGGGTTGAACTTATTGAACTTACGAAACGTCATGAAGTAAGATTTACATGGGTTAAAGGTCATAACGGAAATAATTACAATGAAATATGCGATACTCTGGCAACGAATGCCGCAGACGGCAACAGCCTTATTGACGATGAAGGTTTTGAAGTGTTAATATAGTAAATAGTTTAGAAAAGGACGGGTATATTTATATGGTTAGTTTTGTAAATTGGACATGCGAATATCTTATTGTTTATGTTGTATTTATTGCCGCTATCATTACAGCCTTTTTTATCGGATCATCCTTAAGAAAGAGAAAAAATGCTAAAGAAAGCGCAGAGACTACAACTTCTGACAATGAGAAAGTTAAATAAATACAGATTTTATATTTAATTATTATAATTTTGATTATTTAATTAATTGTCATTGTCATTGTTTCCGGTAATAATTGATGATATGCTGTTTTCTGCCATACTTATTATAAGATTTCTTCCGGATTTACTTTCCAAATATTCCTTTGATGTCTGAGCATCAAGAAGAATATTCATTACATTCGAATTATTATCATCGTCATTGTTGTTTTGAATACACGAAGATAAAATTTCCGCAAAATCCTTAACTGTTTCTTTTTCGGATTCGCTTATCACATTTTCTTTTAAAATATCTTCAGCTTTTTTAATCCCGCTAACAGAGCCGGCCTCCGAAGAGTAAATACTGTTTGTAAGTTCATTTATATTCATGTGTCAGTCTCTTTTCTGTATTTTGGTATATTGATGAAATCAATAAAATCGATGAAATCGATGTTTAACTGTTTATAATTTTATAACAATAATTGTGAAATTACCATAAGTAATGGATTATAGATTGAGTGAACTTAATGCTTCCGGTGAAGCTGCACCGGCCGTTGAAATCGGTAAGGGGGATGCTGTAGTTGCGGAACATGTGTATAAAGATATATTAAATAAATAATTGATATTAGTTTGTATTTATGCTAAAATTCTGGCTGTTGCAAAAAAAATAGACAGGTCATATATTGACCGGACGGAGTAATATGAAAAAGAAAATTTTAACAATTATTTTTGGCGCATTTATGATTATGTCGTTGGTAGCATGTAACAATGCAAACAGTTCGACAAATGAATCAGAGGTAGAAACAGAAGAGTCGGATGTTGAAGATAAAGAAGATGATGAAGACGATTCCGATGAAGATGATGCCGACGAAGACGATGCCGATGAAAAAGATTCCGATGAAAATGATGCCGATGATAAAGACGATGCCGATGCAGACGATAAAGACAACAATGGCGATAAAGTGTATACGGCAGAAGACATCGCTGCAGCTTTTCCTATTGATGATGTAAAGATGACTGTTGTAGAGGACGGAATGGAGACAGTTGTGGGGCTGGACGGTGAAAATATTTTTATTTCGAGTGAAGCTGACGGAGAAATGGTGGAAATCTATTTTGTCGGTACTGTTATGTATATGCATGTGAAAAGCGCCGGTGATGATATGTGGATGAAGACTGAGAATCAGGAAGATACAATTCAGCAAATGTATGATGAATTAAATTTGTTAGATGTAGAAGCGTCAATGAATGATGTTGAATACATTGAGACTGTTGAAGAAAACGGAAATACATTTGATGTTGTACAGCTTACCGAGATCAGAGACGGCGAAGAGTATCAAACATTGCTGTTCTACATCAATGTAGATACCGGTTTAACTGAGAAAACAGTAAATGAAGAAGATGGTATTGTTATATATTATGAGCCTTACGATGGATTTGTACTTCCTGCCGAAGCAGAAAATGCTCTAGAGATGTAATAAATAATATTTACAATCCGGCGTTGTGTAACGCCGGATTTTTTTATATGTGCGCCTAGCGGCGCACGTTTCTAACGGGTTAAAGTCCCGAATCCGCCCGGTAGTGGGAAGGATATAGCCGAAGGCAAGGGTGTCGAGGGCGACCTCGAATCTGAAGGAAGCTGGATGTGGGGAACATAC
>JAZUDQ010000029.1:0-12866 GCA_045639745.1 Lachnospiraceae bacterium | reverse complement strand
TGTAGTAATCGGTAAGGGCGGTGCCGGAATTGAACTTACAAAGAAAGATCTTCAGAAGCTCATCGGAAGAAAAGATGTCAGCCTCGAAGTTCAGGAAGTTAAGAAGCCTGATGCAGATGCACAGCTTGTTGCTGAGAATATTGCACAGCAGCTTGAAAACCGTGTATCATTCAGACGTGCAATGAAGTCTTGTATGTCGAGAACCATGAAGAAAGATAACAAGGGCAACTCATTAACAGGTGCTCAGGGTATCAAGGTTGCTTGTTCTGGAAGACTTGGTGGTGCTGATATGGCTCGTAGCGAGTTTTACAGCGAAGGAACTATTCCTCTTCAGACACTGAGAGCAGATATCGATTATGGATTTGCTGAAGCAGATACTACCTACGGTAAAGTTGGCGTTAAGGTATGGATCTACAAAGGCGAAGTACTTCCTACTAAAGGAAATGTTGAAGACAAGTCGTCTTCAAAGGAAGGGAGCGATAAATAATGTTAATGCCTAAAAGAGTGAAACATCGTAAACAGTTTCGTGGATCAATGGCCGGCAAGGCACAGAGAGGTAATGTAATATCAAACGGTGAGTATGGTATCGTTGCAACAGAACCCTGCTGGATTAAATCAAATCAGATTGAAGCAGCCCGTATCGCTATGACAAGATATATCAAGCGTGGCGGTCGAGTATGGATTAAGATTTTCCCGGATAAGCCGGTAACAACTAAACCTTTAGGAACACGTATGGGTTCAGGAAAAGGTTCTGTAGAATATTGGGTAGCTGTAGTTAAGCCCGGTCGAGTAATGTTCGAGATCGCTGGTGTACCTGAAGAAGTAGCAAGAGAAGCACTTCGTCTTGCAACACATAAGCTTCCCTGTAAGTGTAAGATCGTTTCTAAAGCGGACTTGGAAGGCGGTGTAGCAAATGAAAACTAATAAATATGTTGAAGAGCTTAACAAGAAGTCAGCAGCTGAATTAAATCAGGATCTTGTTGCAGCAAAGAAGGAACTTTTCAATTTAAGATTTCAGAATGCCACCAATCAGTTAGATAATACTGCAAGAATTAAAGATGTTCGTAAAAATATCGCTCGTATTCAGACAGTTATTAACGCAAAGGCTGAGGCATAAGAATTAAGAATCTTATATTGAGAAAGGAGAACAAAATCGTGGAAGAAAGAAATTTAAGAAAAACACGTGTAGGTAAAGTTGTCAGCGATAAGATGGAAAAGACTATCACTGTTGCAGTAGAGAACCATGTTATGCATCCTCTTTACAATAAGATTGTTAAGAGAACATATAAGCTTAAAGCTCATGACGAGAAGAATGAAGCTTGTGTTGGTGATATTGTAAAGGTTGTTGAAACAAGACCTCTTTCAAAAGATAAAAGATGGAGACTTGTTGAAATCGTTGAGAAAGCAAAATAAATCTAGTCGATATATTCGATTATTTTGGAAGGAGATAGTAGCATGGTACAACAGGAAAGCAGACTTAAAGTTGCTGACAATACAGGTGCTAAAGAGCTTTTGTGTATCCGTGTTGTAGGAGGATCTACAAGAAGATATGCAAATATTGGTGATGTAATCGTTGCTTCTGTTAAAGATGCAACACCCGGCGGCGTTGTTAAAAAAGGCGACGTTGTTAAGGCAGTTGTTGTTCGTTCAGTTAAAGGTGCTCGTCGTAAAGATGGTTCGTACATCAAATTTGATGAGAACGCAGCTGTTATTATAAAAGATGATAAGACTCCCAAAGGAACACGTATTTTTGGGCCGGTAGCAAGAGAACTTCGTGAAAAACAGTTTATGAAGATTGTTTCTCTGGCTCCCGAAGTTTTATAAGGAGGTGCCTTTAAGATGATGAAGATTAAAAAAGGCGACACTGTAAGAGTTATTACAGGAAGCAATGAAAAAGGTAAAGGCAAAGAAGGTAAAGTCATTTCTGTAGATCAGAAGAATGGTAAAGTTCTTGTTGAAGGTATCAATATGGTATCTAAGCATTCAAAACCCTCTGCTGCAAATCAGAATGGCGGTATCATTCAGAAAGAAGCTCCGATTGATATTTCAAACGTTATGCTTGTTGTTGACGGAATACCGACCAGAGTTGGTTTTAAAGAAGCAGATGGTAAGAAAGTTCGTTTCGCCAAAAATAAACAATTAAAAAGTAAAGTAATTGATTAATTCTTGGGAAGGAGGCAAAAACATTGAGTAGTAGACTTAAAGAAGTATACAAGAACGAAATCATGGACGCCATGGTTAAGAAGTTCGGTTATAAGAATGTTATGCAGATTCCCAAGATTGACAAGATTGTTGTTAATATGGGTGTTGGTGAAGCAAAGGACAATGCAAAGGTTCTTGAAGCAGCTGTAGCTGATATGGAGACTATCACCGGTCAGAAAGCTGTTATTACAAGAGCAAAGAATTCAATTGCTAACTTTAAGATTCGTGAAGGTCTTGGCATCGGCTGTAAGACAACTCTTCGTGGTGACAAGATGTATGAATTCCTTGACAGACTTGTAAATCTTGCATTACCTCGTGTACGTGACTTCAGAGGTGTTAATCCTAACGCATTTGATGGCAGAGGAAATTATGCTCTTGGTATTAAAGAACAGATTATCTTCCCTGAGATTGAATACGATAAGGTTGATAAAGTCAGAGGTATGGATGTAATCATCGTTACAACTGCTAAGACAGATGAAGAAGCGCGTGAATTATTGAAGTTATTCAATATGCCATTTGAAAAATAATTGGTATCAGTTGTCCATTTAAGGAGGTAAATTCATGGCTAAAACAAGCATGAAGATTAAACAGCAGCGTACACCTAAATTCTCTACAAGAGCTTATACTCGTTGCAGAATTTGTGGTCGTCCTCATTCAGTATTAAAGAAATACGGAATTTGCAGAGTATGTTTCCGTGAGCTTGCATACAAGGGTGAGATACCTGGTGTTAAGAAATCTAGTTGGTAGTATGAAAGTTATACAAGAATAAAACAGGAGGATTAAAGCAAAATGACAATGAGCGATCCTATTGCAGATATGCTTACAAGAATTCGTAACGCAAATACTGCAAAGCATGATACAGTTGACGTTCCTGCTTCAAAGATGAAGCTTGCTATTGCACAGATTCTTTTAGAAGAAGGTTATATCAAGAAATTTGATGTTGTTGATGATGATAACGGATTCAAAAATATCCATATTACTCTTAAATATGGCGCTGATAAGAATGATAAGATCATCACAGGTATCAAGAGAATCTCAAAACCCGGTCTTCGTGTATACGCAGGTAAGGATGAGCTTCCCAGAGTTCTCGGCGGACTTGGTGTAGCTATTATCTCTACCAACCAGGGTGTCATCACAGACAGAGAAGCCAGAAAGCTTAATGTTGGTGGCGAAGTATTAGCATTTATTTGGTAGAATATAAAATATTTTAGGAGGTACGGGCATGTCACGTATAGGAAGAATGCCAATCGCGATACCTGCAGGTGTTACTGTAAGTGTTGCAGAAAATAATAAAGTGACTGTAAAAGGACCTAAGGGAACTCTTGAAAGAGTTTTGCCTTCAGAGATGGAAATCAAAGTTGAAGGTGCTGAGGTTACAGTTACAAGACCTAACGATTTAAAGAGAATGAAGTCACTTCACGGTTTAACAAGAACACTTATCAACAACATGGTTGTAGGTGTTACAGCAGGTTTCGAAAAGAAACTTGAAGTAAACGGTGTTGGTTACAGAGCAGCAAAACAGGGTAAGACACTTAACCTTTCACTTGGTTATTCTCATCCTGTAATTATGGAAGATCCCGCAGGTATTGAATCTTCGGTTGAAGGTAACATTATCGTAATTAAGGGTATCGATAAAGAAAAAGTTGGCCAATATGCAGCTGAGATCAGAGACAAGAGAAGACCTGAACCTTATAAGGGCAAGGGTATTAAGTATGTTGATGAGACAATCAGACGTAAAGTTGGTAAGACTGGTAAGAAATAAATAAGGAGGGCGTAAAAATGGTTAGCAAAGAATCTAGACAAGAAATTCGTGCAAAGAAGCACATGAGAATCCGTAACCGTTTTAGCGGTACGGCTGAGAGACCCAGACTCGCTGTTTTCAGAAGTAATAATCATATGTATGCTCAAATTATTGATGATACAGTTGGAAATACTTTAGTTGCAGCATCCACTCTTGAAAAGGATGTTAAGAGTCAGCTTGAGAAAACCAACGATGTCGCAGCAGCAGCATACCTTGGAACAGTTATTGCAAAGAGAGCAGTAGAGAAAGGTATTACAACTGTTGTATTTGACAGAGGCGGCTATATCTATCAGGGTAAAGTTGCAGCATTAGCTGAAGCAGCCAGAGAAGCTGGCTTAGAATTTTAAGGAGGAAACACTAAATGAGACATGAGATCATTGACGCAAGTCAGCTTGAATTAAATGACAAAGTTGTTTCCATCAAGAGAGTTACCAAGACTACAAAGGGTGGTCGTAACATGAGATTTACCGCTCTTGTTGTTGTAGGTGATGGCAACGGACACGTTGGTGCCGGACTTGGTAAGGCAGTTGAAATTCCCGAAGCAATCCGTAAGGGTAAAGAAGATGCAACTAAGAACCTTGTTTCTGTAGCTCTTGACGAGAACAACAGTATTACACATGATTTTATCGGAACATTTGGTTCTTCAGAGGTTCTTCTTAAGAGAGCTCCCGAAGGTACAGGTGTTATCGCCGGAGGTCCTGCACGTATTGTGTGTGACCTTGCAGGAATTAAGAATATTCGTACAAAATCATTAGGCTCAAATAACAAACAGAATGTTGTACTTGCAACAATCGAAGGACTTTCAAAAGTAATGAGCCCTGAGACAGTAGCTGCAAAGCGTGGCAAATCTGTTAATGAAGTAAGAGTATAAGGAGGAATTAATCATGGCAGAAAAAATGTTAAAAGTTACTTTGGTTAAGTCTCCTATCGGTGCTGTTCCTAAGCACAAAAAGACAATCGAGGCTATGGGCCTTAGAAAAATGCATAAGACAGTAACATTACCTGACAATGCTGCTACTAGAGGACAGATTCAGCAGGTTGGATACATGTTAAAAGTTGAAGAGTGCTAATTAAATTTTATATGCATCGCGGCTTTTTTGCTGCGATGCATGAATTTGTATTATGATGCGAGTTGCCGAAAGACTTTAGGCAGCGTTAGATAAAATAATAGGAGGTCTATTTAAAATGGATTTATTTAATTTACAACCCGCAGAGGGATCAAAACATAGCGACAATTTCAGACGTGGACGTGGACATGGTTCCGGAAACGGTAAGACAGCAGGTAAAGGACATAAAGGACAGAAGGCTCGTTCAGGAGCACCCAGAATAGGTTTCGAAGGTGGTCAGATGCCTTTATACAGACGTCTTCCCAAGCGTGGTTTTAAGAATATTAACACATTGGAAATCGTTGCAATTAATGTCAGCAAACTTGAAGCATTCGATAACGGTGAGACCGTTACGGTAGAAGCATTGATTGAAAAAGGTATTGTTAAAAATCCTAAAGACGGAGTAAAGATTCTTGGAGGCGGAGAACTTACAAAGAAGCTTGACGTTAAGGTTAATGCATTTAGCAATACAGCAAAAGAAAAGATTGAAGCTTTAGGTGGAACAGCTGAGGTGGTTTAATGATTAAAACATTCATTAATGCATTCAAAATAAAAGAAGTACGTAGCAGAATATTATATACTTTAATGATGCTTGTTATTATTCGTATAGGATGTCAGTTGCCTGTACCCGGTGTAGACAGAGCAAAGTTTGCAGAATGGTTTGAAAGCTTTGGTAACGGTGCCGGAGATGCATTTAGTTTCTTTGATGCTTTCACAGGTGGTTCATTTACGAGTATGTCAATATTCGCTTTGAATATTACGCCGTATATTACATCTTCAATTATCATGCAGCTGTTAACAATTGCTATTCCGAAACTCGAAGAGATGAATAAAGAAGAGGACGGAAGAAAGAAGATAGCTTCAATAACAAGATATGTAACAGTTGTTCTTGCAGTTGTATATGCATCATTTACGGCTATTAACTTTTTAAACAAGAACATGTTGGATAACACAAGCCACAAATACCTTTGTATGATTTCAATTATTTGTGCACTTACTGCAGGTTCAACATTCCTTATGTGGATTGGTGAGAGAATTACTGAAAAGGGTGTCGGAAACGGAAGTTCAATAGTTCTTACTATTAATATCATTTCCAGAATGCCTTCCGATATTAAGACATTGTTCGAGCAATTTGTATTCTCGGATGACAATAATGTCGGAAAGAAAGTTGTTGCAGGTATCATTATCATTGCAGTAATTGTTGCAACAATAGTTCTTGTAGTACTTTTAAACGGTGGTATGAGAAAGATTCCCGTTCAGTATGCAAAGAAAGTTCAGGGAAACAGACTTATGGGTGGTAATAATTCCAATATTCCGCTCAGAATTAATACAGCCGGTGTTATTCCGATTATTTTTGCTTCATCTATTATGCAGTTCCCTGTTATTTTCTTCTCATGGTTAGGTCATGAAGAGGGAACGGGTATCGGATCAAAAATACTTAATTCACTTAAGTCGGAAAACTGGTTTAGTAAAGAACAACCTTTGTATTCTCTTGGTTTGGTTCTTTATATAGTACTTGTAGTGTTCTTCGCTTATTTCTATACAGCTATCACATTTAATCCGATGATTATCTCTGATAACATGAAAAAGAGCGGTGGATTTATACCGGGTATTCGTCCCGGAAAACCTACAACAGAATATTTAAACGGTGTTCTTAACTATATAATTTTCATCGGTGCTGTAGGTTTGATATTTGTAGCAATTATTCCTATATTTTTCAGCGGAGTATTTGGTGCAAGGGTATCCTTTGGAGGTACAAGTTTAATCATTATCGTTAGTGTTGTTCTTGAAACAATGAAACAGGTTGAGACAATGATGCTTGAGAGAAATTACAAAGGATTCTTAAATTCATAAGATATTTGATGATACTTAATTGACACTACGCTTTAATGGCGTAGTGTCCTTTGGGTTAATAGGTTAATAACGGAAGGAAAAAAACATGAAGATTATAATGCTTGGTGCACCCGGTGCAGGAAAAGGAACTCAGGCTAAGATGATAGCTGAGAAATACATGATACCTCATGTATCTACCGGCGATATTTTCAGAGCAAATATTAAAAACGGAACAGAACTTGGAAAAGAAGCAAAATCGTATATGGATAAAGGCGAACTTGTTCCTGATGAACTTACGGTTAGAATTCTTCTTGACAGAGTGTCTCAGGAAGATTGTAAGAACGGATACGTTCTTGATGGATTTCCCAGAACAATTCCTCAGGCTGAAGTACTTGATAAGGAACTTTCAAAAAATGGTGAAGCAATCGATTTCGCTATTAATGTTGACGTTCCCGATGAAAATATAGTAAGACGTATGTCAGGCAGAAGAGCATGTGTAAATTGCGGTGCTACATATCATATTGTACACGTTCCGCCCAAGAAGGAAGGAATTTGCGATAAATGTGGCAATGAGCTTATTCTTCGTGATGATGATAAAGAAGAAACAGTTAAAAACAGACTCAGTGTATATCACGATCAGACACAACCTCTTATTGATTTCTATACTTCAAAGGGTGTTCTTAAAGAAGTAGACGGTACTGTTGATATGATGGATGTGTTTAAAGCTATTACTGATATTTTAGGATAAACAAAGACGAGTAAGCCTTTTTGGAGGATAAGATGGCAATATTAATTAAATCCGAAAGAGAGATTGATTTAATTAGAAAATCATGTAAACTGCTTGCGGGTGTACATGAAGAGATGCGACAGTTTATAAGACCGGGAATCAGTACGAAGGATATCGATGATTTGGCTGAAAAGCTGATACTTGGACTTGGATGTACGCCGAATTTTAAGAATTATAACGGATATCCGGCATCTGTATGTGTATCGGTAAATGAAGAAGTTGTACATGGAATACCAAAAGTCGATCATATCCTCAAAGAGGGTGATATTGTTAGTCTTGATTGTGGACTTATATATAAAGGATATCATTCGGATGCAGCAAGAACTTATGGCGTCGGAGAGATAACTCCCGAATTGCAACAATTGATTAAGGAAACAGAGAACAGTTTCTTTGCAGGAATTGAAAAGGCTAAGGCGGGAAATCATTTACATGAAATCTCCAATGCAATTGATGCATATATATCGCAGTTTGGTTACGGAATAGTAAAAGATTTGGTAGGACACGGTGTTGGTACAGTACTTCATGAAGATCCGCAGATACCGAATTTCAGACAGATTAGAAGAGGTCCGAAGTTGCAAAAGGGCATGACTCTTGCAATTGAGCCGATGATAAATCTCGGAAGACCTGATGTTGAGTGGCTGGATGATGACTGGACTGTTGTTGCGGAAGATGGTCTTCCGTCAGCACATTATGAAAATACCATTCTGATTACAGATGGTGAACCGGAAATTTTGACACTGTTATAAATAAAATGGAGGAATAAAATGTCAAAAGCAGATGTAATTGAAATAGAAGGAACCGTTACTGAAAAATTACCCAATACAATGTTTCGCGTTCAGTTAGAAAACGGTCATGAAGTATTGGCACACATTAGTGGTAAACTGAGACAGAATTTTATCAAGATACTTCCCGGTGATAAAGTTACACTTGAACTTTCTCCATATGATTTGTCAAAGGGAAGAATTATTTGGAGAGATAAATAATTATCAATAAATAAGGGATATTTTCTTCATTAATTGCAGAAATTTATCCTTGCATTTATAAAAGTTGCATGGTACAATTTTAAACGGACTTTTTTGAAAGGAGGCTTTTCATATGAAGGTTAGATCATCAGTTAAACCTATTTGCGAAAAGTGCAAAGTCATCAAAAGAAAAGGGAAAATCATGATTATTTGTGAAAATCCCAAACACAAGCAGAGACAGGGTTGATTGGACTGTCTTTGTTTCTGATTATGTAAGCGGCTGAGGTAACAACATCCGTCAATGTTTGTTACCAGTGAATCGATAAATGTGAGGTGCAGGGTGGCACCGTGCATTTACGGTTGATACCGGTGTACCGTACCGGACAAGGTTATGTATTCATTATATAACCGGGTTTTTTAACCCCAATCAATTAGTAATTGTTAATGGTCGGTTTATCCGACACACCAAAAAAACGGAGGAAAAACAAATGGCTCGTATTTCAGGCGTAGATTTACCCAGAGACAAACGTGTCGAAATCGGACTTACCTATATCTATGGTATAGGAAGAGTAAGTTCCAACAAAATCTTAAGCGAGGCTAAGGTTAATCCGGATACTCGATGCAGAGATTTGACAGATGATGAAGTAAAAGTAATCAGTGAAATTATTGACAGAGATTTCGCAGTAGAAGGTGATCTCAGAAGAGAAATCGCTCTTAACGTTAAGACACTTCAGGAGATTGGATGCTACCGTGGTATCCGTCACAGAAAAGGTCTTCCTGTTCGTGGTCAGAAGACAAAGACAAATGCTAGAACAAGAAAAGGACCTAAGAAGACAGTTGCAGGAAAGAAGAAATAATCTTCTACCAATTGTATGTAATCAATTATTTATTTATCAGAAAGTAGGTTAGTTTAATATGGCAACAGCAAAAAAAGCTGCAACAGCAGCAAAGAAGACAGCAAAAAAGCGTGTCAAGAAAAACGTTGAACATGGTCAGGCACATATTCAGGCATCTTTCAATAACACTATTGTTACATTGACAGATGATAACGGTAATGCTCTTTCATGGGCTTCAGCCGGTGGACTTGGCTTTAGAGGTTCAAAGAAATCTACTCCTTATGCTGCACAGACAGCAGCCGAGACAGCAACAAAGGCTGCACTTGTACATGGACTTAAGACAGTAGATGTATTTGTTAAAGGACCCGGATCAGGACGTGAAGCAGCAATTCGTGCATTACAGGCAAGTGGTTTAGAAGTAGCTACTATTACGGACGTTACACCCGTACCTCATAACGGATGCCGTCCTCCTAAGAGACGTCGTGTTTAATTATTAATCGGAGGTAATATAAAATGGCAGTTAATAGAGTACCTGTATTAAAGAGATGTAGAGCTCTTGGACTTGATCCTTCATACCTTGGTGTAGAGAAGTATACTCATACCGGTGAGTGGAAAAAAGATCCCGAGGATGTTAATGGTCGCAAGAGAAATCTTAATAAAAGAGTTGATAGACGTGTTAATGAGTCTATTCGTTCTTTAAAGAATCCTAATAAAAAAGTTTCTGAATATGGTCTTCAGTTACGTGAGAAACAGAAAGCAAAGTTCATCTATGGTGTACTTGAGAAGCCTTTCCGTAACTACTATGAAAAAGCAGATCGTATGAAAGGAATGACCGGTGACAACCTTATGGTTCTCCTTGAGAGCAGACTCGATAGCGTGATTTTCCGTATGGGTCTTGCAAGAACAAGAAAAGAAGCTCGTCAGGTTGTAGGACATAAGCATGTTCTTGTAAACGGAAAGAAGATTAATATTCCTTCATACCTTGTTAAAGCCGGAGATGTAATCGAACTTACAGAAAAGGCAAAGAGCATGCAGAGATTTAAGGATATTGTTGAAGTTACAGAACGTAGAATTGTACCTGAGTGGATTGATGTGGATTTGGATGCTAAGAAGGGCACAATTAAAGCACTTCCTACAAGAGAAGAGATTGATGTTCCTGTAGATGAGATGCTTATTGTCGAGTTGTATTCTAAGTAATCTTTAAGTTAGCATATTCCAAAATAAGGAGGGTACATAATGATAGCATTTAAGTTTGGTAATCCCAACATTGAAATCGTAGAGATTTCAGAAGACAAGAAATATGGTCGCTTTGTGGTTGAACCCTTGGAGAGAGGTTATGGTATTACACTTGGTAACGCTCTCAGAAGAATCATGCTTGCATCACTTCCCGGTGCTGCAGTAAGCCAGATTAAAATTGACGGTGTTATGCATGAGTTCAAATCTATTCAGGGTGTTAAGGAAGATGTTACTGAGATTATCATGAACATTAAAAGCCTTGCAATTAAGGATGACAGTGATAGCGAAGAGCCCAAGAAGGCACATCTTCTTTTTGAAGGTGCAGGTGTTGTTAAGGCATCTGATATTCGTTTTGAAGATCCTAACGTTTCAATTGTAAATGCTGACCAGACCATCGCTACACTTAGTGGTGGAAAGGATTGCCGTCTTGATATGGATTTGATTATCACACGTGGTCGAGGATATGTAACCGCTGACAAGAACAAGAAGGACGATTGTCCTATCGGATGTATAGCTGTTGATTCAATCTATACTCCTGTTGAGCGTGTTAACATGACAGTTGAGAATACACGTGTTGGTCAGATTACAGATTATGATAAGCTTACTCTTGATGTTTACACTAACGGAACAATTACTCCCAATGAGGCAGTAAGTCTTGCAGCAAAGGTTCTTAGTGAGCATCTTAGCCTTTTCATCAACCTTTCTGAAAAAGGTGTTAACTCGACGGTAATCGATTATAAAGATAGTGATTCATCTGAGAAGACTATGGAAATGAGCATTGATGAACTTGAACTTTCTGTTCGTTCATATAACTGTTTAAAGCGTGCCGGAATCAATACAGTAAGCGAGCTTATTAATAAGACTCCCGATGAGATGATGAAGGTTCGTAATCTTGGCCGTAAGTCTCTTGACGAGGTCCTTGCAAAGCTTGATGATCTCGGACTCGAACTCAGAGATATCGAAGAATAATATAATATTTTTTCATTCCGATAAAACCAAAGTGTGCGGTTGAAGAATATAAAGTAACCAAAGGATTAATTAATATGTTCGGTAAGTAAGTCCAAAGAGCGTAGCCGAATGTACCGGAAGGAGAAATTAAAAATGGCAATGTACAGAAAACTTGGCAAAACATCAAGCCAGAGAAAAGCATTACTTAGAAATCAGGTAACAATGCTTCTTGCAAATGGTCGTATTACTACAACTGAGGCCAGAGCAAAAGAACTTCAGAAGATTGTTGAACCTATGATAGCACTTGCAGTTAAAGAAAAAGATAACTTCGAAGAAGTAACCGTTAAGGTTAAAGTTCCTCAGAAGGATAAAGACGGTAAGCGTGTTAAAGAAGTTAAAGACGGTAAGAAAGTTACTGTATTTGATGAAGTAGAAAAGAAGATTAAGAAGGATATGCCTTCAAGACTTCACGCAAGACGTCAGATGCTTAAAAACCTTTATTCAGTTACCGAAGTTCCCGAAGGAGCAGCAGGAAAGAAGAAAGGTACCAAAGAAGTTGATCTTACCAATAAGTTATTTGAAGAGATCGCTCCTAAGTATGCAGGCCGTAACGGTGGTTATACAAGAATCATTAAGATTGGCCAGCGTAAAGGCGATGCAGCAATGATGGTTATCGTTGAATTAGTTTAATCAAGTGTTTAGGAAGCGTACAATTGATATTGTACGCTTCTTTTTTCTTAATTTAGATATATATAGGATTGGATTATTATGCCATTAATAAAAGCACAGAATTTGGCATTTGAATATATAAGAAGAGATGAAGAAGGCAACGTCGAAGGGATTACAAGAGCTGTCGACGATGTATCTTTTGATGTTCATGAAGGTCAGTTTATATCAATTCTTGGCGCAAACGGATCAGGAAAATCTACTCTGGCCAAACATCTTAATGCAATATTGTACCCAACTGAAGGGACTGTATGGGTAGACGGTAATAAAACTACGGATGAAGATAAAATCTGGGATATTCGAAAAAGTGCGGGAATGGTTTTCCAGAACCCTGATAACCAGATAATAGGTCAGATTGTTGAGGAAGATGTGGGCTTCGGACCTGAGAATATGGGGGTTCCGACGGAAGAAATACTTGAAAGAGTTGAT
>JAZUDQ010000028.1:0-37329 GCA_045639745.1 Lachnospiraceae bacterium | reverse complement strand
GGCTCTATCACAGAATACGTATGTGCATATGGAAACAATGGAAGTTACCGAAAACGAGAAAGAGAAACCTGCTCAGACTTGGAACACCAGAATACTATGCATGTATCACAGCCAACAGACGCAAGAGCTATTGGTACGTATCTGGAATGGGAGCGGTGAACCGCGCCCTATCAAAAGAAAGACTGATAAACAGTGGCTTTTATGAATTAGCCACAGCCTATCAGTCTGTGCACGTCAACTATTGAAAGCGCCGTATACCGAACGGTACGTACGGTGCTGTGAGAGGACGGCGGTTAATCACCGCCTCCTACTCGATTAATATTAAGTACCATAAATTACAGATATTATTTTCGTATATCTATTATGGTTTTAAAAAATATTTATCGGGAGTTTTTAAAATCATTATGAATAATTTTAAAACTTTTATCAAAAGAGAATTGTCGGGATGGAAAAAATGGCAGATATTTTGGATGATAGCAGCCAATCTGGTTATTGTCGGAGTCTCAGTATATCAACATGACACCCTTTTTAGCATCCTTGCCGCCGTAACAGGTGTAATTTGTGTTATTTTATGCGGCCTGGGTAAAGTTTCGAATTATTTTTTCGGTACAATCAATGTTGTTTTATATGCTATTGTTGCATATAAGGCGAAGTATTACGGAGATGTAATGCTTAATGTTCTGTATTATTTTCCGACCAATATATGGGGGTGGATATTATGGGAAAAGAATCTTGATAAAGAAAGTAATACCGTGTACAAAAGAAGAATGACTGTTAAACAGGATATTTTACTTGCTTTTATCAGTGTAATTTCGGTATTGGGATACAGTTACATACTGAAACTTCTTGGAGGAAATCTTCCTATTGTCGACAGTATGAGTACCGTATTTTCCGTTATTGCACAGGTGCTTATGATTAAAAGATTTGCGGAACAATGGATAATTTGGATTGTTGTTGATGTAGTCTCGGTAATTATGTGGTTCGCAGCGTTATTTAATGAGGGTGCAAGTATAGCAATGCTTCTTATGTGGTCGGTATATCTTTGTAATGCCGTTATTATGTATGTAAAATGGCGAAAAGAGACAAAGACTGCTTTATCGTATTCGGAGGATTAAATTTGATGAATGAAAAAAAATATAATGTCGGGATGTACGGAGGATGTTTTAATCCTATTCATTTGGGTCATCTTGAATGTATTATAAAAGCTTCCGGAATGTGTGAGGAACTCTATATTGTCATTTCGTACAGGGATGATGGTGTTGATATTCCCGTTAAAGTGAAAATCAGATGGGTTTATCAGCTTACTAAACATATTGGTAATGTTAAAATTATTACTTTAAAAGATAATAGCGCTTCAAAAGGTGATTATACCGAGGATAAATGGTCGGATGATTGTAATTATATAAAGAACCGAATAGGAAAAAAAATCGATATTGTTTTCTGCGGTTCCGATTATGATGAGAACAGTTTTTGGAATAAGTGTTATGAAGACAGTGTATTTTATTCGTTTGACAGAAATAAATACAATTCAACACAGATTCGTGAAAATGTATATAAACATTGGGATTGGATGCCGCAGGTTGTAAGAAGTTATTTTAACAAAAAAGTTCTTATTATAGGCGGTGAGAGCGTTGGGAAGTCAACTCTTACAGTAAATCTTGCCAATTACTATAATACCAATTATCTGGAAGAAGTCGGGCGGGATTTTTCGGAACTGTCCGGTACCGATATATATATGTTGTCGAAGGATTTTACAAGAATTCTGCTTGAACATAAAGCAAAAGAAATGCGTATTATCGAAAAAAGTAACAAGGTATTGTTTGAGGATACGGATTGTCTTATTACCGAGTTCTATATGAATTTTTTGGGCGATGAGAGAATGAACGACAATATCGGATTGGCAGAAGCTTTGTCGTCTCTTAACGATTATGATTTGATACTATTTCTCGAGCCTGATGTTAAGTGGGTTCAGGATGGTGACAGAAGTGAGATTATTGCAGGAGACAGAGAAAAATACAGTGATATAATTAAAGACTTATATTTAAAGCACGGATATAATATTCATGTAATATCCGGAGATTATGTAAGCAGATTCGAACAGGCAAAAGAACTTGTCGATAAAATGCTTAATATTGGAGAATAAAAAATAATAGAGGATAAATTATGAGAACAAATTATACAACAAACAATAATGAAAGCAGAAAAATAATATTTATAGCCGGTATAGTACTTATTGCACTCGGTGTGATATGTGCAATCTGGAATATCATAAAGATAAGCCGTATGGATGCCGTATCTGCCGAATATACGATTGAGGAATATGTTCATAAAGGACGAAAAGGCAAGACTGCATATGTATCCTATGAATATGATAACGTTCAATATGATAAAATAGGTTTGCACAGTTTTAATGCGTTTACAATGAAGGACGGTAAAAAAACAACTGTTTATTTAATGCCTTCACACCCGGATTCGCCAAATGTATTGTCTTTTGAATGGGTAGTTATATTTTTGATATTCGGCGGTGCGGCAGTATTTGTTACCAAAAAAAATAAGAAAGAATAAGATCAAAAAAATCAGCGGAGGATTGGTATGATGTCAATAATTGTTATCATATGGTTTCTGATATATGTGTGTTCGACTTTCACAATTACCGACTCGGATGCCGGTATGAATAATAATTTGGGAAGCGGCAGCAATTCCAATGTAAATATTGTAAATGTTCCCGATGAACCCGCATTTTGTTTTATGTTTACGGTTTATAACGAAGATATTTTTGATGACGGATGTTATGAATATCAATCTAATTACGAGGGCCCGTTATATTTTTCGAATTATATCGACACGGATATAAACTGGAATGTTTATATTGTAGATGAACAAATTGAAGAATATAATTCCGAAACATTATTAAATATGACTCCGACATTCCAAAACCTTCCGGATGACGGTGTTTATGACATTAAAGATGGTCAATGGATATATATTTACTGTGACCATAATGCCGATACCGCATCAGAACCCGTTGATTCATTTATCGAATGCGGGCATTTCGCCGATTATATCTGACACGGAGGCCGTTGATTATGGACCAGGAATATAAAGAATACAAGACACGCGAATTGTTCAAGCGTTTTATTCCTTATTTTAAACCGTATAAAAAAATAGTTGTATTTGATCTTATATGTGCTGCATTAACCTGTGGATGCGAACTTGTTCTTCCGATGATATTAAGGTATATAACCAATACCGGAATGGAAGATATAGCGCTGCTCTCGCCGGAACTTATTATTAAACTTGCGACTTGTTATCTCGTACTTAAAATAATAGAATGTGCGGCTAATTTTTATATGGCTGACAAAGGTCATATTATGGGAGCTGCAATCGAAACAGATATGCGTAGAGATGCCTATAATCATCTTCAAAGGTTATCTGTTTCTTTTTATAATAATACAAAGGTAGGGCAGATCATGGGGCGAATTACCAATGATCTTTTTGATGTTACCGAATTTGCACATCATTGCCCGGAAGAATTCTTTATAGCTTTTATCAAGATTGTCGTTGCTTTTGTAATTCTTATGACGGTTAATATTCCTCTTACAATTATTATATTTGCAATAATTCCGATTATGGTATTTGTCTGTTTAAAGTTAAATCGTCGTACTAAAACGGCATTTGCAGAACAAAGAGTACAGATAGGTGAACTTAATGCTTCTATTGAAGATTCCCTACTCGGACAAAAGGTTGTAAAAGCATTTACCAATGAAAATATGGAATGTGAGAAATTCGAAAAAGGCAATAAGAGTTTTCTTGAGATTAAGAAAAAGGCATATTTATATATGTCGACATTTTCAACGGCAACCCGTGGCTTTGACGGACTTATGTATATATCCATTATCGCATGCGGCGGCATTTTTATGATGAAGGGATTTATTTTACCGGGGGATTTGGTTGCATTCGTTATGTATGTAACAACACTTATTGCCACGGTGCGCAGAATTATTGAATATGCAGAACAGTTCCAAAGGGGTATAACAGGAATTGAACGATTTCTTCAGATAATGGATGCCGATATTGAGATAAAAGATGCGGATGATGCGGTGGAAATGCCAAGACCGGAAGGCTCTATTGAATTTAAAAATGTCACTTTTGAGTATCCGGATGATCATAATATAGTATTCCGACAACTTAACCTGGTGGTTAAACCCGGTGAAAAACTTGCTATTGTCGGTCCCAGCGGAGGCGGAAAGACTACTTTGTGTAATCTTATCCCAAGATTTTATGACATTACAGAGGGTGAAATATTAATAGACGGTACCGATATAAAAAAATATACGGTGAAATCTCTGAGAGATAATGTCGGTGTTGTTCAGCAGGATGTATATCTGTTCTCCGGAACGGTAATGGAAAATATTTTATACGGACGAGAGGGCGCTACTCGAGAAGAAGCAATGGAGGCGGCAAGACGGGCTGATGCGGAAGAGTTTATTCTTGAATTAAAGGATGGATATGATACATATGTAGGCGAACGAGGAGTCAAACTTTCCGGAGGTCAGAAACAACGTATCTCAATTGCACGTGTATTTTTAAAGAATCCGCCGATTATGATTCTTGATGAAGCAACTTCTGCTCTTGATAATGAAAGTGAATATATTGTTGCCGAATCTCTTAGAAAACTTTCCGAAGGACGTACAACGGTTACGATTGCTCACAGACTTTCTACAATTAAGAATTCCGACAGAATACTTGTCCTAACAGATGAGGGCATTTCGGAGGAAGGCAATCACGACGAATTAATGGCTAAGAAGGGCATATATTACGGATTTTATACAAGAGCGGACAGAACATAAAAATACCGTATATGTTAAAAATCCTTATTATGATTTGTTTATTAAGGCACAGGCCGGGGATTCATAAAGATTACCTGTTACAAAATAATTATAGGATCTGCATCCGGCTGCACAATATTTACCGTATTGGCATTGAGCACAATGTGATGATAAAAGATCGGTATTGAATTTTCTGTTATATGAAAATGAATTTGGATCGTTCCATATATCTGCGAGACTTTTGTCTCTGATATTTCCTTCTATAAAGCGTTCATCGTAAAGAGATTCACATCCTCTTATATTACCGACACTGTCAATCCCAATATTGGTAAGACCTGCCTTGCAGCCTGAAAAACAGGAATGGTTATTACCTCTGAGCGAACCTTCGGAAGGAGTATAATAACCTATATTGTCGGCAATTCCTATTGCGAACGGAGCTATGTCTTTATAAGTTTCCACAAAAGATATTACTTTCGAAAAATCGAAGCGATAATCAATTCCGCTCTGAGCGGCATTTCCCATGGGAGAGCAAGCCTGAAGCTGCCAGGCACTGATGGGTTTTTTTTTGAGAAAATTATAAAATTCCTCGAGATGCGATATACATTTGTTGTTCAGGGTACTGATAACCGTAACCAATATTTTGGCATCCGCAAGCATATCTATTGCTTTTACGGCTCTTGTAAAACTGCCGGTTTGTCTGTAACTGTCATGTATATTTTCTATTGAATCAAGTGATACGGCAACAGATTCAACATTTACTTCTTTTAAATCATTAAGAATGGTGTTGTCAAAAAGATAACCGTTTGTAATAATTGCCGTTCTGATATTGCAGGAACTCAGTTCGTTGACAATAATTTTCCAATCTTTACGCATAAAAACTTCGCCGCCGATTAGAGATACACGGGCGCAACCAAGGTCCCGGAGCTGATGAACAAGATCCAGACATTCTTTTGTGGTAAGTTCATTATTACGCGCTTTACCGCCCTTTGAACCGCAATATTTACAGGAAAAACAGCATGCGAGTGTAATTTCCCATACAGCACTCTTTAATTTAAACATGATAGAAGTTTACCTCAATTTTGGGAAGTTCCCTATAATTTGTAACCACACATTTCACAGAATTTATGATTACGTGTTTGCTCCCCGCAACACGGACATTCAACCGTATTTATTTCAGGAACATTTTTTTCGGCATTTGATGCGTTATTGAAAGGATATGGAGGCGTGTTCATTAAATTGTGATTCTTTGAATCATTTTTAACGCGCAGACTTTCAAGGACATCGGGAGCTGCATAAACCGTACCAAAGTTGTTCTGAGGTGCTTCGTATTGCACCGGTCCGGCATAGACATCTTCCGTTTTATATTCTTTCGGTGGTTTACGCGTTTCGGGGTCCGGACCTGCATACAAAGAACCGGTATTAAAAGGTTTTTTTATTCTTTTTAATATACTCATTTTAATCTCCGTTTAAGATATTGTTCTATATTGGATTTAATTACATAATTTCTCATTTAAGACTTAAATAGTACTCAATATATTCAAGTCTTTCTTCCATTTTGGCGTTTTCTTTTTGTAAACGTTCTATTTCCCCTTGATAGTATGTAACAGAGTATTGTTCGGCAAGGCTTTTATAAGAATAATGTTTATATTCAATTAAATAGGGGTAGATAACCGATTTTAAGTTATGTTTGTAGTAAATACCTCCGATGCAGATTACCAAAAATATAGAGAACAGTATGGTGAGCTCTAATTTGTAGATACCTTTAAATACAAAGAAAAATAAAATAAGAGTGGCTATTATGAATGATAACCCAAATATAACGGATTTAAATGCATCGAAATTCTCTTTGATTATTCGTTTTTCTCTTGAAAATATTGATATTATTTTGTTATTTTCTTTAATCTTTTCCCGGTAATTAACTGAGTCGCGAAAATAAATACCACTGTTAAGATTGGTTATTATCTGATCAAGATGTTCGTTATATTTGCAAATTGCGCTGTCCAAAAGGGCCGTATCCAGGCGTTTTGCTATATTTTCACGGCTTATATCCGGATTTGTATTGTTGGTTAATTGATTCCAATCCGAAGTATCGTGCTCACTTTCATATTGTTTAAGCGAATTTTTTAATTCCTTAAGTTCCGACTCATAGCATCTGATTTTGTTTTGAGTTATTTTCATTTCCTGCTCGTAATTACAAGCCTGATAATTGTGTTCTTTAGGTTTTTTTCCGAAGAAATAACCGAGTTCGGTAAAAATGCCTTTTATAATAATTATATTGAAAACAAGTATAAAGGCATCCAGTAAAGGGTAAAATATAACTACTGTTGTGTTATTTAAAGTTTGCGAATTATTGCCGTTAACAAGACCTAATACTGATTTTATTATCGAAATTGTAAAATAAATATTGATTGGCGTTAATACCAGACAAAAAGGTATTTTAAAAAAAAGACTTTGTTTTGTGTCTTTAATTCTTTTGAAAATAGATTCAAGATGATATTTCTCAATCATGAGATTGTACTCGGTCTTGTCAATCTGATGCAATAAATTATGATGTGTAAGGTATTCTTCCATATATTTTCTCCGAATATCTATAAAAAAAGATATCATGATAAAATTGCTCTTTTGAGCAAGCTCAATCGCAATTTTATGCTTTTGACACTTATATCATTGATATAAAAGTATTGCTTCATTGCTGCGCAATTCCCGCAATACTAAGACACCTCTAACTCTCATAAAATATTGCTTCGCAACATTTTATTTCGTTTTCGGTGTCTCGCGTGTCAAAAATATAAAATTGCTCATTTGAGCAAGCTCAATCGCAATTTTATGCTTTTGACACTTATATCATATCATATGCAAATTAATTCACAATATTGAAAGTTATCTTACTTTTATGTTATATTCTTTGTGTTGTTTTATATACATTGTTTGAGGATAGGTAACATGGAAGAAATATTAAAAACAGAAAATCTGGTTAAGACATATTACAGAAAAAATGTCGTAAACGGGATTAATATGACTATTAACAAAGGTGATATTTACGGTTTTATCGGTAAGAACGGTGCAGGAAAAACTACATTTATGCGAATGATACTTTCCCTTGCCAATCCTTCTTCCGGTGAGATAAGTCTGTTCGGCAATAAGAATTATACTTCGGAATGCCATCGAATTGGTTCTTTGATTGAATCCCCGTCATTGTTCGGAAATCTTTCCGCCAAAGAGACTATTGAAAGATACAGCCTGTTATACGGTGCCGATATTTCAAAAGCAGACGAAATACTTAAGTTTGTTGAACTTGATAATGTAGGTAAAAAAAATGTAAAGTCTTTTTCTCTCGGAATGAAGCAAAGACTCGGTATAGCAATTGCACTTATAGGCGAACCCGAATTTTTGATTCTTGATGAGCCTGTTAACGGACTTGACCCCGTTGGTATTTCATCAATCAGAAACATGATTCTCAAACTTAATAAGGAAAAGGGAATTACATTTCTTATTTCAAGTCATCTTCTGGATGAACTTGCACGTATAGCGACAAAAGTCGGAATAATCAATAACGGCGAGCTTATTGAAGAGATTACGATGGATGAATTGACTTCCAGGTTATGTAATAAATTATTCTTTACCGTTGATGATACCGAAAAGACAAAGACGATTCTTTCCGGTGAAAATGTTGATGACATAACATGTAATGCCGATGATAATACCGTGTGTGTTACCAATTGTACGGAGAGGGCAGCCGAATTTAACGAAAAACTTGTTAAAGCAGGTGTGGCCGTGTCTAGAATTGCCACACAGACTTACGATCTTGAATCGTATTATTTGGAGAGAGTAGGTGGTAACATTGGATAGATTGATCAAATTTGAATTGAATGAAATGTTTAAAAGGAAGAGCTTTTTCTGGTGTCTTTTTTTCCTTGTTATAGGTACGGTTGCATCATTACTTATGACAGGAGTTATGAATGATCTTGTATTTGACACCGGCTGGGACTTAGACGGTTATTCCTGTGCGATTGACGGATTTTCAACTTCCAATTTTTCTTTGCTGCTCGGAATCCTTACATCCATATCAATATGTTCGGATTATTCCGAAAAAACCAATAAAAATATTTATTCCAGAGGATTTACAAGGCTTCAGTTATTTTTATCAAAATCTTTGAGCATATATCTGGCGGCAATTATTTATTGTCTTGTTCCTACGGTTGTGGGCTTTATTGTAGGATCTGTTTCCGGGGGTACCGGTCTCAGATATTTTGATACGGAATTTATATTTATAATTTTGGTTCAGATATTTTTGGCTTTGGCTTTTGCATCGCTGTATATTTTTATTTCTTTTACCCTCAAAAAAATGGCTACAGCGGTTGTGTTCAGCGTAATTATCCTTTCACTTATTGAAACCGGTCTTACAATTATTCAATTAGTACTTGATTATAAAGAAATTGATTTCCCGATTGATAAGATTGTTATTACGACACATATGGTTGAAATAACTTACGGTGATACCAAGGAACTTATATTTGCATTTCTTCTCTCAATCGTATATATAGTAGGTTTTTCCGTTGTATCATACAGATTTATGCGTAAAGACGAAGTGTAATAAATTTTAAATACTAAAATATTAATTAAGCATCTTGCGGCATTGCTTGACGGCAACGTTTGTCAGATGCTTTTTTTAACCTTACATTATTGTAAGGTTTCTGTAAGTTAAATTAATTGTGGATGGGGAATTCTTTATATATGATTTATATAAGTACAAGAAAACCCACTGCCTTTAGGCGGTGGGTGCTCTTGTACGAGGTGCGGGGATTCAAGCCCCGTACCTCGTAAGGCACGAAGTGCCGCTTTTTTATGAGCAAGTAGCGAAGCGGATTGCGAATATCATTGACATATAAAGAAACGGTATATTTGCGGAAATGTAATGCCGTAATGACGCGGCAAGGGAGGATTGCAATGAGTAAAGTTTTGGAAGTGATAAATGCCGAAAAATATTATGGCTATAAGGGAAATGTTACCAAAGCTCTCGAAAATGTCAGTTTTGAGGTCGAAGAAGCGGAATTTATCGGTATCATGGGCGCAAGCGGAAGCGGTAAAACAACGCTGTTAAATTGCATTTCGACAATCGACAGACTTTCAGCCGGAAAAGTTCTTATTAACGGAGTTGATTTAAATACCTTAAAAGGTCGTGCACTTGATTTGTTCAGAAGAGATCAACTTGGTTTTATTTTTCAGGATTTTAACCTTCTTGATACTATGACTGCATATGAAAATATTGCACTTGCAATGTCTATACAGAAGAAGAAAAACACTGAGATAGCCGAAAAAATCAATTCGATTGCCGATGTACTCGGAATAAAAGAAGTTCTTAATAAATATCCGTTTCAGATGTCCGGAGGACAAAAGCAGAGAATAGCTGCCGCAAGAGCTGTTGTTACGGAACCGAAACTGATTCTTGCGGATGAACCAACCGGAGCTCTTGATTCAAAAGCATCAAAAACATTACTTGAATGCCTTGAAAGAATGAATAAAGAACTTAACTCAACTATTCTTATGGTCACACATGATACTTTTTCGGCAAGTTATGCATCGAGAATTATTTTTATTAAAGACGGTAAAATCTTTAATCAGATTAAGAGAGAAGAAAATGAAAGCAGAAAAGAATTCTTTGGACGCATAATCGAGGTTACAACGGTACTTGGAGGTGATCTTCGTGAATTTGTTTAATCTTGCGTTCGGAAATATTAAAAAAAGTTATAGTGATTATGCAATATATTTTCTTACGCTTGTTATCGGAGTTGCGTTGTTCTATATGTTTAATGCAGTCGGATCACAGAATTTTATGGAATCAATTGTAGACGGAAGTAACGGTATTATAAAGATTCTTGTCAGGGTAATCGGTTTTATAAGTGTTGCAGTTGCCGTAATTCTGGGCTTGTTGATTACCTATGCCAATAATTTTTTGATTAAAAGAAGAAAAAAAGAATTTGGCGTTTATTGTTTACTGGGTATGAGTGAAAGAAATGTTGCCGGCATTTTACTTATCGAAACTTTATTTGTCGGTATAATTTCACTTTTGGTCGGTTTACTGCTGGGAGTATTTGGAGCGCAGTTATTGTCCATACTTGTCGGAAAGATGTTTGATGCCGATTTATCCGCTTTCGAATTTACGTTTTCGGGCGAAGTTTTTATGGATACAATTATTTGTTTTTCGGTTATTTTTATTTCTGTAATTATATTTAACGTCAGAATAATTTCGAGGTTTAAACTTATTGATTTGCTTAATGCCGACAAGAGTTCCGAAAAAGTTCTGATTAAAAGTCCTGTTGCCTCAATTGTATTATTTGTTCTGTCCCTCGTAATGATTGCTTATTTCTACATCGAAATAGGATTTAATTCAATCGGTCAGAGTTATGCCGAATTTGTATCTGCTATTTTAGCCTGTGTTCTGGGTACTTTTCTGTTTTTTCTGTCTTTGGCCGGATTTGTACCGTATGTTTTTAAAAAAAATAAAAGATATTATTACAAAGGACTTAATTCATTTGTATGCAGACAGTTTAGTCATAATATAAACACATCGGTAATTTCGTTTACCGTTATTGCTTTTGTGCTGTTTATTGCAATATGTTCTTTTTCGGTCGGATTTTCCATGAAGGATTACTTTAACACCAAGATGAGTGAAGCAACTCCGGTTGATTTTTCGGTGGGCTGTATGTATAAAACCGTAAGTGAATATCTGGAAGAAGACGGCATTGATTTTGAAGAATATTTTACGGATTCTTATGAATTAAAAGTGTATTGTTGTGATTATATCAATACTTCTTCACTCCTTGCGACGAATATACTTATGAATGCCAGGGAGCGTTATCCGTTTGCCGATTGGGAGGATAAAGAATATGTAATCAGGCTTTCGGATTATAACAGACTTGAAGAATTATATGGCAGAAATCCTCTTTCACTTGGGGATAATGAGTATGCAATTGTTGCCGGAGAGGGCGGTTTGTCCGAATTTTTTAATGAGTCGTTGGAAGCGAATACAGCTTTAAATGCTTCGGAATTTTCATTGCTGCCTGCGTATGACCGTTGTATCGATGAATGCATTATAATGAGCGGAACTTCCTCTGTAATGCATGCGGTTATTGTGCCGGATTATATAATTGATGAAGATTCAAACGGATTTTATTTATTTGGTTCGGTTCTTGCGGGAAATTATTCGGATGCCGGTTACGAAGAACTTCTGATAGCTTCTTTTGATAAAGCGGATACGGAATCGGTTGATGTGTTATATTCAACAAAGAATGAGATACAGAGTATGTCCGTTTCCATATCGGTATCCGTAATCTTTGTGGTTTTGTATATCGGTGTTATTTTTATTATCACTGGAGCGGTTATCATTGCACTTAAAATACTTTCCGACAGTATGGATTCAGTTGGGAAATATGAAATATTGCGAAGAATAGGTGCGTCTGAAGTACAAAGGAACAGAGCTTTATTTTGGCATGTGTTCATCAATTTCTTTATTCCTCTTTTTGTAAGTCTGTGCCATAGTGTGATTGCTTTAAGGTTTGTCAGCATTCAGCTTAAATCGGTCTTTTTGGAAAAGATGTTTGGCGGAACAACGGTTGCTCTTGTGTTAATGCTTTTTATTTATGGCGGTTATTTTATTTTTTCTTACAAAATATGTAAAAGAAATGTTATAATTGGTTCTGTTTGAAAAATAAGCTGAGTTGGAGAAATATGAAAAAAATAGGTATTCTTGAAGATGATATAAAAATGGGGGAGGAATTAAAATATTTTCTTGAGTCAAACGGTTATGAAGTCAGACTGTTCGGAACCGAGGAGTACAGTGGGCAGAGCGAGAGCTTCCTTGTTGATCTTTTGACCGAAGAAAAATTACACATTTTGCTTCTTGATATTGGTCTTCCGGGAATTGACGGAACTCATATATGTAAAGCATTTCGTTCAAAAAACGAGACACCGGTTATTATGATTACAAGTAATAATTCGGAGCTGACCGAACTTTTATGTATAACCAACGGTGCCGATGACTTTGTACCTAAGCCTTTTAATCCGCATATTCTTCTTGCACGTATAGAAACAATAATAAAAAGAGTGTACAGAAAAATCGGCGATTCCGATTGCGTATCCGTTGACTGCGGTGACAATCGTATGTTTCAAATTGATTTTAACAAAGCCGTAATTATTTCTGGAGAAGATAAGGTCGAGCTCTCCAAAAACGAACTTCAGATCCTTAAGCTTCTTGTCAAAAAACACGGTGAAGTAGTATCAAGAGACGATATTATCGATTATTTGTGGGATAATAAGGCATTTGTTGATGATAATACTTTGACGGTTAATATGAGCAGAATTAAATCCAAGCTGGAATCGGTCGGTATAAGTGATGTTATTGTCACCAAAAGAGGAATGGGATATCAGTTGGTATGAGTTATTTAAAATATTTGAGAGACCATTTTGTATGGATTTATATATCCGTTATTCTGATTGCTATTGTTGATATTTATCTTTTGACAATCAGGGCTTCGCTATTTGTAAAAATTGCGGTTTCTTTGTCTATATTTATTTTTATTTTAATCGGACTTTTATTTGATTATTATAATATAAAAAAGTTTATAAAAGAGCTTGAGTTAAATTGCGATTCGCTTGATCAAAAATATCTTCTTCCGGAGATTGTTCAAAACGGTGATAACGAAGAACAACGAATGATTCTTTATATCCTTAAACAGATGGAGATTTCTATGGCTGACAGGGTCGCAGAATATCGCAGAAGTAACGAGAATTACAGGGATTATATTGAGACATGGGTTCATGAAGTAAAGGTTCCAATTGCCACCTCGCAGATGATAGTTGAGAATCACAAGAACGAAGCGGTTCGTGATACCGAAATTGCCGGCGAAATTAAAAGAATTCAGAATTATGTTGAACAGGCTTTATTTTATGCTCGGAGTGAGAATGTAGAAAAAGATTATTTTATCAAAGACGTAAATCTTGAGGATATTGTCGGTAATGTTATTTCGGAAAAACGTCTTGTTCTCAGAGAAAAAAGGACAATGCTTAATATTGCGGATTTTAATCCTGAGATAACAGTATTAAGTGACGGCAAATGGCTCGAGTTTATAATCGGCCAGATTATAGACAACAGCCTAAAATATTCTAAAAAAGGCGAATCGCCGAGACTTGATATTTTTCAGGGCACCGAAGACGGAAAAGTATCGCTTCATATTAAGGATTACGGAATCGGAATGAAAAAGTCCGAGCTGGAAAGGGCATTTGATAAAGGATTTACGGGCTCGAACGGAAGGAGCGTCAGCAATTCGACCGGAATGGGACTTTATCTGTGCAATAAACTTTGTTTAAGGCTCGAGCACAAACTTGTGATCAATTCTGTGGAAAATGAAGGAACCGAATTAATTATAATATTCTAAATTAAAAAGCAGCATATCATTTCTGACATGCTGCTTTTTTAATAAATCATTCTATATTGTAATCATTCCGTTAAGTGCGGAGGCCTGTGCCGATAATTCCTTTGAAGCTTCGGCACATTCATCGGCAATAAGCGAATTACTGTCAACGACTTCTTTGATTTTAATTACTTCGTTAAGAGCGTGTTCAATCATTGATTGCTGTTCTTCGGATATCTTCTTAACTTCGGAAACTTTTTCATTAAAAATGTTTGTCTTATCCATCGCAAGATTGAATTCCGAAAAAGCATTTTCACATGTCTCAAATCCGTGTTCGATTGCTTTAAGAGTATTTAAAATTAATTCCTCCGTCTGAGTTGCGGCAGCTGCACTCTGACTTGCCAGAGTACCGATTTCTTCCGCTATTACCGCAAATCCGTTTCCGTATTCACCTGCGCGAGCTGCTTCTATTGACGCATTGTAAGAAATAAGATTTGTCTGAGATGCAATTCTGTTTATCTCTGAAATTATTTTTTTAATTGCTTCGGATGATGATGAGATTTCGCTCATTGATTCTTTCATATTCTTAAGATATGAATCTGCCGAAATCATTTTCTGATTTACTTTGTCAGCTTCAAGCATCACATTTTCGCTTATTTTTAAACTTGATACAGCTTTTTGAGACAGATTTTCCAAGTGGTTGCACAGATTGTTGGTATCTGATGACTGAAGAGCAGTGCCGTCACTGATTCTCTTGGAAATAATATTTGTTGAATTGGAACTGTCCGCAATTTCATTAATTACAGACTTAAGATTTCCCAGTAACTGCTCCTGTTTATTTATAAGTTCGTTATTTTCGTTAACCTTATTTTCAATACTTTCAACCATGTTGTTTAAAGATTCGGACAATTTTATAAAATCGCTGTTGGTTTTTATTTCAAATCTTTCGCTCAAATCACCGTCTTTGATTTTATTAAGACTTTTTGTGACATTTGCAAAACCGTCAATAATCTGTATTTTAAGTATTTTATTAATAAAAATTGTTACAAGTGCAAGTGCAATAAGTACGACTGCAACGGTAATGCCGGTTTGTGAAAGACGGCTCGCGTACATTTCTTTTGTTGGGATTATTACAGCAATTCTAAGGTTGTTAAAGTCGGAAGCGGTGTAGTAGTATTTGTCACCGTTGACGGTTAAAAATCCCGAATCCGAAGTTAATATGCTCTCGGAATAACTTGACTCGCTAAGTTTTAAACCTATATTGCTCTCGTTGCAATCGGCTTCAATCAATCCGGTATCGGTGTTATATGCAAAAGCGTAACCGTTGCTTCCGTAGTCTATGTTTGCAAATACATTTTTTATGGAAGTATTTTCAAGTGTTTCCTGAAGAGAATTGGGCTCAAGCCCTATTTGAACTATACCGGGCTCATCTATTCTTGTAACTCCCGTATATTGAACAAGTACATGTTCGGCAACATTTTCCTGAGGCTCCTGAACGATTTCGATTGAAGGGTCGTTGATTATCGGAAGAAAAGCTGCAGACTGTTCACCGGAGGCAAAATCAAATCCGATGTAACTCTCTATACTTCCCGCAACCAGTATTCCGTTGGCGTCGGAGACATGAATCTCACGAACATCGAGCTTTTCCGCAAGCGCTGCCATCTTGGAAACCGAATTGAGGTATGAGGGATCATTTGCGACAATTATTGCAACAGCCCTTGATTTATCAAGCGCCGTTTGATTGAATTCTTCTGTTTGCTGTGCGATTTTTTCATCATTGGATTTAAGTGTATTGGTAATTACTTCGATCTTTTCGCGGCCTGACAGATTCTGATTTGTTCTGGATGTATACGTCTGAATAATGTATACGACAACCGATATTACAATAAAAGCAATACTCATGCACAGAAGCATGAATTTAGAAAATTGTTTCTGCATATTTTACCCCCTTTAATACATTACAACTTAATATTAATTTTACTATTCTTTTACGAAAAAATCCATAAAATATGTTATCATATGTAAAGTACGTCAAAATAAATGTGAGCACAGATGATGCTCGGATTTTGGAGGATAATATGGATTTTTCTAAGATGAGTCTGGGTATAGAATTCGGTTCTACCAGAATTAAAGCAGTTCTTATTGATACGGATTTTAAAACCGTTGCCACAGGTATGTATGACTGGGAAAATAAACTTGAAAACGGTATTTGGACATACAGTGAACAGGATATCGTTGCCGGACTTCAGGGCTGTTATGCCAACCTTGCTGCTTCTGTTAAAAGTATTTCGGGAGAGGAGATTACTTCTCTCGGTAGTATCGGTATAAGCGGTATGATGCATGGATATTTGCCTTTTGATAAGAATGATAATCTTCTTGTACCGTTCAGAACATGGCGTAATACCATGACATCAGAGGCAAGTGCCGGATTAAGTGAGGTTTTTGATTTTAATATTCCCCAGAGATGGAGTATAGCACATCTTTACCAGGCTATTTTATCAGGCGAGAAACATGTTGCCGATATTTCCTACATAACTACATTGGCAGGATTTATTCATTACAGATTATCGGGTAATAAGGTACTTGGTATCGGTGAAGCTTCCGGTGTATTTCCGATAGACAGTGTTATTAAAAATTATGACCGCAAAATGCTTGATGCATTTAACAATCTTGTCAAAGATAACGGATACGGTTGGACAATTTATGATGTTCTTCCTCAGGTTCTGTGTGCAGGAGATGATGCCGGTACTCTTACTAAGGAAGGCGCTTTATTCCTTGATCCTTCGGGAAAATTAAAAGAAGGTGCATTGCTTTGTCCTCCGGAAGGCGATGCCGGAACGGGTATGACCGCTACTAATGCCGTCAAAGTCGGTACAGGTAATGTTTCTGCGGGAACTTCAATCTTTTCTATGATTGTAATGGATAAGGGGTTGTCCTCAAGACACGAAGAAATAGATATGGTTACAACACCTTCGGGTGATCCCGTAGCAATGGTTCATTGTAACAACTGCTCGTCCGACATAAACTGCTATGTAGATGTAGCGGATGAGATTCTTAAAATGGCAGGAGTTTCGATGAAGAAGGACGAGCTTTATGCAATGTTATATAATAAAGCACTTGAAGGAAAGCCTGACTGCGACGGACTTGTAACTTTTAACTATTATTCGGGAGAACCCGTAGTCGGACTTAATGAAGGTAAGCCTATGCTTGTCAGAAAACCGGATGCCGAATTTAACGTAGCCAATCTGTTCAGATCTAATTTATACGGCTGTATGGCAACTCTGAAAATCGGAATGGATATTCTTACAAAAACAGAAGGAGTAAAGGTTTCATCAATTATGGGACATGGCGGAATGTTTAAGACACCCGTTGTCGGTCAGAAGATTCTTTCTTCAGCAATTAACGTACCCGTTACCGTTATGGATAATGCCAATGAAGGCGGAGCATTCGGAATGGCAGTTCTTGCCGCTTATCTTATAAATGTGAAAGCCGGATATTCGGCAGATCTTGCAGCATTCCTGAATGAAAAAATATTCGCAGGCGCAAGCGGAAGTACTATAATGGCAGAGCAGACCGATGTTGAGGGCTTTGATAAATATATTGAGAACTATAAAGCTATGCTTAAGGCTCAGGAAATGGCAGGTAAAGGAAAAATATGTTAGAAGAATTAAGAAAAAAAGTTTATGAGGCCAATATGGATTTACCGAGGTACGGTCTTGTTACATTTACATGGGGAAATGTGAGCGGAATTGACAGAGACAGTAACCTTGTTGTAATCAAACCAAGCGGTGTGGATTATGATCAACTTTCTCCCAATAATATGGTTATAGTTGATCTTGACGGAAATGTAGTTGAGGGAAATATGAATCCTTCTTCGGATACTCCGACTCATATTGAATTATATAAAGCTTTTCCCGGCATAGGAGGTGTTGTTCATACTCATTCAAGTTATGCCACCAGTTTTGCCCAGGCAGGAAGAGATATTCCGTGTTACGGAACAACTCATGCAGATTACATTTATGGTGATGTTCCGTGCGTAAGAAATCTTACAAAAAATGAGATAGAAGATGATTATGAAAAAAACACCGGCATTCTTATTGTAAATGAATTTAAACGTCTGAATAAAGATTACGAAGCTGTACCTTGTGTTCTTTGTAAGAATCACGGCCCTTTTACCTGGGGCAAAGATCCTCATGAAGCGGTTCATAATGCAGTTGTTCTTGAAGAAGTAGCTAAAATGGCATTAAGATGCGAACTTATTAATCCCAAGGTTGAGCCTGCTCCTCAGGAACTTAAGGATAAGCATTATTACAGAAAACATGGTGAAAATGCTTATTACGGTCAGAAATAATTAAAATTTACATTTGAATATTGTATATAACAAAAGAGCCTTCAGGTCTACCTGAAGGCTCTTTATATGGGAGTGTAAAAAGTTTAATGAAGGAATCTAAAGGATTTAAGAGCGGTGTTACCCTGACCCTTAAAAGTAATGTACAGTGAAGTAATACCGTTGGGGAGGGATAAAGATGAACTTACTTCTGTCCAGATTGTGGTGTAATCAACCGGAAGAGTTGCAAGTGTATCACCGTCAGGGGCTGACCTTATGATGAATTCGCCGCTTGCATAACCACGGTAATATAATTCAATTCCCGTGACATCTTTTACTTCAAAGTACTTATATCCTAAAGAAACATCATTAGTAATGTTGGTTACGAAACCTTCATTCATGTCGCCGTCTTTACCTTCCTGGGTAATGAACGGAACATTGGGCTCGCCTACGTACATGCCGGTATCCGGTTTCATAATATTGCAGGCAATATAAGAAGGATATTCGTAAATATCGTTCAGCGGTCCGTTATTAAGACCGCAGGAAGTAATCTCGCTTTGTTTAATAGCTCCGTCAGACATAAATTCAACAGGCTCGGCACATCCCTGTCTGCTGTACCAGTTATTATTGGTATGTCTGTGGTAGAAGATATACCTTCTGCTGTTTATTTCTATTAAACTTCCGTGATTGTTAGCTCCGAAGGCTCCCGGTGTGTCGGAAGATTTGTATGTGTCGATTCCGATATCGGTATTACTTACAATGACACCACCGTATTCATACGGTCCTTCGGGTTTATCGGAAATTGCATAACAAAGTTCATGCATCACTTCAGAAGAATAAATCAAATAGAACTTTTTGTCAAATGTTCTTATGCTGGGGGCTTCAAAAAATGAATGGCCCTCAAATGCAGTTCCTTTACTGTAGCAGTTGCCGGGGATGACAATTTCCGGATTTCTGATAATTGTGAGCATATCTTTATCAAGTATTGTACACATTGCTCCGTGTCTTGATTTATCGCCCTGACCGCAGAAACCTGTAAATAAATATGTTTTGTCATCAATAGTAAGAACTCCGGGATCAAACTGAGGCTCGTCGCCGTTTTTTTCACCGAGTCTTGTTCCGTCCTGATAATGAACATATCCGTAGAATTTGAATCTTCCGGAAGGTGTATCACAAACTGCAACTGATACGATGTTTACCTTGTCCAGAACATAATAAAGATAATATCTTCCGTCCGGACCTACGGCTACATCGGGTGCGTAAAGGCACATATTATTTTTGTAATTTTCGGCATCGTCGAGTCTTGTATAGATTACACCCTCATAACGCCAGTTGCCGAGATCGTCAACCGGAGCCGACCAACATACATAATCATTCAGACAGAATCCGTGTCCGCCGAAATTGTCATGAGATCCGTATACGTAAACGCGATCTCCGAATACATAAGGTTCTCCGTCGGGAACATATTCCCAGGAAGGAAGATAAGGATTAAATGCCTGTTTTTTTGAGGGCATATATTTTTTCTCTGTCCAGTCCATTATAAATTCATTGAATTTGGATTTCATAACAGAAGATTTTGAACCGTCGGGAGTAAAATGCATTTCATTTCTGTCAAATCTTCGGAACGGTTTCCAGCAAATGCTGGTTTTATCGTTGCTTAAGCCGTTGGGATTACCGCATTTGATAAAATTGGTATAGTAATCGCACATTTCTCTGGCAAGATCATAATGTCTTCCTGTGAAAGGTCGCCAGCAACTTTGAAGATTGTCGAAGAAAAACCACAGGTCAACCGAATGGAACGTTCCGGGATTGTCGTAACCCGGGATGTCAGGTTCAAAAAGATAATAGAAACTGTTTTTATCATTATTTTCCAAAATGACTTTTGTGGCGCATTCTACGGAATCGGTGGGAATATAGCCCATAAAATCTTTTTTGCCCGCTTCTTCAAATGAAAGGAATTTTTCACTCTCGGAACCGAATATTTCTTTGGCTTTGGCGGGAATTTCGGATTCGTTTTTAACATTGAAATATGCTTTAAATTCATCACCTGTATTTCCCGAAAGGATAGGAACATGCGCGTGACGACCTTCAAGAAACAAGCGGAACGGGTCGTCCTTTAAATATTTGCCGTCTATACAAGGCACAAACATCGACATGGGCATGGGAATTCCTTCTGCCGGGAATTGCTTAAAATCCTCTGTTCTGAACTCGGCATATTTGTCTCTTATATAATAAGCATCGAGTTTTCGGGCCTCATCCAAAGTCTTAACACCAAGGAATTTGAAGAATCTTTCACCCATTTTCTCCATGTACTCAAGAGGCTGCGGAGACAGAACTTTATCCTCAAAATAAGGGAAACGGATTATTCCGCTGAATATTACAGCTTTGTTGAAATTGCCGATACTTTGTTCGCTTGTAAGGTGGTTAAATACACTGCCACCGCCCGCAGACTGACCTGCGATTGTAATATTATCGGGGTCACCGCCGAAAGAAGCTATATTTCTTTTAACCCATTTGAGTCCGGCAAGCTGATCCAGATTACCGAAGTTGGCAGGCGCATCTTCGGATTCTTTCGTCAATTCGGGATGTGCAAGAAAACCCAGAGCTCCGAGTCTGTAATTTACCGAAACAACAATAACACCTCGTTTTGCAACATTTTCGCCGTTAAATTCCATTTCATTGGGATATCCCCACTGAAAAGCACCACCGAAAAACCAGACAAGAACGGGAAGTTTTTCATCAATTTTCTTTGCGGGAGTCCATACGTTCAAGTAAAGACAGTCTTCATCCATCTCTATATCGGGATCAACATGCCATTCACGGCAATATATATCATCTCCGAGACCGGGGGTATCCTGAACGGAAATCGGTTTAAAACCGTAACATTCTTTGATGCCGTCCCAATTTTCGGCGGGTTGCGGAGCTCGCCATCTGTTTTTACCGACAGGCGGGGCTGCAAATGGAATACCTTTAAATGATGTAATTCGGTAATTATTACCGGGAAGACCTTTGACTGTTCCGTTTTCGGTTTGAGCTGTTCTTAACATATAACCTCCAATGTATTGTTTATGATATAATAAGTAATTGTTAAAACAAGCAATAATCGGTTGCAGTTTTTTAGAAAAAGAATGGGAAAATATAAGAAAAAAATCCCATATAAATTAATATTAAAATTTGTTTCGGTAAAAGTAAAAATGACAAATTATAGAAAAAGGCATTACAAATTTCATTTTGTGATTTCTCCTATTGATTTTGCTTTTTCACTAATGTAATTTTATTATGTGTCTTTAATATCGAAATATATAAATATACTTTATAATAAATAAGGAGACTTCAAACATGGAAATTAAAAAAATCACAGACGCAGCATTTAAAAAGTACGGAAAAGTTGTTGAGGGTATTGATTTTACGGAGATCCTTCAAAAACTCGAAAAGATGCCCATGCCTAAGGGCGTAGAGTATTTTACAGGTGTGGATGAACTTGAAAATACTTCTCTTACAAAGACAATCTCGGAAAGTCTCTACGGCGGTATGCCTATCCAGATTGGTATGTGTAACGGTTTCAACAAACTTCTTAATGCTGTTGAATATCACAGAGATTCCGAAATAAATGTTGCTCTTTATGATATGGTCCTTATGCTTGGATCGCTTCAGGATGTAACCGAAGATTTTGAATACGATACATCAAAAATCGAAGCATTTCTTGTTCCCGCAGGATGTGCGGTAGAACTTTATGCAACGACTCTTCATTATGCTCCCTGCCATGTTACGGATAATGGATTTAAAGCAGTCGTTATTCTTCCGAAGGGAACCAATTATAATCTTACATTTAAGCCTTCGGCTACAAAGGAGGACAAACTTCTTACAGCTGTTAACAAGTGGCTTATTGCTCACAGTGATGCTAAGATAGACGGTGCTTTCAACGGATTAAAAGGTGAAAATGTTTCATTATAGGAGGATATAAAATTGTATTACATTGGTGTAGATTTAGGAACATCGGCAGTAAAACTGGTTATGATGAAGAGCGGCGGAGAAATCGCAGCTTCCATTTCAAAGGAATATCCCTTGTATTTCCCTCATCCCGGATGGTCTGAGCAGAAACCCGAGGATTGGAAAAATGCAGTAATTACAGGTCTTAAAGAACTCGTTTCCGGTATTGATGCTTCTGAAGTAGCAGGAATCAGTTTCGGAGGACAGATGCACGGACTTGTAGTTCTTGACGAGAATGATAATGTTATTCGTCCCGCAATTCTCTGGAATGACGGTCGTACACAGAAGGAGACTGATTATCTTAACAACGTTGTTACCAAAGAAGTACTTTCTTCAGAGACTGCCAATATTGCTTTTGCCGGATTTACGGCTCCTAAGATTCTTTGGATGAAAGAAAACGAGCCCGAGAATTTTAAGAAGATTAAGAAAATAATGCTTCCCAAGGATTATATTGCATATGTTCTTTCGGGAAGTTTCTCGACAGATTATTCCGATGCGTCCGGCATGCTTTTGCTTGATGTTAAGAATAAAAAATGGTCAGATAAAATGTGTGAGATTTGCGGAATCGATAAATCAATGCTTCCCAAGCTCTACGAGAGCTATGAAGTAACGGGAACTCTTAAACCTGAGATTGCAAAGCTTACCGGACTTTCAACCGATGTTAAGATTTGTGCGGGTGCAGGCGACAATGCTGCAGCTGCAATAGGAACAGGTGTTGTAGGACAGGGCGGCTGCAATATTTCTCTCGGAACCAGTGGTACGGTATTTATTTCTTCCTCTTCATTCGGGGTTGATGACAATAATGCACTTCATTCATTTTGTCATGCCGACGGCGGATATCATCTTATGGGATGTATGCTTAGTGCGGCATCATGTAATAAATGGTGGATGGATGAAATATTAAAAACCAAGGATTATGCGGGAGAACAGACCGGCATAAAGAATCTTGGCGAAAATCATGTATTCTTCCTTCCTTACCTTATGGGTGAGAGATCGCCTCACAATAATCCTGATGCGAGAGGAACATTTATAGGCCTTTCTATGGACAGTACCAGGGAAGATATGACACAGGCTGTTCTTGAAGGTGTTGCTTTTGCTCTTCGCGATTCGGTAGAAGTTGCCAAGAAACTCGGCATTCCTCTTACAAGGACAAGAATCTGCGGCGGCGGAGCCAAGAGCCCTCTTTGGAGAAAGATGATTACCAACGTCCTTAACATGGAAGTTGAACGTATCACTTCGGAAGAAGGTCCCGGACTCGGCGGTGCCATTCTTGCTGCCGTAGGTTGCGGAGAATATAAGAGCGTAAAGGAAGCAACTGATGATATCGTTAAGGTACTTGATGTTGAGAAACCCGATCCTGCTCTTGTAAAGAAATACGAAGAAAAATATAATCAGTTTAAGGCAATATATCCTGCCTGCAAACCGGTTTTCGATCTTATTAAATAATCGTTGACCGATTTTATTTTGAGTGTAGTTTTTGCTGCGCAAATTTTAAATAAATGAAAATGAGGTATTGTCTAATGAATGAATTAGAACTTAAGCGCACGGCCAATGAGGTTAGAAAAGGCATCGTTACTGCTGTGCACAGCGCCAAAGCAGGTCATCCCGGCGGATCTCTTTCAGCTGCAGATATTATGACATATCTGTACTTTGAAGAAATGAATGTTGACCCTAAGAATCCTAAGAAAGAAGACAGAGATCGTTTTGTATTGTCAAAAGGTCATGTCGCACCGGCTCTTTATTCAGCACTTGCCAACAGAGGTTTCTTCCCTGTTGAAGAACTTGAGACTCTTCGTAAACTCGGTTCAAGACTTCAGGGACATCCTTGTATGCAGGAGACTCCGGGTGTAGATATGTCTTCCGGATCACTTGGTCAGGGTGTTTCTGCTGCAGCCGGTATGGCTCTTTCGGCTAAACTTACCGGTAAAGATTACAGAGTATATGCTCTTTGCGGTGACGGCGAGATTCAGGAAGGCCAGATTTGGGAAGCTGCAATGTTTGCAGGTTTCAGAAAACTTGATAACCTTGTTGTAATAGTTGATAACAACGGTCTTCAGATAGACGGTAAGATAGAAGATGTATGTTCGCCTTATCCTATTGCGGATAAGTTCAAGGCTTTCAATTTCAATGTTGTTGAAATCGACGGTCATGATTTTAATGAAATTAAAAAGGCGTTTGATAATGCCAAGAGTACAAAGGGAATGCCCACAGCCATTATTGCAAAGACAACAAAGGGTAAAGGCGTATCCTTCATGGAAAATCAGGCTTCATGGCATGGTACGGCTCCCAACGATGAGCAGTATGCCGTAGCTATGGAAGACCTTGAAAGGATTGGTGAACAGTATGTCTAATGCAACAAAAATCGCTACAAGAGAGAGCTATGGTAATGCTCTTGTTGAGGTAGCAAAAGATAATGATAAAATATATGTCCTGGATGCAGACCTTGCAGGAGCTACCAAGACAGGTATATTTAAAAAAGCTTATCCCGAAAGACATATCGATTGCGGTATTGCCGAATCAAATATGACCGGCGTCGCAGCCGGTATGGCTACAACCGGACTTATTCCTTTTATCAGTTCTTTCGCAATGTTCGCATCCGGAAGAAACTTTGAACAGGTAAGAAACTCTATCGGTTATCCTCATCTTAATGTTAAAATCGGTGCAACACATGCCGGTGTTACTGTTGGTGAAGATGGTGCAACACATCAGTGTAACGAGGATGTCGCTCTTATGCGTACCATTCCCGGAATGGTTGTTGTTGTTCCCAGCGATGATATCGAAGCAAAGGCTGCGGTTAAAGCTGCTTCCGAATATGTAGGTCCTGTTTATTTAAGATTCGGACGTGCTGCCGTTCCCGTTATTAACGACAATGCGGATTATAAGTTCGAACTTGGTAAAGGTGTACTTCTTAAAGAAGGTAAGGATGTTACAATTATTGCTTCCGGTGTTTGTGTTTCCGAAGCTCTCAGCGCAGCTGAAGAACTTGCAAAAGACGGAATTAATGCCGAAGTAATTAATATTCATACAATTAAACCCCTTGATAAAGATCTTGTTCTTGCTTCTGCAAAGAAGACCGGTAAGGTTGTTACCGTTGAAGAACATTCCGTTATCGGAGGTCTTGGTAGTGCTGTTGCAGATGTTCTTGCCGAAACCGGTGTTGCAACACTTAAGAAAATCGGTGTACAGGATGTCTTCGGTGAATCCGGTACAGCAAGTCAGCTTTTACACAAATTCAAACTTGATGCTGAAGGCATCACTGAAGGTGTTAAAGAATTTTTAAAATAAATTTTTAGGAGGGTATACTAAATGATTAACATTCCTGTAATTAAACTTGGTATTATCGCAGTATCACGTGACTGTTTCCCTATTGCTCTTTCAGAGAAGCGTAGAGCAGCCATTAAGGCTTCATATAAGGGTGACCTTTATGAGTGTCCTGTAACGGTAGAAAATGAAAAGGACATGCTTAAAGCTGTAGCTGATGTTAAAAAGGCTGAGTGTAATGCACTTGTTGTTTTCCTTGGAAACTTCGGACCTGAGACACCAGAGACTCTTATTGCCAAGAATTTTGACGGACCTTGCATGTTTGTTGCAGCCGCTGAAGGTGACGGAGACATGATTAACGGACGTGGTGATGCATACTGTGGTATGCTTAACTGCTCATATAACTTAGGTATGAGACATCTTAAGGGCTATATTCCCGAGTATCCTGTAGGAACAGCTGATGAAATCGCCAAGATGATTGGTGAATTCGTTCCCATTGCTCGTGCCGTTGTTGGTCTTAAAGGACTTAAGATTATTACTTTCGGTCCCCGTCCTCAGGACTTCTTCGCTTGTAACGCACCCATTAAGGGTCTTTACGAACTTGGCGTTGAAATAGAAGAGAACTCAGAACTCGATCTTCTTGTTTCTTACAAAGAGCATGCTAACGATCCCAGAATTCCCGCTGTTTGCGAAGATATGGCTAAGGAAATGGGCGAAGGAAAATATTATCCCGATCTTAATGCTCGTATGGCACAGTTCGAACTTACACTTCTTGATTGGGCTGAGAATCATAAAGGCGCTAAAGAATATGTTGCATTTGCAGATAAATGCTGGCCTGCATTCCCTTCACAGTTCGGTTTTGAACCCTGCTACGTTAACAGCCGTCTTGTGAGCCGCGGTATTCCCGTATCTTGCGAAGTTGATATTTATGGTGCACTTTCAGAATATATCGGTATGTGTGTATCGGAAGATACAGTTACACTTCTTGATATTAATAACTCTGTACCTGATTACATCTATGATAAGGACATTAAGGGCAAATATAATTACAAACTTACAGATACTTTCATGGGATTCCATTGCGGTAATACTCCTTCATGCAAGATGTGTGCAGACAGAGCTGTAAAATATCAGTTAATTCAGCACAGAGTTCTTGAACCCGCAGGTTCTGAGCCCGATATCTCAAGAGGTACTCTTGAAGGCGATATCGCTGCAAGTGATGTTACATTCTACAGACTTCAGTGCAATTCCGACGGAGAACTTGTTTCTTACATTGCCGAAGGTGAAATCCTTGATGTGGCTACTCAGTCATTCGGTGGTATCGGTATTTTTGCTATTCCCGAAATGGGCAGATTCTATCGTCATGTACTTGTTGAAGGAAGATTCCCTCATCATGGTGCGGTTGCATTCGGTCATTACGGAAAGCTTCTTTACGAAGTATTCAAATTCATCGGTATTCCTGTTGATAAGATCGGATACAATAAGCCCGCAGGAGATCTTTACAAGACAGAGAATCCTTTTAAATAATTGGTTTCATAACTGAATTTATTTAATAAAACTAAAGTGGCAAGAGTTTTTCTCTTGTCACTTTTTTTGTTTATCGATTATAATGTTAAGAGTTGTGTAAATTTAAAGAATCGGATTTGAATATTTATGAGGATTAATGAAAAAATAGAAAACGAGATGAATAAAGTTCGTTTAAAGAAAAAGTTTATTTTTCTTTATATTTTTTGTGTTATTATTCCTCTTATTTTTACCGACTGTATCATAATAAAGTCTACATATAATGAAAATATGGAATCTCTTTATTCAAATATGAATACGATTGCGACATCTTATGCAGAGACAATTACCAATGTGGTTGATTATGATAAGATGGTATGTAACGGACTCTACATGAATTCAATTATGAATAATTTTCTGAATACAAAATTCGAATCGACTTCCGATTACTACAAACAGTATTATGATTTGTTCACAGATTCGTTTCTTGACAGTATGTCAGCCGTTACAAGTAATAAGATTACGGTATATGCAGATAATAATACAATTGTAAACAGCCCTTTTTGCAGAAGGTTATCTTCAATTGCCGAAGAAAAATGGTACTCAAAGATTTTTAAAGAGAATTTTAGTGAGCAAGTGTTTTTTTATTATGATGATTCGGTTTCTTTAAGCGTTGTAAATAACAACAAATTTCTCTATGTCAGAAAGCTTGATTATTATAAAAACGGATGCACCAAATATGCTGTTGTTATGAACAACAATAACGAATTGTGTAATTCTTTAAGAAAGATTGCCACTGATTATGACAGTGATATCGATTACGATGTTTGTATTTGTACGGGTAATTACGTTATATATACCAACAAAGGTTCAACCATAGTAAATACCAATGATTTCTATACTTCTTACGGTAACAAATTTGTTAAATACGTAACGCTTCCGAGCTGCACAATCAGAATAGAAATGTATTACAGTTCCAATTTTGTATTTTCTATTTTAAAAAAGAATTTTTTTATGATTCTTTTGTTGATAGCCCTTACAATATTTTTGCCACTTTATGTTTTGTTTCTGATAGAAAGAAATATAGTCGGCAGAATTAATAAACTTTCAGATGCTTTTGCCACAGATGACAAATCATCTTTTAAATCAATAGGATTTATTTCCGGTACCGACGAAATTGCATCAATGATGAATAAATATAATCTGATGGTTGATCTTACCAATGATCTTATAAACGAGAATTATTTGAATAAGATTAAGAAACAGGAGAACGATCTTGCCAGAAAAAATGCGGAACTTCTTGCACTTCAGAGTCAGATTAATCCTCATTTTATGTTTAATGCGCTTGAAAGCATCCGAATGCACAGCATAATAAAGGGTGAAGATGAGACCGCAGAAATGGTCAGTAAGCTTGCTTTGATGCAGCGACAGAATGTCGAGTGGGGCAATGACCTAGTTACCATTAAAAAAGAAATGGAATCTGTCGAAGCGTATCTGTTTCTGCAAAGTTACAGATTTGGAGACAGACTTTCTTTTAAATTTGAAATCGATAAAAAATGTGAAAAAGATATTATTCCCAAACTCACGATTGTTACTTTCGTAGAGAACTCGTGTATTCACGGTATTGAAAGCAAATCAACGCCGGGATGGATATTTGTAAGAGTTAACAAAGATGATGAAAATCTGGTTATTGAGATAGAAGATACCGGAGGCGGAATGAGTGATTCCGAAGTTAAAGGTCTTCTGTCCAGAATTGATGAAGTCAGTATTGAGACGATTAAAGGTAAGAAACATGTCGGTGTTTTGAATGCCTGCCTCAGACTTAAGATGATAACGGAAGACAGGGTAAAGTTTAGTATTGAAAGTGAAGAAGGAATCGGCCTTTGTTTCACAATAACAATTCCTATAGATTCTATTTCAAGGAATATGCATAAGGAGACCAAATAATTATGTTGAGAGTTATGCTGGTAGATGACGAACCTTTTATTCTTCAGGGACTTCAAATTCTGATTGACTGGAATGCCGAAGGATGTGAAATCGTAGCATTAAAAAATAACGGAAAAGAAGCTCTGGATTATCTTAAAGAGAATCAGGTCGATTTGATTATTTCGGATATACAGATGCCTGTAATGACAGGATTGGAACTCTTGGAAACAATCAACCGGGATTCGCTTACCGATGCTCATTTTGTTATCCTGACCGGATATGACGATTTCCTTTATGCCCAGAAAGCAATAAAGAACAATTGCTATGATTATATTTTAAAACCTGTTCAGAAGGATGATATTCTTAAATTGGTTCGTGATGTTGCGGAAAAACATCAGATTATGGCAGAGGGAAGCGAAAAGCAAAAGAAACTTGAGGATGCATACCTGGCAGGTAATATAATTTCACTGATTAAGGGCAAGTTTGATGATGATGTTGTTGAATATGTGGAAAAACATCTTCAGGTCGGCGGGTATGTAAGATATGTCGATATTGAAATTGTCGATGAAAGCAGTGATAACGAAGAGGATGATTATGATCTGAGAATTGCACATAAGAATCTGCTTGATACCTGTAAAGAGGTCCTTAAGGAAAATGCAAATCATTTTGTGTTCGACGTTTCTTATGATGAGAACAATTATGATGTAGGCTTTGTTTATTGCGAAAATATGGCTACACGTAATGATATGAACGATATGGAATTTATGGAGAGATTTTCGGAAAAACTTGAAAAATATCTTCTTAAACCGGTAATGATATTATGCGGTAAATGTGTTCCCGATATTTCTTCTCTTGCAAAATCCTACAGTTCCTGCTGCATGCTTAACAGTATTAAAGGATTTCATAAAGAAAAGAGTATTTACATTTATGAAGACGAAGTGCAAATAGGCAAAAATAATACTTTTTTATGTAAGAAAACAATTGATGAATGTATATTGGCAATAGAATCAAATGATAAAAATGTCATAGAAGCCGTTGTTGAAAAACTTTTTGCCGAGATGCATCAGCAGGATGAAAGCGGAAGTATGGTTAATCTTAATATTAACTATCTGTTGTTTCAATTAATTCATATAGCGACTCAGCAGGACGATGATGTCAATCAGGAAGAGGTAATTAAATTTATTTCCGAAAATTCCTTTGAACAATCTTTTACCAGAGGCAGTATTGAACATATGAAAAATTTTGCAATTCAATATTCCGATTATCTTGTTAATCTGCGTAAAAAGGTTTCTCACGGTATTCTGTATGATATAGAAATGGATATTAAAGAAAATTATGCCGACAACATAACTTTAAGATCGCTTGGCGAAAAATACTATATGAACAGTTCTTATCTCGGACAGGTATTTAGGAAAAAATATTCGATATCTTTTAAGGATTATCTGACAAAAATAAGAATTGACGAAGCTGTGAAACTTTTGATTAATACCGATAAAAAAATCAACCAGATTGCTGAAGAAGTCGGATATCTTGACTGCGATTATTTTATAAGAAAATTTATTGAAATAAAAGGATGCACACCTTCAAAATTCAGAAAGAATAACAGTAATTTTTAATATTTTTTCAATATATATCTACAGAATTTATACCGACAAAATCAATGTGTATTTTTTGATTTTGTCGGTATTTTGTTATCCGAATAAATAATGACCACAAATTATAGTGTTTATATTGGGGGATTTCGTTTTAAAATTTGTCAAAATATATAAAACAAAACAAAATAATAGGGCATTTGTAACAATTAAATAAAATTAGAAACAAAAACCTAAAAATTATAGATACTATATATAGATTTTATCGGTATTATGTATAGATTTTATAGGGTTAAAAAAACACCGACAAAAAAATATAATTTACTTACAATATTAAATGCTATGTGAATAGCTAAAAAATGAATGGGAGGTTAAACATGAAATTCAAAAAGTTTATCGCACTTTCAATGGCTTGCGTACTTGCAGCAAGTGCATTGACCGGATGCGGCAAGAAAGACGGTGGTAAGTACACTGAGTTCACAATGTTCTCAGCAATGCCCGGATCAGAAATCAATGATGGCAATGAAGTTCAGGAACTGATCGCTGAAAAGACCGGTGTTAAGGTTAAAGAGTCTTGGCTTGTCGGCCAGGAAGCTGTTGAAGCAGTTGGTTCTATCATTGCTTCCGGAGATCTTCCTGATTTCATCGACGGCGGTGACGGAATGGGTCAGCTCTACGATGCAGGACTTTTAGTTGCTTGGGATGATTATATTGAGAAATATCCCAACTTAAAAGAACTTTACACACCTGCTGAGTGGGAGAACTTCAGACAGGAAGACGGACATATCTACTGGGCTAACGTTTTCTGTAACCACTATGGTGAAGAACTGACAACCGGTCACAATGATGAAGCTTTCTGGATTCAGTGTAGGGTTCTCGCTTGGGATAACTATCCTCAGATTAATACTCTTGATGAGTACTTCGATCTTTTGGAAAGATATTACGCAGCTAATCCTACAATGGAGGACGGTACAGCAATTATCCCTTACACATGTCTTTGCGAAGACTGGAGATACTTCTGTATCGAGAATGCACCTGAGTTCCTTGCCGGATATCCTAACGATGGTTCTGTTATCGTTAACACAACCGACTTCGGTAAGCCGACAATTGTTGACTACAACACAATTCCTGAAGCTAAAGAATACTTCGGAAAGCTCAACGAAGAGTGGAATAAGGGTATGATCGATCCTGAATTCGCTACTCAGACATGGGATGAGTACATTGCAAAGCTTTCAACAGGTCGTGTACTTGGTATGTGTGACCAGAACTGGGACTTCAACAATGACGTATCCGCAGCATTTAAGACAAGTGGTCTTGACCTTTTAGGATGTAACTACATTCCTCTTGGTCTTACCATTGAAGAAGGACAGCCACAGCAGTGGCATGCTTACGGTGATACACTTAACAACTCTTCAGGTTGTGCAGTAACAACAAGTTGTAAAGATCCCGATGCAGCATTCAAGTTCTTAAGCGACATCCTTGAGCAGGATATCCACAACCTTAGATTCTGGGGTGTTGAAGGTGTTGACTACTTAGTTGACGAAAATGGTTTGTTCTACAGAACAGAAGAAATGAGAGCTAACTGTGCTGATACAGCATATCAGGCATCTCACCTTTGCGCATATGGATATATGCCTCAGTGGCTTGGAACAAGCCGCGACGGTATCAACGCTATGATGCCCAGCGAGCAGCCTTCAGAGTTCATGTCAGGTATGGCTGAGCCTTTGAAAGCAACATTCGATGCATACGGATATACAACATATCCTGAATTTATCGGTTCTGCAGTTGTTGAAACCGGTCCTTGGTATCCTATGTATTCTTTCTCAAATGCTATGACACCTGAAACAGCCGGTGGTGAAGCATGGACTAACATGGGTAAATGTAAACATGAATATCTTCCTATGATAGTAATGGCTGAAGATTTTGATGCAGCTTGGGAAGAGTATATGGCAGCTTACAATGATTGCAACCCTCAGGCATTCCTCGATGAAATGCAGGAAGAACTTGACAGACGTGTTGCTCAGGCTGAAGCAGCTCAATAACTAATAACTATTACTTAAAAATTTTACTAAAAAATAATTTATGGCAACCATAGCCACGGCTATGGTTGCTGTTTAAAACTAAAGGAGGCAAGAAGATGGCAAAATCTTCTTATGTTAAAGAAAAATCACTTAAAGAAAAAGTCTCAAAAAATGAATTAAAGAGACAACCTTTCCTTTTTATCACAGCAGGTATATTTGTTTTATACGGTTTTATTTTCTGCTATCTCCCTTTGTTTGGTTGGATAATGGCATTCCAGGATTTCAAAATCGGTGCCGGAGTTTTCGGATCGAAATTCGTTGGCTTAAAATCTTTTAAGTTTATTTTCAAAGGTTTTTTTGACTTCTCTAAGAAGTGTGAGTTCAGACAGGTTCTGAGAAACACTTTGTGTATGGGCGTTATAAATTTGGTTACATCTACCATTATGGCAATCGTATTTGCGATTCTCCTTAATGAAGTAAAAAATAAATTTGCTAAGAAATTTGTTCAGACAATTTCTTACCTTCCTCACTTCCTTTCAATGATTATCGTTGTTGCAATTGTACATGATTCGTTCTCTACATCGGGTATTGTTCATCAGGTGTTTACGACATTACATCTTTGCAAGGAAGATTATAATTTCTTCCTCGATAAGAAAGCCTTCTGGCCTATTGTTGCTTTTACCAATCTTTGGAAAGAGACAGGTTGGAATGCAATCATATATTTATCAGCCATAACTTCTATCGATCCTTCACTTTATGAAGCTGCTGTTATGGACGGAGCCGGAAGATGGGCAAGAATCAGACATATTACTCTTCCCGGAATTAAATCAACAATAATGATTCTTACAATCATGAATATTGGTAATGTACTTAATGCAGGTTTTGAACTTCAGTACTTACTTGGTGGTACAGGTGTTCTTAGTTCCGTTGCTGAGACAATCGATATGTATGTTCTTGATTGGGGTATTTCACAATGTAACTATTCGGTTGGTGCCGCTGCAGGTATTTTTAAGAGTCTTGTTTCAATTGTTCTTAGCCTCCTCGGCAACGGTCTTGCTAAAAAGTTCGGCGAAGAAAGATTATTCTAGGAGGTAACTACTAATGAAAATGTCTTTAAATGATAGTAATAAGTATATTACGACTTCAACAAACGGCCCTATTGCGGTTGATTTTAATGAGAAGAAGAGAAAACATAATCCTTGGGATGTGGCTTTCGTAATCTGTAACTCTCTTTTCCTGATTATATTTACGATTGTTACTCTTTATCCTGTTATTAATACTCTTGCGGTATCATTAAACAATGGTTTTGATGCATTAAGAGGCGATATTTATCTCTGGCCCAGAAAATTCACAACTGAAAATTATCTTCAGGTTTTTCAGAAGCAGACTATTTGGACCGGATTTAAAATCAGTTTGTTAAGAACAGCTTTAGGTTCTTCTGTAGCACTTATATGTAATGCTTTTCTTGCATTTGTTATCAGCCGTAAGAAATTCGTTTTGAGATCTCAGGTATCTCTTTTCTGGGTTATCACAATGTATGTTAACGGTGGTATGGTTCCTTATATGATTCTTTTCAGAACCATGCATTTGACAACTACTTTCTGGGTATATATTATTCCTTCGCTTGTAGGTGCATTTAACGTACTTGTTATCAGAACATATATGGAAGGTCTTCCGGATGAACTTGAAGAGTCTCCAATGCTTGACGGTGCAGGTTATTGGACAATCTTTTATAAGATTATTACTCCTCTTTGTAAACCTGTTTATGCTACAATCTTCCTTTTCATTGCAGTAGGACATTGGAACTCATGGTTTGATACAATGCTTTATAACCGTAATACTCCTGAATATACAACACTTCAGTATGAGCTTATGAAGCTTCTTGATTCGGTTACACAGCAGTCCAGCGTAAATACAAATAATGGTAATGTTAAGAACTCAACACCTACTACTGTTAGAGCTGCTGCTTCGATCTTTACTATGGCTCCTATAATTATGATTTATCCTTTCTTGCAGAGATATTTTGTAACCGGTCTTACAATCGGTGGTGTTAAAGGTTAATTTAAAAAATATTTATTTAACTTTAATGCGACTTTGAATTATAGTAATTATTTGGCGGTACCAGCATTCTTGGTTTTATAACTGAGATAATCGAAATGTGCGTTCCTGATTGTGTTATTTAACACGTGCAGATTTCGGTTGGTACCGCTTAATGTATTTTTAAGAGACTTGTAAATGCTGTAATCTTCATATTTACTGCAGTAGGGCATTTGTACTATATCCCGAATCTTTACCTCGGAAGGCATTTCCTTTTGGGGTGTATTTTTGTAACATAATATAGTATTATTTTTTTATATAAGAACAAAGAAAGGAGTTTGTTTATGGATCCCAGAAAAGCCGGTAAGTCATATAAGATATTAGATTCTTCGGGAAATCCGGTTGTGAATTCCGAAATAAGGATAAATTTAATTAATCATGAGTTTTTGTTTGGAGTAAATGGATTTGATGCTCTGCCTTATTTGTTTGCTCAGAATGATGATTTTAAAAGAAAAGCAGCTGAGAGATTGGAATATATTTATAAAGTGTTCAATTATGTTACACTTCCGTTTTATTGGGGCGGTTTTGAAAATAAAGAAGGTGAGCCCGATACAGAGGCAATGCTGAAAGCTGCTCGAATGTTTAAGGATAAGGGTATTACCGTAAAAGGACATCCTCTTTGTTGGCATACCGTTTGTGCGGATTGGCTTCTTAAATATGATAATAAGACAATTATGGAAAAACAACTTGCCAGAATCAAACGGGAAGTGTCTGATTTTAAAGGATTGATTGACATGTGGGACGTAATTAATGAAGTATGTATTATGCCCATTTTTGATAAATATGATAATGCCGTCACAAGAATCTGTAATGAATACGGCAGTGTTCCTCTTGTTAAATCGGTTTTTGATGAAACAATTAAATATAATTCCGGAGCAACATTACTTCTGAATGATTTTAATACAACGGATAAATACGCCGAATTAATTGAAAAATGTCTCGACTTTGGTGTAAGAATAGATGTTATCGGAATACAGTCTCATCAGCATCAGGGATATTGGGGCGCAGAAAAACTCAATTCTGTTCTTGAGCGTTTTTCAAAATTCAATATTCCCATTCATTTTACCGAAAATACCATTTTATCAGGTACAACAATTCCTGATTATATCGAAGATCTTAATGATTGGAAGGTTGATGAATGGCCGAGTACACCTGAATTGGAAGAACTTCAGATGAATCAGATGAAGGAGATGTATGAGATTCTTTTTGCTCATCCGCTCGTAAAAGCTGTTTCTAACTGGGATCTGTGTGACGGTGCATGGCTCGGAGCTCCTTCAGGCGTTATCCGTAAAGATAATACGCCGAAACCGGCTTATAAAATGCTTGATGATTTAATTAATAATAAGTGGCATACTTCAGTTGTATCAAAGACCGATGATAACGGATTTGTATATATTGAAGGTTATAAAGGAACATACGATATAACTGTTTCAGACAAAAAAACAACATTTACATTATCGGATAGCGACAGTGATTTGATTATCCGTATTTAATAGGGGATGGAAAAAGAAGAATATTTACTGAAAGGTTAATTATTTACTATGAATTTTTTTCGATATGACAGCCCGTTAATGAATTTTATAACCAAAGTTGTTGATTTGGTTATTATTAATCTTTTATGGGTTATATGTTGCATTCCCATTATTACGATCGGTGCAGCTACAACCGCAAAATATGCAACCGCAATGAGAGTGGTAAGAGATGAAGGTACCGGTGTCATTAAACCGTTTTTTAAGTCTTTTGCATTGAATTTCAGGCAGGCAACAATTGTTGAACTTATATTTTTGTTTTTTGTTGTAGTGTTGGTATTTGATTGGAGATGGCTATATTATAAAGGCTATTCCAATGTTCCCACATCATTTATTATTGCACTTGTAATACTCAGCATTTTTGTACTTGCCTGTTTTGCTTCTGTTTGCGGTTTGATTTCAAGATTCGAAGTTACAATTAAAAATGCGTTTAAAGGCGGTATTATATTTGCTCTTATTTCGCTTATTAAATTCGCTTTTGTATTTTTTGTTGAAGTCGGTACATTTGTTGCCTGTATATGGTATGCGCGTTATTTGCCTATAATCTCCGTATTTGGCAGTACCTGTTCTTTATATTTTCTTTGCGCTATATTTATTAAGCAGTTTCAGAAGACAGAGGCCAATTATAATAATTCAAAAGATGGCGATGCGGTTGTTACGGACGATGTTACCGATGATATTAAAACGGATGATACGGAAGAGGTAATTTCAGAAGGCGCTTCGGAAAAAGGAACTTCGGAAAAAAATACTTCCGATGTGAAAAAAGAAGATGATAAAAAAGATAAAAATGATAAAAAAGATAAAAATGATAAAAAAGATAAAAATGATAAAAAAGAGGGATCGG
>JAZUDQ010000027.1:0-57797 GCA_045639745.1 Lachnospiraceae bacterium | reverse complement strand
TCTAAAAAAAGTTTGCCTTTTTCAAAATTAGCTGACTTTTAGTTCACCAATTTACTGTATAAAAAGGTTTTTGTTCTCTGAAAATTTTTTGGAATATTTTCAGGGTTGCATTAATGTTTATTTTTCAAGGTTCATCTTGCTTTTCAGCTTGTCACCTCGCGGCGACTTTCTGATAATACCATTCTGTGTTTTGAAAGTCAACAACTTTTTTTAATTTTTTTATTTTTTTTAACATATCTCTTTTTTTAGTTTACATAATGTATTTTTTGGCATTGTTATGTCTATCACTTCTCATTTTTTTCATTTCTAATTTATATAATTTATTAAAAAAAAGATGAATAACATTCCGTTATTCATCCTTTAATATTTTCATCGGTATTTTAATTAATTTAATTCTATTGATTCAATAGAATCTTCGGTTATTATCGTATACTTCAATTCCGAGTTGGTAGGAAGCATTAATAATATTTTTTCCTCAAAAGCACCTTCAAATCTTTCATATCCCTGTGAAGTATATATCAATGCCTCTCCCGCACTGTAAATAACCACACAGTCATTGGCAAAAAATATATCCTGAAACTCCATATCAAAACAAAATGTATTTTCAAGTTTCCCATCATCTGTATACACTTCAAGTTTATACTTTGTTTCACCTGTTTCATTTATAAATAAAAGACCGACTCTCGAATCTCCGTAAAATACCGACTTTACCTCTGATTGCAAAAGAATGGTAGCACTGTTTACAGGCCTTTCCCGGCCTTCATAAAACAGCAATTTATCATTTGCAACCGCAAATGCCGTATCTTCATCCAGAAAATGTATTGTCGGAATCACCTCATCCTGATAATCATACCCGCTTATCAGATTATCCGACTCATTTTGTCCTACTTCTCCAAAATTGTAAAACGCTACCTTGCTTGCAAGCACACCGCTATCCAAATATAGATATGATACCCCGACAAGTTTACTGTTATCCGATATTCCTATCGCAAGAGGATATCCGGATTTACTCATTGTAGTTCTGAATGACGCAATCTTATTCCCGTCATAATAATACATATTGATTGTTGTTACACTCTGATTATCTATTATCGCAGCCACTACACCGGTTGCGGAAACACAAATACTTTTTACGGGTGCGTCCGTTGATACCTCGCCCAATTTGCCGGTACTCCCAAATATATATATCGTTCTTCCGTTATAATCGGCACATGCTAAATAGTCTCCGCACACATCTATCATAATATTCTGCATCTCAAAAGGAAAACTCCATATATCATTTCCCTTTTCGTCCGTGCAATGAATACCATCCGGGCTATATGTAATAAACTGATTACCAAAATCCGTAACATGTGTTCCGGCAGCCGCTTCCCTCGGCACTTCATTTGTAACAATGTAAGAAAAATACTTTCTGGTTACATATGATCTATATAACACAAAAACAACTACAGCTATCGCAATAAGACAAATAGCTGTAATTGTGATTATGCGCATTCTGTGCGCCATTATTCTTTTTCGAAAGGTATGTCTGTCTACCTTTTCATTTTTCATTGATTTTACCAGATAAATTTATAAACTGTTGTTGTGTCATAAGGATTATTTGAATCAAATATAGGCTGAGGAAAATTAGTCTCGTTGGCACTGTTCGGGTAATATTGTGTTTCAAGACAGAATCCTTTTCTCTTGATATTCTTGTATCCTTCTTTACCGATATTTGTTCCAATACAGTTTCCTGCGTAAAATTGTATTCCAGGAAGATCGGTATAGGTTTCAAGTGTTCTTCCCGACTTTTCATCCTTTGCAACTGCAGCCAAAATAAGTTTTCCGTCATTTTTCCATCCGTCGATACAGAAATTATGATCGTATCCTTTAACAAGAGTAAGCTGTCTGCAATCTGCTTTTCCTATTTCCTTACCGATTTTCTTGGGCTTTGTAAAGTCAAACGGAGTTCCTTTAACATCAGCCAGTTCTCCCGTAGGAATAGCACCTCTCACAACAGGTGTATATTTTGATGCATTTAATGTCAAAATCGTATTTTCCATGCATTCACTCGAAAGTCCCGCAAGATTAAAATATGAATGATTTGTCATATTAATAACAGTCTTCTTATTCGTGTCTGCATGGTATTTAATCTTTATTTCATTTTTATTGGTAAGTGTATAGGTTACGGAAACCTTCATTGTTCCGGGATGTCCCATTTCTCCGTCTTTTTTCACAAGAGAAAATGTTACCGAGTCACTTCCAACCTCAGCATTCCAGATTCTTTTATGAAATCCAAAATCCTTGTCACTGTGAAGATTATTGCTGTTGTCATTTACGGGAAGGTTGTATTTTTTCTTATCCAAAACAAATGTTGCCTTCTTTGTTCTGTTTGCCATGGGTCCTATAGTTGCTCCGAAACAACTTCCGTTGCTGAAATACATCCAAAGCTTATCATATCCAAGAACCACATCATCTATTTTCCCTTTTTTGTCGGGAACATATACGTTCTTGAGAATAGCTCCGTATGTAATAACAGAAATTGTCATCTTGTTCTTATTTGAAATAACATATTCATATACATCTTTTCCGTCACGGGTTTTACCAAATAACTTCTTTTCTACTGACATAAAGTCCTCCTATAATTCCACACGTCCGTCCAACGCCCTAAGCAGCGTAACCTCGTCTATATATTCAAGGTCTCCGCCCACAGGTACACCGCTGGCAATACGTGTCACTTTTATTCCCGAAGGTTTGATAAGCTTACTTATGTACATTGCTGTTGTCTCACCTTCCAATGTTGAATTGGTTGCAACGATTACCTCTTCCACATCATCCTTAAGTCTTTCAATAAGTTCCTTAAGTTTTATATCAGAAGGAGTAATTCCGTTCATTGGGGAAATAACACCATGCAAAACATGATAAACACCGTCATATTTCCCTGTTTTTTCATAAGCCAGCATATCACGTGCGTTCTCAACAACCATTATTGTTTTATGATTTCTCTTATCACTTGCACATACCGGACACACATCCTTATCCGTAAGGGTATAGCATTCCTTACAATACTTTACCTGAATACGCGCATTTATTATCGCATTGGACAGTCTTTTTACTCTGTCTTCCGGAAGATTGATAATATGAAATGCCATTCTTTGAGCACTTCTTGATCCAATACCCGGTAACGCAGCCAGCTCGTCTATTAATTTATTAATGTCACTGCTGTACAGATCCATTAGAAAGGCAGACCTCCGAGATTCATACCGCCGGTCATTTTACCCATCATATTCTCATTTTCTTCATCCACCATTGCCATTGCATTATTAACGGCAGCGACAATCATATCCTGTAAAGTCTCTATATCATCCGGATCTACTGCATCGGGAGAAAGAGTTACTTTAAGTATTTCTTTTTTCCCCGATATTGTAACAGAAACCGCTCCACCGCCTACAGAAGCTTCGAATTCTTTATTTTCCATTTCCTTCTGATTTTCTTCCATCTGGCGTTGCATACGCTGAGCCTGTTTCATTAAATTATTCATGTTTCCGGGCATTCCTCCGGGATAGCCACCTCTTTTTGCCATTTAAATGTCCTCCTTAAAATATATCGTCATCGTCGGAATTATCTACTTCTACAGTAATCTCTCCCGGCAAGAATGATAACATCTTCTCATACTCCGTCTTGGGGGATACTTTCATTCCGGCAGATACTACTTCTATCTGCAACGGTCCTCCTGCCATTTCGGAGAAAAATTCCTCAAATTCCTTTTTTTTATCTTCACTCATCATTCGGCCTTTGATAAATTCGTTTTCCGTCCGAAGTCTGAGTATTCCGTTTTCACCTCCGATAGGGAACACTTCATTAAGAAGTATTCTGTCCGCACCCAAGGTCCTGCCTTTTATATTATTCCATTCTTTCATCACAAGAGCAATATCAGGTTGAGTATTTACTGCGCGTTCCTTCAGTTCCTCATTGTCACCGTCTGAAAAACCTTCTTTTTTTACCATCTTCGGTGCATCTTTAGAATCCTGTACCGCCACAACCGGAATACCGTCTGCCAGAATATCTTCTACTTTACGAATCCTGTCTATTACAGCTTCATTATCTGTCTCCATCTGCGGGCGACAAAGTTTTATAAGCGTAATTTCCAACAAAATCCTTTTCTGAGATGCATATTTCATTCTTGAAGAAAGATCGCAAAATATATTTATATACCTGAAAATGCTATCTAACTCGAGCATGGAAGCTTCTTCTCTTAATGAATCCAGCTTATCACCCGATACCTCGAGTATATCTTCCGTAAAACCGCTGTCACAAGATTTAACAAGCATCAGATTTCTCAAATACCATATAAAATCCGAAACAAACTGTGACAATTCCCTTCCTTGCATGACAATCTCTTCTACCAACTCTATCATCGTGATAATATCGTCATTTACAATTAACCTCAGAAATCTGCTGAAAACAGATGTGTCTACCGCACCCAGTACATCCAACGCTTTTTCATATGTCAGTGTCTCTCCGTAATTAAAAGCAACACATTGATCGAGAAGACTGAGTGCGTCTCTCATCGAACCGTCTGCTACTTTGGCTACATATCGAAGAGCTTTTTCTTCAACCGGTATATTTTCCGCCCTGGATAATTCTTCAAGTCTTCCTGATATGGTATCAATACCTATCCTTCGAAAATCATATCTTTGACACCTTGATAGAATCGTTATCGGAATCTTTTGCACGTCGGTTGTTGCAAGGATAAAAATAACATACGAAGGAGGCTCCTCAAGCGTCTTCAACAAAGCATTGAATGCCCCTGTTGAAAGCATGTGAACCTCATCAATAATGTAAACTTTATATTTTGCATTTACCGGAGAATAAGAAACCTCCTCAATAATCTCGCGAATATTATCCACGCCGTTATTGGAAGCTGCATCTATCTCGATTACATTCATGTCATTGCCGTTTAAAATGGCCTTACAGGAATCACACTCACCGCACGGACCGTTTTTTGACAAATTGGTACAATTCACCGTCCTTGCAAGAATCTTTGCTATAGTTGTTTTTCCCGTACCGCGGGTACCCGTAAACAAATATGCATGACCGAGTCTGGATGCTTTTATTTGATTTTTAAGAGTTGTTACAATATGATCCTGCCCCTTTACATCCGCAAAAGTCAGTGGTCTGTATTTTCTGTATAATGCAGTATAACTCATTTTCTATTATTCCAATTCTTCCCTGAAAACAATTCGGTTATTGTTGCACCATATATGAAAAGCACCAAGGAAATTATCATATTCGCGAAGATATAAATCATCACTCGGTCTCGGTCCGAAACACAATTTAATTCGACCGTCATTGGTATCAATCAGAATTCTTCTCATTCCAAAATTATTAAATATACCCGTAAGAGTATACGCCGGCGGAGTTGCATATATCCCTTTGATATCCGAAGCAGCTATTTTTGTCAAGTCGTCAATTAAAATATCCTTGTCTCTCAGAATAATCTTTGTCGGCATGTCCTTCTTAATTTTTCTTATGAACACTACCGGTGTTATGATAAATTTTAACAACAGAATCGCAATTGTGGAAATAATAATAATAACAAAATAAATATTCATTAAACGACTCTTAATAACAATTAAGAGCACTATCATTACGACAAGCACTGTTGCAAATATCGCAGATGAAAGAATAATATCGGATTTAAGAGCACGCTTATAATAAACCAAAAATTCCTTCTTACGCGTTTCAATAGTATAATTGGTAACTTTTCGTATTCCTTCCGCATCATATTCGGTCTTTTCGGGCTTGGGCGTTAAGGCTCCGAAGTCTCTGATGTTGGATATATCCGCCATCAAAAGATTGAAATCTTCTTTTGATATACGAAGATTTATCTCTTCCTTGCCGTTTCGCCTGCTTTCATTTTTTATATAAAGGACACGAGTCGTTCCCGTATATATCCCGTTATAATAATTCTTGATACTCTTTGCGTTAATAATATCCTGAATTAAAACGGATTTGCTTTTTTTGTTCTTACTACTGCTTATTTTTAATTCGGTTGCCGTTATTTCCACAATCTGAATTCCACACAGAAAATAATAAGCAAAAAACACAACAAAACTAATACAAAACGGAATCACAAAATCAACAGCTTTTGTCTCCGTAACATAATCAATATGTCTCACAGAGGCGGATACTGTAAAGCTAAAAATAAATAAAACAAAAGCGATACCCAAACCTAACGGTATTCTGCGGCTATTTTTCTCCCGATAAACATGTGATGGCATAATAAACCCTTACTTCCCGTCTTATTCGGCAACAGCATTCTCAATCAGTTTGATAATGGTCTCTATCGAATCATGCTGGCCCGACTTACTCATATTATCAAGAAAACTTTGCCTGTTACAATATAATTCCTGTACAGATTCCACGATTACATCCTCATCAAGATTTTCCTCATGAATTACCATGCTGAATCCCTGAGTCTCAAAACTGTCTGCATTCAAAAGCTGGTCTCCCCTGCTTCCCGTCGAAGGAAGAGGTATAAGAAGATTCGGTTTTCTGAGCGCTAACAATTCACAAATTGCATTAGCTCCGGCTCTTGAAATCACAACATCACAAAGAGCAAATAAATCCTTAAGTTCCGCTTTTACATATTCAAACTGTTTATATCCCGGTTTGTTGATAAGAAGATTGTCCATTTTATTTTTTCCGCATATATGAATAACCTGAAAATCCTGAAGCAATCTCGGAAGCGCGGATCTCACCATATCATTTATGGAGCTTGCTCCCTGACTTCCTCCGATGACAAGCACTACCGGTATTCCTTCTTCAAACCCGCACATCTTAAGTGCCTGTATTCTGTCACCTTCCAAAAGTTCTTTACGTATTGGCGTTCCCGTCAAAACCGCTTTATCTTTAGGAATAAGTTTTGTAGTCTCCGGGAAATTACAGCATACCTTTTGAGCACACGGAATACACAATTTATTTGCAAGACCCGGTGTCATGTCAGACTCGTGAATAATACAAGGAATACCCAAAGAAGATGCAGCTCTGACAACGGGCACAGATACAAATCCGCCTTTTGAAAAAACTACATCCGGTTTTAATTCCTTAAGAATTTTTTTGGCCTCTCCAAATCCTTTTATAACCCTGAAAGGGTCAGAAAAATTCTTAGGATCCAAATATCTTCTGAACTTACCTGTTGATACTCCGTAATAAGGTATATCAAAATCGGAAATGAGTTTTTTTTCAATTCCTTCGTATGATCCGATATATGTTATTTCATAATCAAGTTCTTTAAGCCTTGGGATAAGCGCAATGTTCGGAGTAACATGTCCTGCAGTTCCACCGCCTGTTAATACTATCTTTTTCACTTCTACATCTCTTTTCTGTATAATTTTATCCGTGCAAATTTAAAAACTGTTATCCCTCTTTCAAAGCCTTTGCCAACTGATCAGGGCATGAAGTATCCTTCATTCCGCATCTGATTCCTTCAAGTTTTGAAACGACCTCATCAACTCTCATTCCCTTTACAAGAGCGGCTATACCCTGTGTATTTCCATTGCATCCTCCAATAAATTGAACAGATGTAACAATATCGTCCTTAACTTCGATCTCTATAGCCTGGGCACATACACCCCTCGTCTTATATGTCTTTTTAAAATCCACTTTTTGCTTCCTCCAAATTAATGATTCTTTAATAATTCACACAATTCTTTCTGTGCTTCTTCATCAACGTTTCTCGGTTCCCAAAGAATCTTTTGATTATCATCCTTATATCTGGGAATAATGTGCAAATGAAAATGCATTACCGTCTGGCCTGCATCTTCTCCATTATTCTGCACTATATTAAGACCCGTAGCGTTAAGCTTACTAACCATTTCGGTTCCCAATTTTTTTGCAAGCTTCATTGCCTTTGCTGCCGTATCCTCCGGAATTTCAAACAGATTTTCGTAATGCTCCTTCGGGAGGATAAGTGCATGTCCCTTAGTAGCCGGTCCGGCATCAAGTATAACATTAAAATCCTCATCCTCATATATGGAATTGGTACTAAATATACCATTGGCAAGTTTACAAAAAATACAATCATCTTTCATGATAACCCAAATCTCCGTTTCTACAGTTTATTATTTTGATCCTTCAGCCATAAAAGGGAAAATATCGTCAAGTATTCTTAAATTGCCGAAATCTCCTTTTACACTGATACTTCCGTCCATAAATCCACCCTGAAAGGTCTTTCTTCCCTCCAAAATCTCAGACAAAATACTGTCTGACATTGTCAGCGTAGCCCCCGGATTAGCAGCATTTCCTTCTTTAACATTAAGTTCGGGGCCGTCAACATTAATAATCAATGTCTTACCGCTCTCTTTGATTATAAACTTATATACAACTCTGACACCGGCTTTCGCTTTAAAAATCTTCTTCAGCTTGTTACCTATTCCGTCAGTATCATTGACCGATGATACTTCTAATTTGCCTTTAAACAAATCCGCCAAAGCTTTAATATCTTCCTTCTGTTTGGATACATATGTCTCATCGGAAATATATTCTGACAGTTGCTCTGTCTCTTGCTGAGTCAGGAATCCTGTGTGACTCTTATTTACAGTTTTTGTAACTTCTTTTGTACTTACGGGGAGCGAAATCTCCTTTCTGCTTACCGTACGATATATATTTTCTACAATTTTCTCTATAAGCAGATTGTAGGCCTCGTTATTTTCCAGTTCTTCAACATCCGGGATATATCCTGTGATACCCGGTGCTATAAGTCCTCCAAGGGTCTCCCACGCATTTATCAAATCAAGCTCTGCTTCCTTCTCGCCATAAGTCGTGCTCATAACTACAGGGGCCATATATATCTTCTGAATTCTGTCTTTATCCCCATAGAGCCAGCAGGCATCAAGAAAGCTGTTCATGTATCCTCCTATGCCATGCCATTCTACTGTTGATGCAAGAATAACAGCATCTGCTTCTTTGAGTGATTGAGGAAGAAGCGTAATATTATTTTTCTGATCATACAAATCAAATTTCTCAACCGTTACGTTAAGTTCACCAAATACGCCCATCATCTTCTTAATCACATATGTGGCAGGGTCGCCTATAACTCCCCTGCCTCCATAATAAATATTTATCTTCATTTATAATGCTCCTTTACATACTCCCGGCAATTCAAAATTACATATATATTCCAAAAACTGGTCGCCGGGTATAGGCTTTGAAAAAAAATAGCCTTGGAAATAATCACATTTCATATTGAGAAGCTTTGTAACATGAGCCTCTGTCTCAATTCCTTCCACAACAATCTTCATACCCATTTTCTTTGTCATCTTAAAGATATTCTTAAGCACCACATCAGCCTTCTCATTATTGTCTGCTGCCCATAAGATACTCTTATCTATCTTCACTATTGTAAACGGAAGAGTATACATATACGAAAGATTGGAATAACCGGTTCCGTAATCATCCAGCGATAATTCAATACCTTTCTCATTAAAATAATCCAGATTCATTCCCACTGCCGCATTTTTTGTCATGGCAAAGGTTTCTGTTATTTCAAAATTAATCTGATCGTGTCGAATATCCCATCTTTCCATTATCTCACAGAATTCTTCTGCCATAAGATATTGCATACACTGAACTGCCGACAGATTAACCTCTATATATTCTATACCCTTCTTCTCCAGATTGTTCTCGGAATAAAATTTACATACCTCATTAAATACAAATTTACCAATCTGTACAATACAGCCCTCTTTTTCGGCAAGCGGGATAAATACTTCGGGGGATATAAATCCAAGGTCCTTATCAATCAGTCTCACAAGCGCTTCTGCTGCAACAATATGTTTTTTATCCGCAGAGAATATAGGCTGATAATAAACCTTAAAAGTTTTTTCTTCAACTGCTTTTTTAACAGCATTTATTATAGCAGTTTCATTGTCTCCTTTACAAATATCTACATAAGAATAAACCTTGTCAATATCTGCTTTCATTCGAATAACATTGTTAATCGTACTGATAAGTTTATCCTTGTCTCCAATATCCGAAGGACATTCTATTTTAAATATTGTACCGGGAATCTTGGCTTCTATATTCGGAGTTTTCCATTTATCCGTAAATTTATTAATCAAGGAATCGGAAAAATCTTTTTCGTTCTCATTTTTTCCAAAATAACACTTCATCATGAATGTCTTTTTGTTTAGTCGATATACCGTCACACCTTTTTTCATATGAGACAGAGTATATACAACACTCCTAAAGAACTCCGTCACTTTGTCTTCTCCGTAGGAGTCTATGAAAATATCAATGTTCTTAATTCGAATAACATATACGGTAAATGATTTTTTCATATCAAAATCATTCTTGATACTTCTCGTAAAATTATCGAACTTGAACGCATTTGTCTTATCAAACACTTCATTCGGATTCTTAATACTTATTATTATTACGATAAGACACAAAGCAATCGGAAATGTTATAAGCACCTCCCCAAAAACAACTCTTCCGATTACAACCATTACCAAAGTAAACAATTCAAAGAAATACAAATAAAAAAGTTTCTTCCTCTCGTATTTGCTGACATGACGAATCATTGCAACAAGCATTAACAGGAGATAATACCCAAAAAAACCATAAACAGCCCCAAAATACGGTCCATTAACTAACCGACAGGTTTGATCTACCCGGTAAATAAATCCGGTTGCCTGAGAAGACATTATAAGAATCGCTTCTATGCAATACGGAACAAACAATAGAATTTTCCATCTCTTATAATCGTAATACTCTATTCCCACATAGCACAGTACATAAATACTGAAAATCGTGCCCAAACTCATTACACAACAATAATATATTCCTGTCATCAGCGACAAAAACAAAACATCCGATGTTTGTACTAGTTTTGAATAAAAATCGGATAAAATAATATCAAGCACGGATGACAGGCAGGTGATTGTCAGCATCCAGTAATATACTCTGTATATGTGAAGTGAGGTTTTGTTCTTACCTCTGTACATGGCCAACAGAAAAAGAGTAATAAATGCCGAAACATATTCAAAATGAATAAGCTCATTAGTTACCATTTCCCAGCCCTCCCTCATAACTGTTCAATTCTTTGATTGCTTCCTTAAGTCTGTTCAAATCCAGTTTTTCGGTAAAGAGCTGACCCATTGCATATTCACAAGACATAAGATCCAACTGCTTGTATTCATCAACTTCATTTATTCCATCAACAATATTACCTATATTAAGATCACGGAATGTATTCAATACACCTTCCATGGAAATGGCCGCCTTCTCGTTAACAGATGCGTCACGAGTTACACTTTTGCTCATTTTTACATTATCAAAAGGCAAAGCATATATGGATTCCATATTTGTATAACCGCTTCCGTATTCATCAAGGCAAAATCTATACCCTTTTTCGTGAAGTTTCATCATTGAGTCTTCAAGAATCTCAGCCGCCTTGGAAAGTGCATATTCCGAAATAAGAAATACTATCTTTGATGCGGGAACAGAATGCTCTTCTGCATATTTTGCATATTTTTCCATTATTCCGTTTTTTATGCACATCATGGAATTCAACTTGATAAACAAAGCTTCGATTCCGTTATTTGCAGCCTCTTCGCTTAATATAAAATCGCACGCTTTTGCAAAGAAATGCTCTGCCAATGAAAAGACTTCACCGGTCTTTTCAGCAAATTCCAGAATATCCGATTCCTCAACAAATCCCAGTTCCGAATCAAGAAAACGTGTTCCGGCTTCAACCGCACTTACTTTCTTTTTATCCAACGAAAAAATCGGTGTGTATGTAATCTCAAAAGAATCCCTTTTTACGGCTTTCATTAAAGACTCATTTATTTTCTTTTTTCTTTCAAGCTTGGAAACATCAAAGTTATCTATCTTCATATATCTGTAGTACTTCTTTGTTTCAACCATATCTTTTATAACAGCTTTGTATTTATCCAGATTATCAATATCTTCGGGAACCGATAAAAGGCATATCCTTGCATTCATCTTAACCTTTGTCATTCCTGTTTCCCAATTACCCGTAAATCTGTCTTCTATACTTTTTATTATTATTCTCAAAATATCTTCATCAGCTTCCTCAAACTGGAGAACATATTCTTTTTCATCAATCCTGAATACGGAAACCTGACTCCAAAGTGATCTGAAAAATTCCGCATATTGAAGATTAATACCTTCATCCGTCAAAATATCGGAAGAATCATCCTCTTTAAGAACAACCGTTACAATATCCACATACTTTCCGTTAATAAGATTCTTTTTGAAAATAGTTTCAAATGCATGTCTGTTAAACAAACCTGTTTCCTTGTCCACCATATCAAGAGGATTATTAATTGTACAAAGGATAAAAAATGAAGAAAAAGTAACCGCAAAGGATTCTACTCGAAGTTCATAATGATAATACTGTATCACAACGGAAAGAATCAGTATTATCATAGATGTGTGAATTGCCAATTGCTTTCTTACAGTATACAAAAAACGTTTTTTTATAAGAATAACGAAATTTATCAACAAATAATATGCCACTATCGAATACATCGGAATCATTCCGACTCCTCTGTAATACACACCGTCTTCGTAATAAAAAACCCAGTCCGTAAGGGGATTGGTCAGAATAAGCAATGCCATAATAACACCGGGAATAACTGCAAAACACTTATATATTTTTTTGAGTTCTCCCCACTCTTTTATAATTGAAATTGAATAAATAAAAAACAGAGGTACTATCATCAAATGGGTAATAAAATAACCCAGTGAACACAAGTATAAAGCTGTAAGATGAACGGAATCAATCGAAAGAAAATATGCATTGATGATATCTATCAGAGAAGTCAGAATATTTAACGATACTATCGCAAAAAAAACATTATTCTGATAAATCTTCAAGCGTCTTGATCTACCAAAATAAATAAGAATTATTATCGATATCAGAACGGAACTTATATCGTAACAACAATTCATATACCATTCTCCCCTTTGGTACTTTTGAGTGTATCATCACAAAAGGGTATAGTAACCCACACATACACGCATTATATCATAAAATAAGTGTAATTACAAATTACTCTCTCAACTTTCCCACCGGTATATCCGGTGGAAACGCTTGAAAAATCAAACTTTACAACTACATATTTAGGTGCATTGCATTAAAAAAGTACCTCGGTTTTAGTATAATAAAGTCACCACAACAACATCAAACCAAGAAAGTTGAGTAATATATGAATATCTTATATATGGGTAGTTTATATATAAGCATATCATTTACTGAGGCAATATGTCTGATAAGAAAAAATAAAAAAATAATATTGATTTTTTCCGGTTTTTTACAAGGAACATTTGGGAGTTATATTGCATTGCCGGGAATTGCATTTGCATTTCCGGAGACAGAGCCCGGAATGAAAGATTATGAAGAAGATTTATATTTTGTGCCATTGGGATATTTTATCATGCTTGCCTGGATTGCTTTTATGGTATTTGCGATCTATAAGCTTAGAAAAGACAGGAAAAATTTAATGATGTTTATAATTTCGTGGCTAATTGGAGTTATAGGCCTTTTGATATTGATATTTATATTTACTCATTAATTGCACGAATATAATACTCCGTTTTCCTTATATCATTTGTTGTATAATATTTTGTAATAAAGTCCATTATTTCAGTATTATATTCTTCCGTTCCTTTATTACTCTCAAAATATTGTGCCTTCAATGTATTACACATTTTTAGATATCTTTCGTTCAACAGTTTTGAAAAATCGTCCGAAAAAGCCTGTTTCTTTAAAGAAAAACGAAAAGCCGCCATATAAAAAACTTTCTTGGCTGTTATTATCTGTTCTTGTGTCAATGGTTCAACCGACTGTATATTCATAAGTAAGTCTTTGTATTCCGCAAGAGTTGAAGGCTCCTTTGTGTATCCGTAACCGCTGTAATACGGTTTTCCGAGAATAATCGGCGGAACTCCGAAACAAGCAAATTCCGCTCCCGCATTTCCTCCTATGGTCACAAGCACATCAGCTATATTTTTGACTGTCTCGGCGCTGACATCGTCGTTAAGCAAAAACAGGTTATCTTTCTTAAGTCGATCAAACATGTCTTCAATCGAATCATCACTCTCGTGATAAGCCTTTCTGGCAGGATGCGGCTTCAGAATCCAATTGACTTTATCATTTTCACCGGCAATTTTAAGTGTATTTTCCAACCAGTCATAATAATCTCTGTATGGATAAAGTCCATAATTAAAGACTGCATCAGTAAAAGTATGTGCCATAATTACAACGGTTTTTTTAGCTGGATCAATGCCATATTCACGACAAATGTCTTCTCTGTCATAAACTTTTTTTCCTGCAAATGCCACTCTGTCAATATCGCGACCGTTATTTCCGCTGAATCTTTCTTGCAACAGTTCTTCGGCTTTTTCTACCTCTTTATCGGTCAGCGAATCAAAATTCTTTCTGTACAGAATACCTTTAATGGTTCCGTGGCGCATCACCTTACCGTCATCCCCGATAGTTACAGAAACTTCATTAAAACTGTTGACGGAATTAACCTTGGCTCCTTTGTTAATAAATAGATGAACCAATGCATTTTCATGATATGCCATATCATCATTAATCAGTCGGAGAGGTTTATATTTTTTTAAAATTTTATTAAATGCATGAAATACCCAGAGAAGATGCATCATTTTCTTTATACAAGTCTTATTTCTGCAACTTCTCAAAGTAGACAATGAAGATGTTCTTAGGATATCCTCATATATTGCCAGGCCTTCATTTATTCCGAGAGAATTCATCTTCTTAAGTTTCTCTCCTTCGGAGTTGAATAATACAAATCCGGACGTCTTTATACCGGCATATATAAATCCGCCCTTATCACCTGAACATATATCGTCTATTGACATGTGTTGAAACCCGAAGGACTCAAAAAAATCCGTAAGAAGCTGATTCTTCTTCCATGTCAATACTATTACATCGGCATGAAGTTTTTCGCTCAAACCTTTTGCATACAGCATTTTGGGAACAAGCCACCCCACCTGCATACGAACCATTGAGAGATTAACAAATATATATCCCTCTTTTTTTTCCGTATCCCGGCTGTCACCAACATTGAATGTTTCTTTATTTATCTTTATAAATTTTCTGACTGACTCCTCTTCTATAGGGAAGTCTTCTGTTTTTTTATTTCCCATATTTTACCCAATAAGATTTTTAATTTCAGAAATCAAATTAAGTTCCGAAAGATCAAGAAACTTATCGTCTATATAATACTCCGCATTCGGTTTCCCAAATTTAAGTTCCGTATATTGTACACCCCAATCCTTCATCTCTTTTTCTGTTACTTCCCGCCAATCAATCCCTGTCACATATCCTCTTGCTGTAAATAAAATAACTGAATTGCCCCTGTTATATATATCATTTACAATTCGTACCATTTGCTTTACAGGTTCTGTGTCCGCGTAATTCAATTTCGGGTTTAGTTGTGCTATTACTCCGTCTATATCAAATACAAACTGCTTTCCCGTACAGTAGCAGATATCCAGTATTCTGGAAACTTTTACAAAATCATTCTCCGAAGAAATACAATAATCCTTTTTAATTTCATATCCTAAAGTATTATTTATATTTCCTTTTTTAAATGCCCCTACACGAAATATTGAAAAATTCGGAGATACCGTATATACCGGTTCCTTATCCTCGCAACGACATACCGGTTTTATTACACCGTCCCTCATCGTCCAAAGATTATCCGATGATCCTTTCTCTGCAATACTTACAACGGCATCCGCATCCGGATGATTTTCAAGCATTTCGCAAGCTCCTATAAGATCTTCCGCATTTCTTATAGGACAGGCATTATCAAGAATCATAAGAATATCTTCATCTTCCATAGAGGCTATACTGTCACTCTCTGCCTCCGGACAACACAATACTATTCTCTTAACACATTCAAGACCTTCTGCATGCATTACCGAATATTCATATAATTTTTTCCCGTCTATACTTCTTCCGGCAAAGGATTTTTCATCATCCTCCCGATATATCAAAACATTAACTTTCATTATTGCTTCTCCGAAAATTTATTTCCAATATGGTCCGTATTCAACTTTATCCGCATCGGCAGGTCTGTCTTCTTCGGGATATGTCCATTCATCATTGTAATATGCGGCAAGCATCGGATTCATCTTATCTATTCCTCCGAAACGTGAACCATCCCATCTTCTTCCCATGATTCCGAACAGAATCTGTAATGAACCTCCCATATGTATTGCACTTTTTCCCGCTTTTTTAATACGTGATCCCAATGGAAATCCATATGCACCACATCCGAGAATTGCAACATCGAAATCAAATTTCATGATTTCATCATACATATAATCCAACGCTTCAAACCAATCCTTAAATCGGTTATCTTCCAAATCACCTATGGTTAAGAGAGACCGGTAAACCGATAGTTCGAACTCCGGCAGTATTTCTGTACCGCAAAACAATTTTTCCCTCTTTGCATACTGCTTAATTACAGTTTTTGAAAACGGAGTTACAACAAGTATTTTTTTCCCTTTTAAGTCTTTACTCCAGTTAACACCGTCTCTGAATACATCAAAAATATCAAAGTTCCCTGTATACACCGAATCTTTCGGGGTATATCTGTTTATAAAATAATTCTCACACAGTTGTCCGCTTGTTGCCAGCAAATCCACATCGTTAAGGGCTTCCGTCTGGCACCTTGTGAATCTGTCTCCCAATGATATATCATTCGGAAAAAAACCGGACCAGTTATATATCTGATTAATCACCTTTGGATACTTGTCTTTTTTTCCAAATTCGTACATCCTCATTACAGCAAGCTCGGATAAACCTATTCTTCCCGTAAAGAACGGTTTTCCTTCCTTTAGCTTACCTGATATATATTCCGAACCGGCTTCGGTCGTAAGATTTTTTCTCTTACAGTATTTTATTTTTCTAAAGGGTTTTATTTTTTTTCGCAAGCAGTAATCTGCTGCATAAAAAAACCATGTTATTTTTCCCGGCATACTTTTATCTTTATCCACTCCTTGGGGTAATAATCACCGCACCACATATCCATCTCCGGACATACCACTGTTGTATTATCCGACAAATAAGATGCCCACCAACTATATGAACTGTTAGCATTAATATGATATTTGCAAAGGCTCATAAGATACATGTCTTCTATTACCGAGTTGTCGGATTCATATTCCGCAAAGGTAAAAATTTCTTTATCCTGCCTATTAGCTGCATATTCCTTGCAAAATTCCATATCATCGGAAAATACAAATATTCGTATATTTTTATCAATTCCCCGAATATAATCTATCGCGCGATCGTAATAATCCATAGGCAGTGTCCAGTTCAGGCTTTTATAATCGGTTCTTCTTATATGAAGTGATACACTTATACTGTTTTCTATTTGTTCTTTTAAATTCTTTTCACTCTCGGATATTTCGGTTCTCTTTGGATAAATCATTTTTTGAAAATCAGCTTTGTATTTGTCGAAATATCTGTAATTCTGCCAAAATCCGTCAAAATACGTATTTTTTGATACGCAAAATACTTCCGAATCATATTGCATAAGCGCTTTTTCTTTATAAACATTCGTAAAAAGGCCAATACCGAATTTCTTTACTATTCTGTTAATTCCGGTTTTTTTGAAAAAAAATCTGTCTCTGTACCTATAAGAAATTCTCTTATCGAAAAAAACATCATAATTAAGTAATTCAAGATTTCTGTCCTTAATAAGTTTTTCATCAGCCATTGAAGTGTCTATAAAAAACTTGGCATTTTTCTCTCTGCTTACCGCATATCCCAAGGCATAGCAAAACAGCTGATTCCCCAGGCCGCCCTTTATTTCTGTTATTATTTTCATTTCTCTCTGGTTATCCTGCCATCTTCAACCTTATATACAATATCGCAATTTTCTATTGTTGATAATCTGTGAGCTATCATCAACATCGTTTTTGTTCCCTGAAGAGACTCTATTGCCTTCATAACTTCTCGCTCTGTCTCATTATCAAGGGCTGAGGTTGCTTCATCAAATACCAAAACTTCGGGATTTCTGTATAAAGCTCTTGCTATACCGATTCTCTGTCTCTGTCCGCCGGACAATCTTGCGCCTCGCTCTCCGACCTCCGTATTGAGTCCTTCATTTAATCCTTTGACAAAATCTTTAAGCTGAGCTTCATCAAGAGCTTTCCAAACTCTTTCGTCATCTATTTCATCATCGGACAAACCAAAAGCAACGTTTTTCCTTATAGAATCGTCCAAAAGATATATTGTCTGCGGAATATATCCCAGTTTCTTTCTCCATCCCCACATATTGGTTTCAATGTTCACACCGTCAACACTTATTTGTCCGCCTGTAGGCTGCAACAATCCAAGGAACAAATCGGCGGTTGTTGTCTTTCCTCCGCCCGAAGGACCTACCAGCGCAACCGATTTACCGCGCGGTATTTCGAAATTAACCTTATCAAGTACTACTTTCCCCTCACTACTGTATTTAAAAGAAAGATTTTCTGCTTTAACCGTATCTTTAAAGCTCATCTCCGGGCAATCAATCAAAGCATCTTCATAAGAGTATTCAAAACTGTCGGCTTCCTTAACATCATGATATACAAGATCAATGGATGGTCTATAATATACAACCGCATTAAATGCCGAGTACATTGCATTTACGGAAGGCAGCAGTTTAAAAGCCGATACACAAAATAATCCGAGCTGAGGCAACAGTTTCATATAATTCGGGTCAAACGCAATTTCATATCCCAGGTATAAAAGGACTGCGGATATGGCAAAAAATTCTATCAGATATTTAGGCATTGTATTGTAGATTGAATATTTTACATCAAGCTGCGTGCTCCTTTTATAAGTATCGTCATAAACCTCTATGAATTTGTTTTCAATATTTAATAATTTAATCTCTTTAACGCCTTCAAATGCCTGCTTAAGATGTTTAATCAAAAAACCGTTTACACGCTGATTAATATAACCGTTTTTTCTGTTTTTTTTCTGTATCACAAAAATAATAAGAGCAAGACATACACTCAATATTCCTGCAATTGTCAATGTCATAATTAAATTGGTTACGGACAGAAGAATTACAATGGACAAAGCGGTAAGAGCATTCGAAAACACCGTAAGAATATTATTAATCAACTGGAATAACTGAGATGTATCACTGTTAACACCTCTTATAAGTTCTGATGAATTCTTCTCCAGAAAAAAAGAATATGGTTGCTTTAAATATGCTTTCATAAGTTTTGTCGCCATATCTCTTTTTACTGTTGCGGCATATTTAAACTGCCTGCTGTATACATAGCAGACATAAAAACATTTTAATGCATATATAATGATAATTGACACAATCATTATAAAAACAATTTCCCTTTTTGAGTCTGTATTAAATACTCTGCCGATTAATTCGGAAATTAAAACCGTACTCCTGCTACTCATATCATCGGTGGCAAAATCAATAACCGGATAAATAACCGCTATTCCAAGAAGCTCCGTCAGGGAACTTAAAATAATCATAAAGAAAAGAATAACCGTATATCTTTTTGTTTTTTTATCAAGAAGATAATCAAGTTCTTTGAACATTTTCTATACTTACCTCTCGTCCAACTTATACTCATAATTCACTGCAGTTCTTATAAAGGCCATTATTGTAGATATTCTGTGACGAATACATACCTTAATATATTTTATACTACTGCTATCGGATAGGGCTATATTACTGTTTATTCGATTTATTAATTCATCAAATACTTTTTTATCCGAAATAAACTCTTCACTTTTTTCACAGCAGAGTTCTTTAATTTTTTGCAATTGTTTTTTATACAAAATTTGTTCCGAACGGTGCTCTATTCCATCAAGCAATTTTTTTACGGTCCCTGTAAAAGAAGAGAAATCTTTTTCAGAAAGCGAAGAAAGAATTTTATTATCACACGCTTCTCTTGTTATACTTGTCATATATGACCTGTAACCATACATGCATTTTCCCGTAAATACCATACTCTCGGTATTTTTAATAATCTCATCCGAATAATCAGAGTCTTCACCGATTCTTTTATTGTTAAAACGTATGTCTTTATATCTTTCGGTTTTGTACAAGCGTCCCCACACCGTCTGACGGAGTCCGGTTTTATATTCCGAATATTCTTCGGAATAGAATTCCTTACCGTCGCATCCCTTAAAGATATTCCTTGTTTCCAGCATATAAACATTACCGCATTGCACAAGATCTGTTTTGTACTTAACGGCTTTATCATACATATCGGAAATATAAGACAATGATACATAATCGTCACTGTCTACGAAAGTAAAATATGTACCGCTCATCGCATCCAAGCCCGCATTTCTTGCATTTCCCGGGCCCATGGTAAAATCACTGCTTTTTTTTCGTCGAATTATCTTTATGAAATCATATTTTTCTTCATATTCTTTTTCAATATTCGGACTATTATCCGATGATTCATCATCAATTACAATTATTTCGATGTTTTTATAAGTTTGATTAACAAGACTTTTTAAACATCTGTCCAAATATTTCTCACAGTTATATACAGGAACAATGATACTTACTTTATCCATTCTGTTCCTCTCTCTTATAACTTATAATTCGTGCAGGTACTCCGGCAATAACAACATTGTCTTCTTCTATATTCTTTACTACTACAGCTCCCGCCGCCACTGTGACATTATTTCCGATATGAGCCGGACCGAAAATCTTCGCCCCCACCATCATTTCACAATCATCTCCGATTACCGCTCCGGAACCTATACAGTTCTGACCGTGTAATATACAGTTCTTTCCTATCGTACTGCTTCCGACTATTATGGATTTGTGCGCTATAAACAATCCTTCATCAAAAGCGTTTTCTCCCATATCAAGATTTAATCTCTCTCCCAATGAATTTTTTCTGCATTTTGTAATTATGTACAGAGGCATATAAATAGGATTAACGCTTCTTTTATAATCATAATATTCTGTTGTTCTCAAAAGCTTTAAATATTTACACACAAAAAAATCTCTGTCATGACAAAGCCTCGCATACACTGTCTTTGAGACTGTTGACAAACAGGGATATTTGGCTCTCTCGAGCCTGCAAATATATTTTAGTTGTTTTCTGTCCTTTATCTTATACATGCTGTTCATTTTATCACAGATAATACTTTGTTACCATCACTCAGAAGATTACCGGTTTCATCTGCAAGTATCCATTTTTCATTATCCGGATATCCATGCCAAAATTCTGCCGGGCAGATTCTGACACCGTCCGACAACAGCGCCGGTTTATATGAAAACGAACTTTTGCTTGTTACAAGTATATCCGCTCTTATCATGCACAAAAACGACTTTACCGGATCCGTATCCATACGATAATTTATGTGGCCAAAGCGCTCAAAAGCTTTATATTCGTCGGGATTTCCCTGAGAAAACAGATATATTTCCAATTTATCTCTCTGTTCCTTTGAAAGACATCCGCACACACCTTCAAGAACATTTTCATAATATTCCGAGTTCATCCATCTCTTATCGGTTACTGCAAAATCTTTGCTCTCTTCAGGTCTGATATCTCCTCTTCTGATATGTACGGCAAGATTAATTTTTTCATTGTCAAAATCTGTCTTATCATCACATCTCTTCGGTGCGGCTTCAAATAAAGCCTTTATTCCCGGAATTTCTTCGTATTGATTTTTAAAAAACTGATCCAATTCCGTCTTAAATACTATCTTTTCACCGGCATAGGAACTTATAATCCGTGTTACAAACTCTTTATCTTTATCTTCATCAAAATAAGGGAGAGTTACCGTTCTGTACCCTTTTTTCTTCAGTTCTTCAACTGTATCTCCTTCAAGATAAAAGCCGAAAAATTCATCCCATTTTTTATCCGAAAAATGTACAGCCGCATGCTTTAATCCAAACACCCTCGCATAATGATAACCGCTTATATAGTTGGCAAGCTGATGTCCTATTCCGGCCCCGTCATTAGGAATCTGTGTAAAATACAGACCTGAAAGATCTGCATTTTCATCCGTTTTCTTTCTTGAAGCATGCTTTACACAAGGGTAAAAAGAAGAAAGCTTATCCTTTAGTTTAAGCTTTCCAAAAATTATGTAATGACACTTACGATATATTTTACTTTTCAGCGATGCTTTGTTTTTGCTCATTGAAAGATTACAGTCTCCAGTATAAATAATCACCCTTTTCGTCATATTCATTACGATTCAGGATTCCCTTAAGATCAAATAATACTTTCTTACCGGTACTCTTATAAAAACCGTCAATAGTTGCCTGATTCAATTCTGAAAAAATATCATGACATACCGCAATGATTACAGCATCCATATCCTTCATATCCTTCATATCCGCAAATCGAATTCCATAGAGTCTTCCGGCCTCATCACTGTCAGCAACGGGATCTACAACTAATGGATTAATGTCATATTCTTTCAACTCTTTATATATATCTATTATCTTCGTATTACGTGTATCGGGACAGTTTTCCTTGAAAGTAAATCCGAGAATTCCCACTTTTGCTCCCTTTACACGAATATCAGCTTTTATCAGACTCTTTACAAGGCTTTGCGCAACATATTTTCCCATATCATCATTTATACGTCTTCCGGCAAGAATAATCTGGGAATGGTATCCTATTTCTTCAGCTTTATATGTAAGATAATAAGGATCAACGCCTATACAATGTCCTCCGACAAGTCCGGGTGTAAATTTAAGGAAATTCCATTTAGTACCTGCCGCTTCAAGAACAGACTTTGTATCGATACCCATTTTATTGAAAATCATTGAAAGTTCGTTCATAAATGCAATATTTATGTCTCTTTGCGAATTCTCTATTACCTTTGCAGCTTCTGCTACTCTTATTGAAGATGCTCTGTATACCCCCGCCTCAACGACGAGTTCATATACCTTTGCCACAGTATCCAAAGTCTCTTCATCCATTCCCGATACAATCTTTGTAATTGTTTCAAGGCGATGAACTTTGTCCCCCGGATTAATTCTCTCGGGCGAATAACCTATTTTAAAATCTACACCGCATTTAAGACCTGATTCTTTTTCAAGTATAGGAACACATATATCCTCTGTTACTCCGGGATATACTGTAGATTCAAACACTACAACAGATCCTTTCGAAAGGTTTTGTCCAAGAATCTTTGATGCACTTTCAACGGGTAATAGTTCCGGCGTATGATCGTCATTAACAGGGGTCGGAACCGCAACAATGTGAAATTTTGCCTCCTTAAGTTTGGCAGGATCACATGTAAATTCCACCTTTGTATTTTTTATCACGTCATTTCCCACTTCATTGGTAGGATCAATGCCGCTTTTATATAAATCAATTTTGGCACTGTTTAAATCAAAACCAACAACTTGAACTTTTCTTGCAAAAGCTACCGCTATCGGCATCCCGACATATCCCAACCCTACAAGTGATATTTTTTCTTCGCCGTTTACAATTTTTTCGTATAAATCCATTATTTTATCCTTCTGTATTCTAAAATTGGTCATTTATATAATATTCTCTGTACCATCGCGCAAATTGAGATAATCCCTCTCTTAACGAAGTCGACGGTTTATATCCGAAATCCTTTTCCAGCGCTGATGTATCCGCGTATGTCACTTCCACATCTCCCGGCTGCATCGGAAGCATTTCCATATGACTTGTCATATCAAAATCTTTGGGAAGAACGCCTTCTTTTATAAGTTCTTCTCCCAAAATCTCAACAAATTCCAAAAGATTAACCGGACTACTGTTGCCGATATTGTATAAAGCATAAGGAACTTCTCCGGAAGGAGCCCCATCAATTACCCTTACTATTCCTTCAACAATATCGTCTATATATGTGAAATCCCTTTTGCATTTTCCGTAATTGAATATTCCTATTTTTTCGTCCTTAATCAACTTGTTTGTAAATCCGAAATAAGCCATATCCGGCCGGCCCAAAGGACCGTAAACCGTAAAAAATCTAAGACCGGTACAAGGAATCTTGTATAATGATGCATACGCATGTGCCATAAGTTCATTGGATTTTTTTGTCGCTGCATATAACGAAACCGGATTATCTACCTTATCTTCAACAGAATAAGGAATTTTAGCGTTATCACCGTATACACTCGAGGAACTTGCATACACTAAATGCTTAACGGGATAATTTCTGCAACATTCCAATACATTAAAAAAACCAACCAGATTAGAAGATATATAACAATCCGGATGGGTAATGGAATATCTGACTCCCGCCTGCGCTGCGAGATTTACCACTACCTTCGGTTCATATTCTTTAAAAATATTTTCTAAAGAATTTTTGTCGGAAATATCTGTTTTATGAAAAGAAAAACAGTCGTATTTATTTAATTTTTCCAATCTCTTCTCTTTAAGAGTTACATCATAATAATCATTGAGATTATCTATACCGATAACCTTAATGTCATTATTTGATTTTAAAAGTTTTTCGGCAAGAAAAGAGCCGATAAATCCCGCAACTCCTGTGATAAGAACAGTATTATTATTCATATATATTCCTATTTTCTGTATTTTAATTTATCTCTCTGTACCTGTTCAATCGGAAGAATCTCTTGGCTTTTAAACGTAAGTGCCTCGAATGTCTGCTGCAGATTTCTGTTAAGTCTTCTCATTCCGTCAGGTTCCAAACTTGCTGCATGGTCTGTACCCTTCCAGGTTCTGTCCAATGTGAAATGTCTTTCAAATACACACGCTCCCAGGGTAAGAGCTGCTACATCAATTGCTATACCGTTATGATGTCCGGAAAATCCGATACATTTTACCCTGTCTCCATACAGATTCACCAATCTTGTAATCTCTAAAAGACAGACATCCTTCATGGGTACCGGATATCCCGAAGTACAGCAATATATAATCAAATCATTGTTTCTCCCCTTTTTTTCAAATAACTCTACAATTTGTCTTTCTTCTTCATGAGTCGTCATTCCGAAAGAAATCTGAATCTCACCGGAATAATTGTCACAGAGCCATTCAAGCATCTCCAGATTATTATTACATGCCGACGGAATTTTAATAAATCTCGGATTAAGTGAAGCTATCTCCTTGGCACTTGTCATATCCCACACAGAGGTGCTGTATTCTATTCCTTTTTCTTGACAATATGCCTGCAACTCTCTGTGTTGCTCCAGTGTAAATTCGAGGAATTCTCTGTGTTCTCCGTATGTTTTTCCGTATGAATTAGCGGGGTTTGGATGAGGCGCATCATATTGTTCTTTGGTAAGGAGTTCCCTGTTACAACGCTTTTGGAACTTAACCGCATCAACCTTACAAAAAACTGCTGCCGTATCTATCATTTCCTTTGCTATATTGATATCTCCCATATGATTGCAACCTATTTCCGCAATAACATAAGGTTTTCGGTAATTAAAATTTGTAATCATGATAATATCTCCATTTACGATCTTTCGGATTTCTTTTAAATTCTACCAGATAGTTCTTCCTCCATCCAGTACAACCGTTGATCCTGTCATATATGAGCTTGCTTCTGAAAGCATATACAACACCGTTCCTACATATTCATCAGGTCTGGACATTCTGCCCATAGGAACAAGGCCGGACAATTTCTCAACAAATTCGGGATCCTGACCGTTCTGAAGGCTTGCCGGACAAAGAGTATTAACACGAATACCTTTCTTTCCCCAATATGTGGCAAGATATTTTGTTAATCCCATTATTCCGTGTTTAACCACAGAATATGAAACCGGCTTAATTATCTGTTCATCTTCGGGAATACCCTCTTTTCTGTAAATGTTCTGGTTGGGCGAAATAATGCCATAATCCGAAGAAATATTTATTATTACACCGCTTCCCTGTTTTTCCATTACATCACCGAAAACCTGAGCGCATAACAGAGCTCCGGTTAATCCGACCGCTATGTCCGCATTCCATATATCTACAGGGAATTCCTGAAATTTCAAAGCTCCGAGGTTTTTAGATCCACCTTCCACTTTGGGATTATTTGCCGCATTATTAATAAGTCCGTCAATTGAACCATATTTTTCGAGAAGTACATCTCTTACCTTTTCCAAAGCAGTTCTGTCTGTTATATCTGTCACAAAAGTTTCAACTCTTATGTCTTCACCGTATATTTCTTTAAGAGAATTCTTTACCCTGTTCATTCCGTTGTCAACAATATCGAGAAGAACAGGAATTCCTTCCCCTTCCATTACAGCCTCGGCATGTTTCATTCCGATAAGTCCACCGCCGCCTGTTATAATAACAACTTTGTCTTTGATGCTAAACTGTTCTGTCAGATTTTTCATATTAACTTATTTTCCTCCAAGCACCGTTTTTAAACAGGCTATTCCCGAAGATAATGGTATATCCGTTTCCGTATCTTCTTCTATCGCTTTCATAAAAAGCTTTAATTCTTTGATAAACATATCGTTACGGACAAAATCCGGAAAAGCAGTGACCTTCGGTTCTTCATCTCCCACAATTAATGTAATCTCTGCCTTATTAAAATCAAAATAGATTCGGCCTTTTTCACCAACCACCTTACATTCATGGCAAGGAGGGTATTGCAGAAAATCCGTTCTGCTTACAACTGTTACGGGATTACCTTTATATTCGGATTTATATGTAATTACGGCATGATCCTCAACATCAATGTTAAGAGAACTGTGTTTTCCTTTAACGATATTTACCTCTGATACCGGTTCTCCGAATATCCAAAGAAGATAATCTATATCATGACTCTGTAAATTAAGAACCGGGCCGCCGCCCATTTCCTTTCTTGCCATATATGTTGTCGAATAATCCTCATATGTATGCATCGTTGTCAATCTTTCACAAAAAGACGCATCAACCGATATTACCCTTCCAATCAGATTTTCTTCGAGATACTCTCTAAGTTTTTCCACACACGGATGATATCTGTTCTGAAAACCCATAAAAACTTTCAGATTATTTTTCTTCACCAAATGTTCGAGTTCATCTGTACCTTCAAGAGAATCTGAAACAGGCTTTTCCAAGAAAAGATTGCAGCCGGCCGCTGCACATTTCAAAGCAGTCTCCATGTGTTTCGCCGTAATATTGGTAATAAATGCAATATCAGGCTTTTCTGCCAGAGCCTCTTCCAACTCGGAAAAAGTCCTTATGTTGTACTCCGTTTCCAGATCCACGCCCTCTCGAATCTTCATTGCGTCGGAAAATGTAGTGCCCAGTTTCCTTACACGATATGCAATTATCTCAACGGTATCACCGTATATTCTTCTAATATTTCTAACATGACGCTGGCCTATTGAGCCAAGCCCTATCATAAGTATTTTCATAACACTCCTCATTCTACCACAATATCCGTCAAGTCGTTTAGCTTTTTATAATCTTTTTCAAGAGCCTTAAGTATCTCCGAATCGTGATCTTCCAGATAATACTGCAAAAATTCCACATCCTTCATTGCATCGATATCGACACCACCCGGAACCACAAAACCAATCATTCTGTTTCCGTGCATGAGATCGTTATTTACAATAAACTCTGTCCTGAGCATATCAACATATCCATCCGGAATATATACATCCGGAAATGCCTGTCTCGGATTATTGGCTTCATCAAGAGTAATATCGTCACGAATGCTCTTATAATAACCGTCTTCCCTGAGATTAAACCATTTATATGGTGTATTACTTGCAAGGTGTGCAGACCTCAAACTTGTTGCGGTTACATCATCTTTCATCTTATTTAACGCATCTTCCATTATTGCAATATCACGAAGAGGATAAGTAGGTCGAACATGCATGAAATATTCGGGAACATTTCCTTCATTGTCGTAGAGCCAGTTAATGGCATGCTGCATGAATTCTATATCTGTAGATTTGTCTCCGCTTATCTCTGACGGTCGTAAAAAAGGTGTCTCCGCACCGTAATAAGTTGCTATACGTGCGTATAATTCTGAGTCGGTTGATACAATCACTCTGTCTATTCCCTTACATAATTTTGCAGCCATTATTGAATAGGCAATAAGGGGATACCCTTTCAGACATTTGATATTTTTATTTTTTACACCCTTTGAACCGCTTCTGGCAGGGATAATAGCATATACCTCTCCTTTTTTTATCTTTGATACAATTTCTTTTTTCATTTATTCACTTCCTCTTTAACTATATTCGATATGAAAATTGACAGGGACTCCATTAAAATCTTCTCCCTGTCAATTCATCTTATAATATAAGTGTAAAAAGCATAAAATTGCTGTTGAACTTACTCAAATGAGAAATTTTCTATTTTTTTGCTCCCACAAATCTGAGAAATTCATCATAGTCTCTGATATAATCCGACTCATCATAAAAGTCTGAGGCAATTACCAGCAATACCGCATCCGGAGAAAAATCAAACATTTCTCTCCACATCACATTTGAAACATATAATCCTTCATACGGTTTCTCGAGAGCTACAACTTTCTGCTCGGTTCCGTTATCTAGCTTAACTTTACAACTTCCGTGAATACAAACAAGTATCTGCTGAAGAGATTTATGTGCATGATGTCCCCTTACAACTCCTTCGGAAGTATCATACATATAATATACTCTCTTTATTTCAAACGGAATATCTTTCATTTCTTCAAGTGCTATAAGCTGTCCGCGATCATCGCCATGGGGTTGAAACGTATATTTTATTGTCTGCATTACAACTTCTCCTGTTTTTTATCAACATACCATATGTAAGATGCAATCTGCTCAGGTGTATACCCGGCTTTAATTGCAGTTCCGTATATAAAATCTTCATCCTCTATTCTTTGAAAATGATTTTTGTCATAAAATCTGACGGCTCTTTTATTTTCCGGACTTACGCACCAGTATACAAAATCAAGGCCCAGTTCATTATAGGCATATTCCATAATTGATTTCATGACCCATATGGAACATCCTGTACCCATTGCTTTTTTTCGAATAGTTATGGCAAATTCCGCCTGAGAGGATTCTATATTTTTTAAGGATACAGTTCCCTGATATTCACCCTCTTCATCCTCTATGGCAAAATGGATAAAACTTTTGTGTTTTTTATTATATTCTTCATTGGCTTCTTCAATAAAATTTTTGCAGTCTTCCAAAGTCTTTTTTGAAAAATCCGTCCGAAGCTTACCTACTACACTTTCGTCATGCATCCATTCAAGCATTAATGGCGCATCACCGACTTTTAGATTTCTTAACTTCATATGTTATTCCTGATTTTTACCCAGTATAATGGACAATTCTTTTTCCGCAACGGCATCCAGCGGATAATTCTTTAGTATATGCTCTCTGCCGGCAAGGCCGTCCTTTGTACGTAATTCTTCATCTCCAAGATACTTACAAACACCCTCTGCCATCTTATCAACATCCAGCAAAGGGCAAAGTGTCATTCCGACAAACAGCTTCGAATATATGGGTAAATCATAGGCCACCACCGGTATACCGCAGACCTGCGCTTCTGCAAGAGCCATTCCCCAGCCTTCTTCATGACTGGTAAATAAAAATATTTTTGACTTTTTGATAATGGAATAGGTCTTTTCGGACTCAAGAAATCCCAATATATCTATTTTACCTTTGCATCCGCATTCTTCTATCTTTCGGTTCATATTCTGCAACATCTCTTCAGAACCTTTGCCTATTATTCCTAATCTCACATCAGGATACTCCTTCGTGACTCTCTTCCATATCTCGGGAAGTTCCATTACACCTTTACTGTTATTAAGTCTTGCAAGAAATACGGCATCATATCCATTTTCATCAAGATTAGAAGTCTCAACCAACTCAGTATCCACAGCATTATCAGTCATGACTACCTTCGTCATATCAAACCCTTTTTCCTTGAAATAATCATAGACAAGCAGACTTGTAGTCATATAAACATCCGCTCTCTTTTTTCCGTAATTTATAGCCATCTTTTGTTGAGAACATGAAATCCAATTTCTAATAATATTTCCCGGTCTTTTATAGAATTTTTCATATATATGATATGAAATTGTTACCCACTTAACCTGTTTGCTTTTTCTTATTTCATAAGCCGGATACACATCCGGCAAAATATCCGTGGTAGAATAAATATAATCTCCGGTCTTAACAAGGTCCTTTAACTGCTTTTTACAACTAATCATCCTTTTCATATAAGCCGTTATTATTCCTGTTTTTTCGGTACATTTATTATCGGTGATTACTATTCTGCAATTATTTATACCCTCATTGGCCAAAATTATGGCATGCTTCTTAACAGTATAGAGTATAAGTTCATACTTGTTATTATCCGTCCATCTTCTTAATAACTCTATAAGGCGCCTGTCACCGCCGCTCATTCCGTCGCCCCAGTAACAATTGGCCAATATATGAATCGTTTTGATTTCTTTCATTCTAATTTCCTTTTTCCGACAATTCTTTTTCACTATCTTTATTTGACTTTTTATCCGGTTCTTCGGGGCACGTCTCTATATTACTCTCTCTGGCAAAATAAATAGGTCTGTTTTTTACTTCCATATAAATACGTGCCATATACTCTCCTATCATTCCCAAAATGGTAATAATAATACCGCCGAGAAGAAGAACTACAATCAATATGGTTGCATATCCCGTTCTTTCCGCATGCGGAGAACGAAGCGCTGAAACAAATGTAAAAATTGCAAAAGCAACGGCAAAAACAACTACTGCAAATCCAAGATATACAACACCTCTAAGAGGTGTTGTCGCAAATGCCATAAACCCACTGAAAGCATATTTGACAAGACCTCTGAAATTCCAAGTGGTTTTACCTGCTGCTCTTTCAACATCTTTATATTCTATCCACTTATTTTTAAAGCCAATCCACGAATAAATTCCCTTGGTAAAGCGTTCTCTCTCAGGCATGGCAACAATAGCTTCAACGACCTTTCGTTTCATAAGCCTGTAATCCGTTGCTCCGGGGACAAGATTCATTGCCGTAACTTTGTTAATAATACTGCAAAACAGTTTTGAAAAAGCTTTTCTGAAAAAAGGTTCTCCGTGACGTGACACTCTCCTTGCGGATGCACAATCATATCCTTCTTTTTCGATTGCATCGAGCATTTCGACTATTAACTCCGGCGGGTGCTGAAGATCTGCATCCAATACGCACACATAATCACCGGCAGCTTTTGATAAACCTGCATAAAGAGCTGCTTCCTTTCCAAAATTACGTGAAAGAGATATATATTGAACACGCCCCTTAACTGCTTTCCCCAGTTTTAAAGATTTCTCATGAACGCCAACCGTTCTTTTTACTTCGTCCATGGTTTTATCTTTACTTCCGTCATCAATATATGTAATTGTAAAATCATAGTCCTTTAATCTCTGTTCCTCGAAAACTCTGCAGATACGTTCATAAAACAAATATACACAGTCTTCTTCATTATAACAGGGAACAATCAATTCAATGTTATACATGTATATCCTCGTTTATATTATGATATGAGTGTCAAAAGTAAATTTTATTCTACCGGTACATCGGTTTCCAAATAACCATACCATTTACACAGAATATTTTTGAATCTGTACTATCGCGAAAATAGGCAAGCAATATGGTATATGTAATTTAAAACTGATGTACTACATCTTTAATAAATATTACCAACATCAATTCGTTATTTCATCCATAAATTTTTCAAAATCTTTCCCCGATTTTGACCAAAGAAATTGTGAAGAAAAAGAAAATGCCTTTGCACGTTTTTCATCATACGTTTTCTTGTCTTCAAGAACTCTTCTCATCTGCTCTTCAAGTCCCTTCTCATTATTCTCTATGGATATATATCCGGCATCTCCGTAATCAACTGCTTCGGCTATTCCCGGAGAATCATAAACCACCGCCGGTGTTCCTACGCATCCGGCCTCTGTAACCGGTATCCCCCAGCCTTCACGAACAGACGGAAATACCAGTGCCTGTGCTCTGCTCAACAATTCCAGTTTCTTTTCCTCTGTGACAAAACCGTGACAGACAATATTCACACCTTTTTTTTCTTCATCTGCGTAATTAAGGGAATATCTTTCACAAATAGGCTGTAAATTATCTCTGAAATACTCCTTATCCTTTTTCCCCAATATCCAGAGTTTGATATTCGGATAGGTTTCCTTCATTTTACCTATTGTCTCTATTAACACATCTATTCCTTTGTAAGGAGAATATCTTCCTACATAAACAAATGTGGGTGTTTCTTCCTTAAGAAACCATTTCCCCTTATCCCAGGGCTCAAAAGACACACCATTATGAATGATTCTGATATCACCGTCATATCCTAACTTAATAAGTTCCTTTTTTGTATCCTCGGAAACCGTAATTACTCTGTCATGACGGTTCATCTTAAGCATAAGATTTTCCGAAGCCTTACCGATCTTATTAAACGGAAATCTGAGATTAATATCCCATATTTCCCTTGTCAACTGATGAATATAAAATACCCTCTTATTCTTTGGAACCCATAAGGGGGTAAAAAATCTGTGTGTATTACACTGATCGATTACCACATCAATATTCTTTTTATTCTTCCTATACAGTTTTACCGCATTAAAAATTACAGATATAAATCCGCCTTTTCTTATATAAGTTACTCCGTCAATCGTCTCCTGAGAAGGAAGACTGTTACCATCTTTATCTTCGTCGGACATAGAAAGATGCATGACCTGATACTTTGTCTTATCTATTGCGCTAAGCATCTTATGAGTATGAACTTCTGCTCCTCCGGCATCTTTTGATCTTATATCTCGCCACGATAACGACAAAATGGTTTTCATTTCTACCTCCTCTTTATATATCTCTTTATCTTATGTTGCCTTAAATTTTTTAAAAAGAATTTGCTTAATAATACTCAAAATTCCCTTTAATCTTTTATCAAACATATGACAGGCTATTAAAATTATACTAGGTACAAACACAGCAATACAACACCAAACAATACAGGTTGTCAAAAAGTTTCCCTCAAATAATCTTGAAAGAAAATATGATATCGAAACAGCCAAGACCGCAACAAGACTGTCCAAAAACATAATAAACAAATCTTTCCACGGTTTAACTTTAAAATAATACTTATACAAAAAATAAGTCTCAAACGGAATATTAATAAAAATCATGGATATTACTGTTGCAAATGCAACACCTTCCATACCAAATCGTTGTACCAGAATAATATTTAAAAGCAAATTAACAACCATCTCAACAATTGATACCCATCTGCCTTCCCACCATACTCCGCTTGTACTCTTAATTAAATTGTTACTCTTTTCTATCGAATAGATATAAAAAAGAATTGTAAACAAAACAGCAATTTTCATCGAAGCAACATTTTCTTTTCCTGCCCAGAGTTCCATAAAAGGCTGATAAAATATTATCATACAGGACGCCATAACTGTGGAAATCGCATGAATGACAAAAGATAATAATTTTTTAACTTCATAATTACTTTCTTTACATTCTTCTGCAATTCCATTCCCGAGACTGGGTAAAATCCCCTCACAAAAGCCCTGTATGAATAAAGAAGGAACCGCACATACCATAATATAATTGTTATAAACAGCAACCGATGTAATTCCCAAATATGCAGATATAACCAATGTATCAAAAGAATTTCTGAATGAAGTTCTAATCTTGGAAATCGAGACTCCTAATATTTTTTCTTTGAATTCTTTTATAAAATCTTTGGAAAAATCCTTTTTGCTTACTTTTTTTATCTTATAACACGGATAAAATCTGTTCATCTCTTTTTTTAACAAAATATTTATCGTGCACTGCACCAAAACCAAAACAAAGGCATATATATAATAATTTTTCAATATCAATATGGCAACAAGCTGAATTGAATATGAAATAAACCAAACAACAGTCGAAATCTTATGCCTTATATCACTTTGCTGATTGGCAAGAAACGCGTATGCGGCATATGGAGCAAAAAAATAACCATTTGCAGTTTGTAATATATATAAAACGAACACAATATATATATTAATATCATCAGGATAAGTTCCTTTAATCAGTTGTTTTAAAAAGGGAATTACACATATGCCAAACAGCACAATGATTGCTGCTATTGCTTTATATAATGAATTAAACAACGACAATAAACTGCTCATTTTTTCATCATCATTTTGAGATGCCGGTTTAAACATAAAAAAAGCCAACGCTTCACCTATTCCAAGTTCTGAAATACTTAAAACCGTTATTATGGAGACAAATAAGGAATTAATTCCCACATATTCCATTCCCATACTTCGAATCATCGCAGTTCTTATACAAAAGGGAAGAAAAGTAATAGTAACTACCAGTATCTCATTCCAAAAAACATTTTTAGTTGTATGTTTAATTCTTTTTTCTGTTGCCATACTATAATCCTTCTCTTTTTTAAGTTGTTTTAATTTTTATTGTTCTCAACTTTTTTACTTCCTAATGTGTACTACCTGAAAGTTCTTATTTTTTTATATAAAAATGAAAATTTAGAAACCACATCAAAGTAAAACCATCCTACTGTAATGCACCATAATAAAGGACTTAAATGAAACAACTTTATATTAAAAGAAGTATATTTATTTATATTCCGATATTTTTCATTTTGAGGATATAATTCATCAAATAAAGAAACTGCTTCCTCTTTTATTTCTTTCCTTTTTTTCGAACAGAAATATGCTTTGATTATTCCTAACATTATCGCTTCATAGCACTTTCTATTTATATCCTCATTGTAATCCTGATATTTCTCATATATTACCATTGTCGATTTCACTTGATTAATTACATACAGAGCATTTGATGTCGAATGTGATAAACTGCTTTGTAATAATCGATATGCATATATTTGATCCGATAAATATACAATCGAATTCACACTCATAAGCAAATTAGGTATCACAAAACCATCCTCAAAAAAACAAAGAGGAAACATTCTCCTGTATTTTTCAAAGTCAAATTCAAACAAACATCGTTTTCTGATTAACTTACCCCAAAATGCATTCAGGCATGCTTTTTTATCATAATGAAGCATATTTATTGCTTCTTCTTTGCTTATTTTTCTATTTTCTTTATTAATGTTTGGCCATACTACTTTTTTTAAATCTTCAAATTCAAAATTACCGCAACATATCAAATCGACATCCGTATAATCATTTAAAATATTAATCATACTTTGCAAATATATATTGCTTACAATATCATCGCTATCAATAAAAGCAATCCATTCACCGGTTGCGACAGATAACCCTTTATATCTTGCAACAGAAACCCCCGAATTAATCTCGTTGTTTAGTATATTAAATCTATTGTCTTTTTCTTGATATTCTTTTAATATCTCCGAACTGTTATCAGTTGAACAATCATTTACAAGAATACATTCCCAATCCTTATATTCCTGATTACTGACGGAATCCAAACATTCCCTTAAATATTTAGCTGCATTATAAACAGGTATAATAATACTAACAGTTGGCATACACTTTCCCTTTACTAAATCTCTAATTTAAAATACCGCCCAATAACAGATATCACCCTCAAACACTATCTGCTTTTCAACATCAAATTCTTCCCAGGTACGGGATTCAAATAATTCGTCATACTTTTCGAGAGTAATAAAATCATTTTCATAATTTCTACCTGATACAAACCTTACAGAATTGATTGCTCCCCAATCTACCCACCATAAACTACAAGTGTAATTAGCACCCAGATACGGCATTATCTGATATTCTCGGATTTTTTCCGTTCCGTGCCTGGGTAAATCTTCCGCAGATACATAATTAATGGCTGTGACCGTAATTCCTGTTTCTCTTTCATATGCTTCTATTTTGTTTTCTATCATCTGTGCATATGTAAGCGTAAGATCGTTTTCAATCTCATTGTCTACTCCCACCAAAAATACACATACAACTACAGTCGCTGCTATCGTACAGGACATAACAGAAATAATTTTCTTATATTTTTCTTTATCGGTATATTCGTATATCGCATACACAAAAAGCGAAATATTAAAAAAGAAAGATAGCAGGTACCTCGGATTAACCTCTCCCGGTGTCAGAATCTCAATCGCAAAAGTCGAAACAAACATAGATGCCATTGCTATTGCAGTTACCGTTATTTCAAATACGCTTGCTTTTTTGTTTTTAAATGTACTAATCAAAATAATACCTGAAATTAAAAGATATATTACCAGCATTAACGGCGGCGTCATTCCGTTGGTACTGAAAAAAGCTCTTATTACGGCATCGTATGTTCCTTTTAACACTTTATATAGTGAAAATGCATCAGCTTTTTTTACTACCGCATCTCCCATTCCGGAAGATACGGCCCAAAACGGAATAAAATATATCAGCAGTGAAACTACCGCGGATATACTCAATAAAATAATAAACCTTTTAATAAAACTTTTATCGGGCTTACATTTACATTTAATAATCATACCGCCTATGGCAATTGAATAAAAAATAAAAATATAAGACTGATAAACACCTGTTCCCAAAAATGCTAAAAAAAATGCTGCTATATAATGATTCTCCAAAAAAAGAATTGCAGCTATTGACACTAACAGCCAACCTACGGCAACTTCCATGGTATTGTAAAAATACTGTTCTTCTATATATACATTGATGGTTGCTATAATAAAGAAAGAATTTACACAAAAAAGTTTTTTTAACGATTTTTCATTTTTATTAAAATAAACAGTTAGCATTGTTATTATAAATGCACATACAATTTCTTTGAAAAGCTGACTTATCCACTGATCTTGGAGTTTATCAAAGTTTAGAACATTCAATATTACATCTACGGCCCATATGGTAAAACGACCTCCCGAAAGATACCGGGAAATTTGCGTATCATAAAATTTAGTACCATGCTGAGCAAATTCGGCAATTCCATCAGAAGAAAATGAACACTCAAAATACATTAAATAGGCTAAAAAAGCAATCACCAGGTTAAATAAAAACAACAGAACAATGTTTCTTTTTTCAAAAATTAATTTTTTCATCCTTTATTTCCACACTTTACTACTTATCATATTAAGATGTGAGTGTCATAAGTAAATTTTGCCACACACGGATATAAGAGTATTGATTCATTACTACGTAATTTTCGCAATGCTCTAACACTAATTTCTATTTGTTGCAACTTTTGCGACCTTCTCTCCTATTTCGTATACTTTATCGCAATTACGTATTGTAGTAAGCCTATGCGCAATTATTATCAATGTTTTAATTCCCTGAAGGGCTTCAATAGAATCCATTACGGCAGCTTCCGTCTCAGTGTCAAGTGCCGAAGTAGCTTCGTCAAATACAATAATATCAGGGTCTGTATAAAGAGCTCTCGCTATTGCTATTCTCTGGCGCTGTCCTCCCGAAAATTTTACACCTCTTTCTCCGACTATTGTATTTATACCATTGGGAAGAGATCTGACAAAATCAGCAAGCTGAGCCTGTTCAAGAGCTTTCCAGACCTTATCCATATCTATCTCATCTTCTTCAATACCAAAAGCTACATTGGCAGATACCGTATCATCTATCAGATAAACTGATTGGGGAACATATCCTATTATCTTTGCCCAATTATGAGGCATGGAAAATACATCTATCCCATCCATCTCAACAGTACCTTTTTGAGGTTTGAAAAGTCCCATAATAATATCGGCAAGGGTGCTCTTTCCGGCACCGGAAGAACCTATAAAGGCTACAGAATCTCCTTTATGAATTTCAATTGAAAGATTATCAAGAATATTATCTTCCGAATTCTCATATTTCCAGGTAATATTGTTAACGGTTACAACTTCCTTGAATCTTATATCATCCATAGTAAGCTTTTCATCGGTTTCCTTAAGCCTTGCTTCTACCTTTTCTGTATCTTTCTGTTCCTGTTTTTCAAGTTCTCTAGCTTCTTTCATTTGTTCATAACAGTTATGAAGACCTTCCTGAAAATACACAATATTATTTACTCTACTTGAAATCTTTGAAAATGACGGCAAAATCTTAAAGGCACCCATTGCAAATGTTCCCATAACCGGCAAAAATTCTGCCATATCAGCACCTATCATAATTCTAAAGCAGATAATAATCATTAACCCGCTTATACATATTCCTTCTATTATTCTATCCGGACAGGCTTCAATTACTCCTTTTTTTGTATTAACTCGTGACATTGCTTCCGCATCACTTTCATATTTGTTAATAAAAAATTCTTTTCGATCCAGCACCATTATTTCTTTTATGCCATTTATGGCCTGGTGCATACTCTCACCCTGAATATATTGAATATCTCTGTATTCCTGTCCTATTCTTTTCACTTTATTCTTAAATCCCAATACAATACTCAAAAAACATACTAATGCTAAGCCAAGAGCACATACTGAAATAAACCAATCCGTTACGAATAAAAAAAGTCCAATCAGAACAATCATTACCGCTTCAGCAGCAATCTGCATCATATTAACAATAACCTGAAATACACTTGCCGTATCATTTTGAATACCACGAAAAATAATATTGCTGTTTGTATTTACAAAAAATTCATATGGACGCTTAAGGTAAGACGAAATCATTTTAACAGATGCTTCTTTTTGAAAAGCAGAAGAAAATTTGCTCTGAAGATATCCACAATATATTCCAAGAAGATTTTTTATTACATAAATAAGGATAATACCTATGGCAAAAACAAATAATATCTGTAAATCTGTTATATCGGGAAATACAGAATATATCCATTTAATATACCATTTTTTTTCTGTACTTTCTTCCTCTCCAATTAATGTTGTAAGAAACGGCAAAAAAACAGTCACACCGAGTAGTTCCAGACAGGAACATATAAACATGGAAAATGACACCCAAACAACACTTTTACGCTGCTTTGATGTCAATATATATTTAATTTCTTTAATTATGCGCTTTACAGACCGAATACCGCTCATTAATTTCCCGCCTATACTACTTCTTTAATTATTTCTTCCAAAACATGAAGCCCTTTTATAAGGGTATCTTCTTCTATTGTCAAAGGAGGAATTATCTTCACAACTCCATCCTTTCTTCCTGCCACCTCAAGAATAAGTTTTTCATCAAAAGCTCTGTGAACTATCTCAATCGCCAGTTTCGAATCAATTCCGTTAAAATCAATGCCCCAAATCATTCCGATACCACGAATCTTTATTCTGCTGTCAATAATAGCAATCTTGGAATTAAGGAATTCTTCAATAACATCGGCTTTCTTCGCAACCATATTATCCATGTCATTGTCACAATAATATTCCACAGCAGCTTTACAGCCGATAAACGAGAGCTGATTTCCTCTGAAAGTACCGTTATGCTCTGCAGGACTGAAAATATCGTACTCAGGTTTTACAAGCATAAGACACATAGGCATTCCGAAGCCGCTTATTGATTTGGAGAGAACCACCATATCCGGCCTAATTCCGGCTCTTTCAAAAGAAAAAAATGTACCTGTTCTGCCAATACCAACCTGAATATCATCCACAATCATCAGAATTCCTTTTTCATCGCAGATTTTTCTGATACTCTGAAGCCACTCTTTGCTGGCAACATTAATTCCGCCTTCTGCCTGAACAGTTTCAAGTAAAATTGCGGCAGGAATCTCCACGCCTGAATGATCATCATCAAGAAGCCATTTAAGATAATTTAATGAATCAAAATCTCCTTCATAGGGTACAAATGTAACTCCCGTAAGGGGTACTCCCGCGCCTCTCCTGCTTAACCTGTCAGTTGTAGCTGCAAGACTTCCGAGACTCATTCCGTGATATGCACCTGAGAACGCAATTATTCCCTGTCTTCCGGTATTTTTTCTCGCCAACTTGAGAGCCGCTTCCACACCATTGGTTCCGGTAGGTCCACAGCACATTACTTTATATTCATAACCTCTTTTTTTAAGTATACCGTTTTCAAAAGATTCCAAAAATTCTGCTTTGGCTTTGGTATGCATATCAAGAGAATTAATAATATTATCTTCTGCAAGATAATCAACAATCTGCTTTTTTATATAAGGATTATTATGACCAAAATTCATAGATCCTGCCATAGCAAGAAAATCTATATATTCATTTTCATTCTCATCGGTAAGAATTGCATTTTTTGCTTTTGTAAATACTGTAGGATATTTTCTGCAATAAGATCTTACCTGTGATTCATATTCCTCAAATACACTTGTCAAAATTCTCAGCTCCTTTTAGCTATATATTAGGCATTCCCTTCCAATTTTTCTTTTATCAGATTTAATCTGCCGTGAAGAGATACTTTAAATATTTTGTTATCTTTAAATACTCTGTATAAACATTCAACATAAAACTTGCTTTCAAAATACGACTTTTCATCGGATTTCAAAAATCTGTCCGCAGCCGCCAAATAATTATTATACTCCTCTTTTGACATATTTATAAGATATTCTGTCAAAGAGTCATAATCATCATAATCATCAAGCGCAATGAAACAATCTTTAGGAACATAATTAGCTATATCATCAGCTCCGGCATATATGGGAACTATACCCGAAGTAAGACAATCCAAAATCTTCTCACTTATATATCCCTTTATATTTCTCATATTTTCATAACATATAGAAAATCTGTATTTATGAAAAAAATCTGTTTTATTATCTACTTTTCCTTTGTAACAGCGATGTTCTTCGGGATTCCAACCAACCCCGTAAAAATCAAAGTTCTCAGGACAGTTCTTCTCAAAATACTCAATAGCTCTCAATCTTTCACTATAAAGTTCATCCGGATGAGCCGAGATTTTATTGCTGCTTATTGACGTAATCAGTTTCTTTTCATCAAAGCACAAAGCTCCTGTCCTATTATCACGAAAAATATACGGATCGTTTCTTTTGAAGATTGTCTTATTATCCACCCAATCATCATTCCAGGTTAAAATATACGGAAAAATTCTGCGAATATCTCTGTATCCTTTTGGAGAATTCATAGGCTCAACACAAGGTGGTTCCGAATTACAATAAACCATTCTGTCTGCCTTTCCGAGTCTTACAATCTTTGTTGCAATCTTCCAATTTAAAATGAAAAAAAGGAAATAATCCACTTCATTAATATCATACATATCAAGAGTATGAAGACTGTCTCCCCGTCTCTCCATTTCCTGCTTCATCTCTATAAAAGGTTCCATAAGACCGTCTCTGTTACAAACCTTATCATTTTTATCAAACATCCTGTCACCGTTAAACTGTTCGGCCCACGGAATAACTGCTATTTTTAATCCCATTTTTTTCTCTTAATTAAACTCGAATCAGGAACAGACGATATAAGTTCACCCAGCATTACATCCAATTCCTTTGTCCACACATCATTATAAACATTAAATCCGGCAGAAGGGTAGAAGGTTATTTCACCAATAATAGGACCGGTCGAAAGTAAATAATAGTCAAGTCGTATATATTTGAACTCCGATGACAATTTTTTACTGATTTCATAAACCTTTTCCAAATCGGAAGGTCTCGAAATATCATTTTCAAAAAAAGGATAGTCACCGAATGACCAATTTAGTCTGTTCCACTCAAAGTCATAGAAAGCAACTTTTCCCGTATGATTATGAAAATCCCTTTCGCCGATAACCTCAATATACTTAGGTTCTCCTTCAAAACAATGAACTTTGTAATCCACAAGCCCCTTACCGCTTCCGTCCTCCAAAAGCGGCTCTGCAATAATACCCGGTTTGACTCCTTTATATACCCATTCTCTGCTATGTCTGTAATAATCTGTTTTAAGACTCTTTTGCAAAATACGACAAGCTTCGTCTTTGTTAAAATCTTTTTTATTTTGTACTACAACAATACTTCCGGAATCATGAGTACACTTCAAAACAAAACTGTCCGGCAACTTATCAAAATCAATTTCCTCAATAGATGTCCATTTGCCGAGATTGGGAATTGCGTATTTTTCCCCGACATTTGCGGATATGTAATTTTTTACTTCATATTTATCCACCAGCGCATGATATATCGGTTTCCTGTCATTAAGTTTAAGCCATTGAAGTTTTTCGTTATATGTAATCGGCTTATCCAAATCAGGTTTCGTGCCTATTTTTTTTATATAATTCTTCTCAATATATTTTTTGTCAGATTCAAAACGACTTAATATGAAGGATACATCATATAAAATTTCATCTGCTTTTAAATGAAGTTCTCTCGTTATTTTCTTTGAAACCCTTTTTCTGAGATACTTTTTTATATGCTTTTCAAACAACGATTTATCAAACAGAGCATTTTTATTATTATATTCAATAACTTTTTTTACAGCTTCTTTGTAATAATGAATTGCACAGGAATATGAAAAATCTTTCAAATGCGCAAATGCCATTATCTCCTGATTTGAAAGAAAAGGAAAAAGAAATCTTACATATCCCTCTGATGCCAGCCCCTGATAGTAAAGCTGTTTATCACTTCTGTTTGATGTTATCTGATTTTCATGAACCCGATACATCAATAATGACTTTCTTAGTTTTCTTATTACACCGCCATTTTTTAATATTTCCGCCATAATACCGTAATCCTGGGCATTAACAATATTTTCCGGATATTTGATTTTATGCTCATTAAGGAATTGACTTCTGAACATAAATGTCGGATGAGGAGGTCCCGAATGCCCAAAAATACTCTCTATTCTGTAAAGTTCCCAATTATCAATTATCGCATATTCATTCTCGGTATTAACCGAAATTACGTTTTCTCCGAAAGTTTCAATATCCGTTCCGAGAAGACTTACCTCTTCATTTTCATCCATATATTTTACCTGTTGTTCAATTCTCTCAGGTTTTGAAATATCATCTGCATCCATTCTGGCAATATAAAAACCATGACACATATCAAGACCTTTGTTCAAAGCCTTGGTAAGTCCCATATTTTCTTCAAGATTAACAAGTTTTATTCGAGAATCATTATTAGGAAGAGTATTCAGATAGTCACATACTTCCGTATCTGTTGAACCGTCATTTACGATGACAAATTCCAATTCCTTGTATGTCTGATTAAGTATACTGTCAATCGATTCTTTCAAATATGACAATTTTGTATTGTATACACACATTAACACCGATACAAGGTGCATTATTTAAACCTCCGAGGGGTTACATATTCTACATAGAATGATGTACCAGTTAAATATAGTTACACAAAAATATTTTTACTATTTATCTTTCCAAACACTATTGAAGGCTTCTTCAAAATTTCTTCTAAACGCATCTTTTCCAAACCTTGATACTATTGTTTCACGTATATATTCTCTGTCAAAAGTAATTCTTCCTTCAAGATAATCATTAAGAGATTCTGCAAAACTCTCAACATCCGTAATTCCAAATATTCTTCCGACTTTTTCATCTACATAATCCTCTACGCCTCCGCATCTTGTAGAGAAAATCGGAAGGCCGCAGCATCCCGCTTCCATAGCAGATACCGGCTGTCCTTCCTGAATAGATGTCATAACAAATGCATCCGCCTTTCTAAGTACATCTCCTATCTCAGAATGGGGAACCGAAGGAATCATTTCTGCATATTCTCTGAACAAAGATGTATTAACCTGTTTTTCAAATTCTTCCACATCCTGCGAATATCCTTTATTGGAATTATATCCGACAATCATCACTCTGAAAGGTTTTACCGCTATTTCTTTCAACCTGTTCATTACACTGATGAACATATCATAGTTTTTATAGAATGAATGAGCAGCCACAATAATAAAAGTTTTTACATCAATTTCTTCTGTCTTCAGATACAACTTATTCTCATCTACCAGATTACCGATATATTTAATGTTTTTTACTCTTTCATTTTGAAGAAGAATCTGTCTGATTTTGTCATTACTGATTGCCAGCAAAAGGTCTGCTTTTTCTATAGCCTCATGATTACTGTCATTAATAACCTTTCCTACCCAAGGAAAAGGTCCGTGCTCGGAAACAACATAAGGGACTTTTAAAGCTTCAGCCATACACCTTACAGTATCTGCATCTTCCTGGGCATCAACACAATAAAATGCATCTATATCACTAAAGTATTTTTTTGAAATCTTAGACAATACTTTTTTCTTTCTCTTTTTACTTAAAGAAGTTGTATATTTGCCAACACCGAAAACAATATTTCCCTTTATTTCTCTCCTGTAAAAATCATAAATCAGGTTAGTTACAACAGATAAAAGCGGTGTATAAATTTTAATACTGTATTCTTTAACATTAATTTCCTCCACAGGTTTGCTAATCTTAATATTTTTCCCAAACAGGCAAAGAAAAGGATAAATCAGAATCGGAACTCTTCTGACTTCGTAATAATGAATTACATCAAACGCAAAAATATCCTCCATAACATTAGCCTGTTCTTTAAAAAACAGGCCTGCCTGGGGGTTATCTTTAGTTGGATACCAGTTTGTTATTAGTCCGATTTTTTTCATTTTGATAATATTCATAAATTAAATTTACACCGACTTCAATAATCCGCTTTCTTTAATTACTTCTACATATTTCAGCATAATATCGTCCGTTATGTCATTGTAATCGTGCTCATAAAATCCATTCATCTCATAAGTTCCCTTACTCGAGGCAATTCCCCTGGATGCTTTTATAAATCTGAATTCCTCTTCCGATTTACAATAATAGTGATTAAGTGATATGGTGTTATAATTTACTTTTTCATTATACCAAAGTCTCTGTCTCTTTCCTTCTGAATCAACATTCCAGGCTCCTTTATAATATACAGGGAAATGAGGACTGTTTATTTCTTTTATTAATCTGGGATTTCCGATTGTTTTAATAACCCTATTTCGAATCCGATGCTCTTTACCCCTTTTAATAAATCGTTCTATAACCATTCCTTCTGTTTTTTTCTTTTGTCCATTCGAGCCATATACCGCCCAGTTAACGGATAACCCCGCAGCATTACCTTTTAAAGTAATTAATTTTTTTATAAACTGTTGGAAATTAGCGGTCTCTTTTTTGTCTCTGATTGTTATATATTCGTCAATATCAATAAATGCCATATATCTGCATTTATTTTTATATTTCCTTACCGCATCTTCATATGCATGACATTGCTGTTCTCTCCCGGAAATTGTTGTTAGTATAACAATACCTTTATCAATATAATCCCGAATTACTTCCTGTAAATTATCAGTACTATCGTTGTCATACAAATAAAAAACTGTTTTTTTATCACACAGTAAATAATGATAAGCCAACCACTCCCGTATATACATGGTTTCATTTTTTAGTATTGCTACAAATCCAATCTCAAAATCAAAGGATTTTTTATTATCATTTTTAATAATCATGGACATAATTAATCTTCCTATGGTATTCTCATACAAAATACATAAAGGACACTTAATTATTATATACGGCGTAAACAAAGCATATACAATGTATCTTAAAAACTTATTATATTTTCTGACAAACGTAAGTTTTTCTATTAACACCATACAAGGTTCATAAAAAAAATCCCATATTTTCTGCTTTGATATTATTACATTTTTCATAGTTTCTTCTCCTTTTATTAAAACAACTATCCAAGTAATAAGTCTCAGCACATAGACTATCGAGTTTGTCTTCCATCTCATCATCGTAATTGACACACCAATAGATTTATAACGTTTTTCGCACAGGTTCATTTCTTTTCGAAATGAATACAACACTGTTATACTATTGCTCTTATTACCTCACAACTATTAATCTTTAATTTCACACAGACCCAATAATTTTTGTATAAAGCCTTTGCATTTTTCTTCATCCACTTCGCAAATATCTTCAGCTTCATTCTTTTTATCTACAACAATTGGTGCATCCAAAAATAGAACTTTGCAACCCATTATCTTAGCTATTGTTGAAAAAATACAAAACTTATATTTGTCGGAAATCATACAACCATATACAGTTCCTTCGCTCGCATAGACAAGATTAGTCATAGCAGCACCACTGGCTCCAACAATACAAGACGCGGATGAAAAACACCTAACCTGTTCTTCATAAGTCATTTCTTCCGGATATACCACTTCAAATCCTGCTTCTTCAAACAATTCGGTTATTTTTTTCTCATTGCTTATTCTTTGTATCTTAATATTTTTTCTTGAAATAAAAATTTTTCTGTTTGTCTTCTTCTCCAAAAATTCCGGAACATAAGTTTTAAGAGTCTTTATTGCAGACTCTGTAATAAGATTATCTGATAACCTGCACGGCCTGTTCTTTTTTATATTGGCCGGCTTCCATGTAACAGGCGATACCATAATCATTTCACCAATATGTATCTTTTGTCCGGGTTCCACATATACAACCGGTCTTTCACCAATAACCCGACTAAGTAAATCTTTCATTTGTGAGTATTTTACCACCGCAGTATCTATAAGAACCGGTATCTTAATATCTGTATCTTTAACATAATAATATCGTGACAATACTTCCACTGAAAAATGATAATAATTATGTGTAAAAACACCACACATATTTATTGCTTTAGGAATATTAACACTACTATCCTTATATTCTATTAATGACTTTTCCTTTTTATTTTTTTTAATAAATGCATTTCTGTATAATATTCTATTCTCAGTATCTGTCTTCCATTCATCATATATTACACAATCTTTTGAAAGTACTGCTGCCGATCCTCCAACAACGCATACATCTTTTAATTTTACCTTAAATACCGCCGGGGATTCCTCAAATACTATTTTCTCTTTTGATTTTTCAAAATATTCCGGGACACAAATAAGTCTTTTTTGCCTAGGCTCTATCTCACTATAATCATCACCCATTCTTTCACAATAATCCAAAAAAGTGACATTATTGAACCACTTCATTTTTGTATGATGTTTCATTGTTTCGAGCCTTAGACAAAAACTGTCAATAATCTCTGTTTCTCTTAATGCGTTTACAATATTCCAAAAACGTTCTTTCACATAAATACCTTTGCAAGCTTTCTTCCAAAATAGGTTTTTGTTCTTCTTAATAAATCCGGTGAAGGTTTTCTTTTCTTTTTTAATACAAGCCCTTCCTGCTCCAACACTTTATTATAGAATTCTATTTCACACCATTCTGCGGAATCATTTATTATTGCTGACCAAAATTTATATTTATTAAATTTCTTTTTAGTAACCTTTTCCTTATATTCTTTACTGCGCCATTTTGATTCTGATTCCACCTCATAAAAATCCAATAATTTTTTACTGGGATAATAAAAAAACGGTCCTGTAGTCGCACATTTCTTGTCCAAACAAACTGAAAGTGATGAATCAATATAATTAATATCCAAATCAGTTATCTCATCCATACATTGCTGATATCCTGTCAGATAATGAGCTCTCGGAATAAGTACTACCTGTGTTCCCGGCTTGCAAAAGACACTATTATGAGCGCAGGAACCAATCGTTGCAGCAAAACTTTTACAATTTCTAAGCATGCTTAACTGCTCAAAAAAAGTGTATTTTTCCGGCTGAATAATCTTATAACCGACAGAAGAAAAGAACTCTTCCAATTCTTCTTCTCCCACAACTTTACCTTTTCCTGCATTTCTATAAGAAAAATATATTTTATCAAACGATAATTTTTCTTCTATCTCTGCTTTTTTGACGGCATCTAATATGGTCATATATTCCTTCGTAAAATGGTAATGCCAGTCTCCTCCTTCATCAACATAAAAAGAATCTTCCGGAATCAAAATCTCTTTATATACAGTTGGCCTATCTAATTGTATCCACCCTTCAATATCTATTCCGGCCAATTCAAGAAACTGCTTATAATTTGGATAAAATGTAAATCCTTCATATGCATCATATAATATCTCAAATCCCTCTGATTTGTATTCCTGTAAATATTTATCTGTTAACAAAACCCACATTTTACTTAAATTGTCAGTTATTGCGTGTCCCCAGATTTTAATCATTGAACCTATATATATTACTTTTTTATCAGATTTAACTGCCTCTAAAATCTCCTTTTTGTCAGGTTCTTCAACCACCCCTCCTTTTGAATCACCCCAAAGATTCTGTGCCGGCTTTATAAGTGCATTTTTATATTTTTTAACACCAAGATTCTCATGACCGGAATTATAATGTGTCACACTAAGAAAATCTTTATAATATTTTTTATCATATAAATATTCATAATTTATTGACATAATTCCACCCATTAAATTTTACTATCCAGCGTCCTCATCAATTCATATACTATCTTATCCCAATTAAGATTACTTACTACAGAAGCCATCTTTCTTTTTTCTTCCCTCATTAAAGTGCTGTCATCCATAAACATTGTCATTTTTTCATATAGACTGTCTGAATCCGATACTTTAAAGAATATGCCTGCTTCTCCTCCATATAGTTGTTCCCTCAGTCCCCCTGTATCCGATGCAATTATCGGAACACCATATTCCAAGGCAATTGGAATAACACCTGATTGTGTCGCATCTATATAAGGTAACACTTCAACTATATTATCTCCGGTAAAACACCAACCCACTTCTTCATCTTTTATATACCGGTTGACAAATCGAACATCAGATATCCCAACGGACTGTTCCAAATACTCAGTAATATTTCCGGAACCTATAATCGAAAGTGTACAATTGTCATATTTTTCCTTTAATTTTCTAAATGCCTCCAGAAGAACTGCTATTCCTTTATATTTTTCTATTCTCCCAAACATTACAAAATTGATTTTGTTAGAATCAAACGTTAAATCCTCAGGAATCTTTTTTGACTGTTTTTCTTTATATGAACCAAGTAATCCGTGTTTACTTACAATAATATTTTCTTTTGGAATATTATATTCTTTCTCCACTATAGGTATAAAACTTTTTGTCAAAACCACAACATAATCAGATTCTTTAATAAATCTTTTATGTATAATATTCCATATAAAACCTGAACCTGAGTGTGGTAAGGGATCGTGACAGTAAGACACTTTTTTTATATTCGGATAAACCCTTGATAACATACTTGCCCAATTATGTGACATGGGTCTTATTTCTATATCAAATTCTATTCCTTTAAAAAAATTTCTGATTTTTTTCTTTTCCGATAATTTAAAACGTATTGTTTTTTGAATGACATCTTTAACTGATTCATATGTATCCAGTTCATAAATACCATCAAATTCACAATTTCTCCAATCTGAAAGGTTGGATATATGACTTGAAATAATAACATATACATTATAGTTTTGTTTCTTTAAGGCTTTTGCTATCTCTAATGCAAAAATCGGTATGGAGTCAAATCTGCCTAAATATGTTACAAGAATATTTTTCATCTGTCTTTCCTTTTCCAAATCATTCCGCTACTTTCATCCAATCCCCGATTGTGTTTTCTATCGCAAGCTTTTCTCCGGCCTTTATTGAACGTGCTCTATATTTTTTATTTAATTCTTCATCCAGAACAAGTTTAATCATAGCTTCCGATAAAATTTTTTCTTCCGTGGTTATCTCCAAAGTATCATCTATATCGCCCTGACATACAGGAACAAGAATACCATTTTCTTCCATAGTTAATTCACTTATAACTTTTTCTTTTCCAACTAATGAAGGCGCAATTATTTCCCTTGCTCCTGTTTTAAAATCTGTTGCTATACAGGGAAGTCCCATACATATAGCTTCAGCAAGAGCAACCGGGTAACCTTCATAATTGGAAGGAAGAACAAACACATCAGCATACTTCTCATACATATAAGGATTACTGACAAAACCCGTAAAATACACTTTATCCTTTATATCCAGTTTTTCAACTATTTGCTTTAATTTTTCCTCATATTCACCGCTTCCGGCTATAACGAGAACACTGTCAGAAACATTTTTTAATACTTCTGAAAATGCCTTTATCAGATGCCACTGTGCTTTTTGATTACACAGTCTCCCCACATTAAAATATACCCGTTTACCTTCCACAAATGATTTAAATATCTCGTCGGTATTAGTCGCAGATTTTTCTTTTAATTCTTCTAAATCTATTCCGTTGTAAATAACTGATATTTTGTTTTCTTTAAGATGATAAAGATTAATTAGTTCTTCCTTTATTCCGTCCGAAACAGCTATTATTTTGTCGGATTTATTATATAAAAGTCTTACAAGAGGTATTACAACGTATTTATACTGAGGTTTCACAGCAGATTTCTTTAGAGAATTATGAACAGAATTAACTGTTTTACAATACTTTTTTCCCGAAAGGATATTAGCTATATTGGCACTGTCCATAAATCCGATACAACTCTCATATCCGCCTGTTTTTTTCAGTTCTTTTAATTTCTTTACACGTTTTAAAAATGCTTTAAACTGAAACCATACCGAATCCGTCTTAGGGGTTACATCTATTCCAAGCGATATTAATCTTCCCTTTACAGGATAAGCCTGATCCTTATCACTGTTTACAAGAGTATCAATTTCCCACTCATCTGAAAAATTGTTCTCTATAGTAGACAGTATTTTTTCAGCACCGCCCTCATGCATATATGGTATTACAAAAAGAACTTTCTTTTTCAATTACAAAAATAATCCTTTCTTTTTTGCATACTTTAAAGCAGATTCCAATCTCCAAAGATAATAACTCTGCATCCATTTCCACCTGACATAGGGTGTCTTATTAACCATTATCTCCATACTGTGGAACATCATAATCATATTATCGTTTTCTTTTTTCAATTGGCTTCGAATAATGGAACGCATTTCTGCTGCCATCATATGCGTAGGACGAAGCCATTTGTAAAACAACCAGTTTTCCGGAAGAAACTTACCTACAAATCCGCATCTTTTTCCCATTATGGTAACAGGCATCTCGGTAATGTCCGTATTATCAATGAGATATGCTTTTCGAGGATAATTTTTATAATTAATTCCTCCCCTGTCTAACCAGTCAATTCCCGGTGTAACAGAAGAATCATACTTATATCCGAGACTGTTTAATATTTCATAAGTATCCTCATCAGCACCGAATCTTGCTGCTCTGTACCATACCGGTCTGACTCCCAGCTTATCTTCAATAAGATTAGTTAGATTTTCTATTTTTAATCTCTCGGTTTTGGTATCATAAGCAAAACAGGGAAATTGCGAGTCTTTTGTCTGAACCCCTTCCTCATAATCCATATCCGGTTCAATATACTCAGGATGAAGATGTGCTCCTATTACTGCTCCTTTCGAAATCTCATCCTTAAATATCTCACAGCATTTTTCATCATATAGAATCTCCGGTGAGAGAAAATAGACAGGATGAACATTATATTTATCCCATAACGGCCTGTAGAACTTAGGAATTCCCTCCGTTATTGAACTGTACTTCGGTGGCCAGGTCTTCTTCCAATGCCTGTCGGCATCCATCTCCGTGTCAATTGTAACGTATAAATGTTTTTCACTCATTTACAACTTCTTTCATATATTCAAGATATCTCTCTGTTATCTTATCCCATTTATATCTGTCCATGTCTTCAACATGACAGTCCGTTTTCTCAAGCAGGATTTTGGTAATCCTATCCTTAAGGCAGCCTTCTTCATCTGTCTTAAAGAAGCACTCTTCCTTATCAATTAATTGTCTGTGAGCAGGTATGTCCGATACCAGGACGTGGCAGCCACTAACCGCTGTCTCTATTACCGACATGGGACAGTTCTCAAATCTGCTGGCTGAAATATATATTTTAGCCGAAGCTATTATATCAAGCTGCTCTTTTGTTCCGTTATCAATCCATCCCATGAATGTTATTCTGTCTTTAATTGACAGGGTATCCGTTAGTTTTTCCAACTCCGGTCTGTACGGGCCGTCTCCCAAAATTACAACCTTCCAGTGCTTTATTAGATTATTGTCTACACTATCCAATTCTCTTAATACATATTGAACATTTTTAAAAGATTGTAATCTTCCCATAATAAGAATTACATTCTCTTTTGCTTCTCTGTTATCCAGACTCTTAAACAAATCATAATTAATACCATTGGGAATCAGTGCATACCTTCCCTTTGGATAATTGTGCTGCATTCTGTCCTTAAGATATGCTGAGGGAGAGATTACCCCCTCTGATTCTCTTACAATCTTTCTCCAAAAAGGTCTTAAAAACCTATGCATTATAATCATGGATTTTTTCTTATTGTGACCTTCTACATCACTTCCGTGAGCAGTTATAACATAAGGAATATTGTATTTCTTTTTTACAACCCTTGCTGCTTCTCCGGTAGGAATAACAAAATGGCAATGGCAGATATCATAACTGTGATTTTTCATATGCTGTTTCATAAATTTCTTTACAGCCATTAAATATGAAAATTGTTCCCAGGGTTTACAGGAACTCTTACTGCTTCTTATACATTTCAGTCTGTATATGGTTATTCCTTCCATCTCTTCCTTATCCGGAAGATCCTTATATCCCATGGTAACGACATCAACTTCATTTCCTGCTTTTGAAAGCGCAATGGAAAGATCTCTGGATACGGGAGCCGCACCCCCTCCGAGAGGCGGGAATTCATAATTTAATACCAGAATATTCATGGAATTCCTCCGAATTCAGATTTATAAATAATACAAAATGGTTCCTTTAACATTTTATCCAGTTATTGCATATTATTTCTGTACTACTATCATCTTTATACCATAGTGAAGGTGCTATTACAGTTTTTTCCTTATTACTATTTAGCCAAGCCCCCCACCAACTAAACGAAGAATTGGCAATAATATTATGTTTGCATAACGACATAAGATACATATCATAATAATTTGGTTTCTCTTTTGTACATCTTACTGTAACAGAGTTCTCTAATTTCAGAATTTTCTCTGCTTCATTTATTTCATCCGAGAATACATAAAAAACAGCCTCAGGATATTTTTCTTTGATTATTTCAATTGCTCTTTTATAATAATCATCCGGCACACCTATACCAAGTTCTTTATAATCCGTTAGTCTTACATGAACACTTACCGACAAAGTACTTTTTATTCTTTCCGCGATTTCTTGAATATTTATATCGTTAATTCCTGCAAAACTAAAAACTTCCCTGACCTTGGCTTCTGCTTTGATAAAATAATTCTGATTCTGCCAATATCCATCTAAATATGCATTTTTTAACCCTAAGACTTTTTCATCATATCTAACATCTTTTTCTCTGAAATATAATGGTTTTTTCAGAATTCCGCATTTCAATCTGCCAAGATAAGAATCTTTCTCCGTAGTTTTCACAAAATCAGCATCACATACTATATCTTTTTCGTTTATTCCAAAGGCATTTAATTCATATTTTCTTAACCTGTCATTCCTATATGAAGAGGTGTTAAATCTGACAGTATTACCACTCTCCATAAACTGAATACCTAGGGCATACTGAAACATTTGATTTCCAAGTCCACCACATAAATTAATAACTATCATTTACAATTATTCCTTCGGCTTCCATGCTGTTACGGTAAAAGTACCCATCATGGCGTTTGTTCTGATTTCATAGCTTCCGATTATTTCATAATTATCTTCAAGAATTTCCATGTTTATCAATTCGTCCAGACAAGTTGTAATAACCGAAAATTCTTTATTTTCTATCATTCTGTTGACTTCATTCTTGTAGTCCCGGGCAGCTTTTTTTGTTTCTTCAACATAAAAAATATTGTTCATAAATGATGAAGCATCATTTTCATAGTCAAAATATTCTATCTGTCCATCATTAAACCATACATTTTCCGATTCCCAAAGATTATTTTGAACCAAATATCCGGTTGCAGCCATTCCGACATATATTTTTCCATCCGAATGCTCTTTTATTACATTATTTAAAGCTATTTGACTGTTAACATCATTTTCATCATATCGGTTATACTTAAACCCCGAAAAAACAATTACACTTGCGATACAAAGTGCGATAATCGTATATCCGTTTTTTATAAAATCATAATCACTTTTAATATTCAGGTTCCTTGACTGATAACCGCACCATACATAAACCGTAATCAGAAAAAGACTAGGAGTTATTATATCATGACAATATTTTATTCCATCTCCTCCGCATTTTGCAAAGTACAGAAGAGAAATCGTTCCGAAAATCAGATTTAAAAACAAATATACTCCGTATTCTTCTTCCTTAACTACATTTTTTAAAAAGGTTCCTATTTTAGATTGTTGTCCTTTTTTAACATTGTATACAATCACCGATACAATACCGATAACTATTAATATTACAAATGGACAGTACATATAATATAAATGAACAATATTATATAACGCTTTGCCGAAAGAACCGTAATTACCGCTTGATACAAACTGAGCATATATCATTTCGGTCCAGCATAAAGGAAAAGCAATACGAACAATTAATACCGTCAACACTCCTATTAATGCACATTGCCAAAGATATTTAAAAGCTCTTTTTTTGTCATATATTAGATAATAAACTAACAAAGGCAATGCCATTACAACCAGTATCTGCTTTGTAAACAATAACAAAACCGTCAGAAATGACAGCATAATCGATTTCTTTTTTTCTTTGTCTTTATATACAATCAAAAAAATAAGACTCGACAAAAAAATGCCTATCGTATCAGTATGAAAGTTAAAAAAGGGTATCTCCAAAAAGACAAAAAAAGTTGGAGCAATTATCAGAATACAAAGAGCATACAGAATCGAATAATTCTTAAAATACTCTTTTGTTATCAACCACATAATATATCCCGTAAGAATGATAAGAAGAATATTTATAAAATAATATCCCTCGAAAATATTCATTCCGGTTATCATTGTAACACCTGCCACAAATAATGGCATCAATACGGTGTAAAGACACATAAACGGCACATTACCGTCAGAAAGCATGTTCATGGAATAAGGATTTTTTCCCTGCGTAATCAAATAAGCCATTCTAAAGCTCACATAATCTCTTACCTCATTAACCCCTCCCGTCACCAAAGAAGTCCCTGTAATATTGATAACAAAAGCAAATAATTTGGTTATTGCTCCCGCCAGGATTAATAATCCTGCCAGAGTAACTATCCTTGAAAATATCTTTTCCCTTTTACTTACACTCATTTTTCTCTAACTGCATCCTTAAGCATTCCGTATATAGCATCTGTATTTGCTTTTATTGTATATTTTGTATTTACCTTCTCAAATCCTTTTTTTCCCATAGGTATAATACAATCACGATTATCAATAAAATACATCATTTTTTTTGAAAGATCTTCCGCATTGTCTATTTGATACAAATATCCGTCCTCTGCTTCATCAATTAACTCCGGCGTACCACCGCTTGCAGAACCGATAACAGGCATTCCGTGAGCAAAATATTCACATGTAACTCTTCCGAAAGCCTCCGCTCTTGAACACAGCACCCCGATATCCATATTCCCAAGAAGATCATTTACATCTTTTCTGAAACCCCAAAAAGTAATACAATCTTCCAGTCCGTTTTCCTTTGTATACTCACGAAGCTTAGTCCCATAATCACCGGATCCGATAATGTCTATATGAAAAGAATCTGTCTTATTCTTAAGTATTTTAGCTGCTTTTAATATGTCTGACTGATTCTTTCCTTCTTCAAGAGCTCCAACTACCGCAAAATGCAAAACTCCATTGTTAATCTCTCTCGGATGATACTCAGATTCCGAACAGATTCCATTATATACGAGAACGGTATCTGCCTTTTTGGCTATGTTACCATCCACATAATCTTTCAATCCTTGTGATACGGTTATGACTTTTTCCGCTCTCCCATACCATTTTTGAATTGTATGCATCGGATAATCATATACATAATCATAATGAAGACTACCGTATTCCCTTATATGCCAAAAATGGGGTTTATTTAATTTCTTTGCTATCATTGCCCCCATAATTACCGTTGAATTATTGGTATATACGATATCTATATTTTTCAACTCCGGTTTGGATACAAGTAACCTCAGACTTTTTATATTTTTTGTATAATGCCATAATCCTCTCGAATATTTCAGCTTATATTTTGAAGAAATAACCCAATGTTTAATCGGCGCTGTCAGATATTCTATTTTGTTCTTTTGCAGTTCTTCCGCCAAATCTCCATCTTTAACATCTGACATGAGTACTACGGGTTCTACCTCGTATCTGTCTCTTAAATCTTTTATAAGTGAAAGCATGCTGAGATTGGCTCCCAATAAAGCCCTGCTGTATGTAACAAAAAGAATCCTCAATCCTTATTCTCCACTTCGTCTTTTATATTATACGGCTTATCAACATGAACACCGTAATATGTCTTCATAAGCATCTCGCTCATAAGGCCGAATACAAATAACAGAATTCCTATAATCATAAAAAATACAGTAAGAAGCGGAGGGAAAATATTATTCTTCATTTCATATCCCATACAAAACAAAATAACCGACCATATTCCGCATGCCATACCCAGTGTTAAGAAAATAAGCCCCATACCGCCAAGAAGATGAAGAGGTCTTGAAGCAAATTTGTTCCAGAACCAGCAGGATATCATATCGGTAAATCCTTTAATGGTTCTTTTCCAGTTGTATTTTGTCGAACCGCTTGTTCTCGGCCTATGATGAACAACTGTCTCACCTACGGCAAAACCTTTCATCTCAAGGATAGCCGGAATGAATCGATGTTGCTCTCCATAAAGATTCACTCCTTTAAAACATTCTCTTCTGTAGATCTTTAATGAACAGCCGCTGTCATGTATTCCGTCATGTACCAACATATATCTGAGAAGGTTGGCTCCTCTCGATATAAATTTCTTCATAAAAGAATCTTTTCTATCTTTCCTCCATCCCGATACAACATCCAGATTATTCTCATAAAGATAATCAATCATCCCCGGAACATCGGAAGGATCATTTTGTCTGTCTCCGTCCATTGTCACAATAATATCTTTGGTCGCAGCTTTAATTCCTGCATCCATGGCCGCAGTCTGCCCAAAATTCTTTCTCATACATATATATTTGATAGGAGAAAGGGTTCTGCATATTTCGTCGGTTTTGTCTGTTGAACCGTCGTTGATAAATATAATTTCATAATCATATTTATTTGCCTGCGCCATTTCCTTAATTTCTTTATGAAGTTCTGCTATATTTCCTTCTTCATTATATACGGGAACTACAAATGATACGCTTATCACTATACTCTCCTCCAAACTTCTTACTGCTGTTTTACATCACTATTCCCACCATGCTGCATTTCTTCAGCATAATTGGAATTAGTCATATATCCTGCCGAAATATAATATCCTGCCAATATAAATACCGGATACATAAACGGTAATGCATATCTGACCTGTATCTCGGGACCGATAAATAATAATGTACTGATAAATGCCGGCAACAAAGGAATCAATACCTTATATCTTTTTTTGGCAATTGCGAAAATACATAATGCCAAAATTAATAAATTATATGTTGCCGGATTGCTTAATAATCCGATAACCGGTAACTCCAAAAATATATTATACCATTTATTCAGAATATCTTTTTGATTATTAAATATATTTTCTTCAATAATATTCAATTCACCCATTCTTTCTCTCTGTCCGTCAGATGAAAAAAAGGATGTATTAATATTGCTAATCTTCCAGTACGGATAATAAATCTGCCAATTTTGATTCATCGAGGCCTCAATGTAAGTAAAGGGATGTTTAATAAACATCTTTGCCCAAACGAATAAAAAATCAGGCACCTGTTCTTTTGTTCCGTACCATTGATTTTTTACCGGATCAACGGTCCAATCTGTATAGTTCTCTACAAAACCATCATAATATACAACCGAAGCAATCACATCTCTTTCATAATCTGTAAGTTCGCTTCCGTGATATTTACAATATCTGGATGTCTGCTGAAGAGGCATACACAATGATTCCGCAATACTTCTTTCCGAAATATTATATTTTTT
>JAZUDQ010000026.1:0-121624 GCA_045639745.1 Lachnospiraceae bacterium | reverse complement strand
CTATACGGGCTATTGTTTTGTGGTGATTCAATTGTACTGGTTATTTAGGGGGTAGTCACTTTTTTTGTGTAAAAACAAGTGATAAACCTTGAAAATAGAGGATTTTGAAAGAAAAAAGGAGTGTCAGATTTGACACTACCAACACAAAAAAGAAGGGTTGATTATGAAAGTATACATTATGCGCCACGGTGAGACGGACTGGAATAAGGAAATGCGTATGCAGGGGCAGACAGATATACCTCTTAACGAATACGGCAAAGAGTTGGCAAGGATAACAGGGGAAGGAATAAAGGATATCAAGATTGATTATGCATTTTCAAGTCCGCTTGTCAGAGCGAAGGAAACGGCGGAAATCGTTCTTGGAGACAGAGGCATTGATATTGTCTGTGATGACCGGTTAAAAGAAATAGGTTTTGGTTCATATGAGGGACTGGGACCGGAGAAAAGACCGGAATCATTTCCGAATTTTTTTAATAAACCGGAATGTTTTGTTAATGCACCTGACGGAGAAACATTTGAAAATCTGAGGGAAAGAACGGGTGAATTTATCAAAGAAGTTCTGGTTCCTCTTGAGGAGAGAGAGCCGGACGCGGCAGTATTTATTTCGGGTCACGGTGCAATGAATAAAGGTCTTATGATGAATTTTAAGGGGCTTGGGATAAAGGATTTTTGGGCCGGACCATTTCACAGAAACTGTTCTTTGTCAGTTGTGGACATTACTGATGGGGAATTTACGGTATTGGAGGAAAATCGCATCTATTATGAAGAGGATACATCAAGAATGCTGTGGGATGTGGTGAGTATAGAGGATGCCGATTACGGTTGCGAGGAGATTGAAGAAAGAAAATGTCTTGTTCGACTTTCCAATACATGGGGAGAGAAAAAAACCGTTGAATTTACGGAAAATTATATGGAGGAAAACGGCATTAAAGAAGGAGTAAAAATAAGATTGTAAATAAGGGAACTGACAGGTGCTCCTTGATAAATAGAAGTATGCTTGTTATACTGTGAAAGGTTTGTAAAAAGTATTTCGTATGGAGGAAACGAAAATGGTTGCATGGAATAATCTTGATACACTCAAGAGTTTTAACGAACTTAAAAAGACAAAGCCCGCAGAACTTAAAAAGGTAATGTCGGGAAATGAAGGTGCCGAAAGAGTTAAAAAGTATTCTGTTCCCATGGCTGAGGGAATGACTTACAATTATGCGGCGAAAGCAGTAGATGACGATGTGCTTAATAAGCTTGCGGATCTCGCAAGTGAAGCTCAGCTTGTGGAAAAATATGAAGAACTCTATAACGGAGCTGTTATTAATACAGGAGAGAAAAGACTGGTTCTTCACCAGCTTTGCAGAGGCCAGCTTGGTAAAGATGTTGTTGCGGACGGAATCAATAAGAGAGAATTTTATCTCGGAGAACAGAAGAAGATTGCTGAATTTGCTTCAAAGGTTCATTCGGGTGAGATTGCCAATGCCAATGGAGAGAAATTTACAACAGTTGTACAGATAGGAATCGGCGGATCCGATCTGGGACCCAGAGCAATTTACATTGCATTGGAAAACTGGGCCAAAAAAACAGGAAACTTCAAGATGGAAGCCAAGTTTATTTCCAATGTAGATCCGGATGATGCGGCAGCTGTTCTTAATTCGGTTGATGTTGCTCATTCATTGTTTGTTCTTGTTTCAAAATCGGGAACAACTCTCGAGACTCTTACAAATGAATCATTTGTAAAGGATGCGTTAAAGAAGGCCGGACTTGATGCTTCAAAGCATATGATAGCCGTAACTTCAGAGACTTCGCCTCTTGCAAAGAGCAGTGATTATCTGACAGCATTTTTCATGGATGATTATATCGGCGGTCGTTTTTCATCTTCTTCAGGTGTAGGCGGAGCTGTTCTTTCGCTTGCTTTCGGTCCCGAAGTATTTGCACGTTTCTTAAACGGTGCGGCTGAGGAAGATAAACTTGCCGCTAACAAAAATATATTTGAAAATCCCGCACTTATGGATGCGCTTATCGGTGTGTATGAGAGAAATGTTATGAATCTCGGATGTACAGCCGTACTTCCTTATTCACAGGCACTTTCAAGATTTCCTGCTCACTTACAGCAGGTTGATATGGAGTCTAACGGTAAGAGTGTTAACAGATTCGGTGAAGTAATTAATTATACTACAGGTCCCGTAATCTACGGTGAACCCGGAACAAACGGACAGCACAGCTTTTATCAGCTCCTTCATCAGGGAACAGATATTATACCTCTTCAGTTTATCGGATTCAGAAACAGTCAGATCGGTACGGATGTTGACATTCAGGGCTCTACAAGCCAGCAGAAGCTTTGCGCTAATGTAGCTGCACAGATTGTCGCATTTGCTTGCGGTAAGGAAGATGATAACAATAATAAGAAATTTGCGGGAAATCGTCCTTCAAGTATTATTATAGGAGATCAGCTTACACCTGAGACAATGGGTGCACTTCTTTCACACTATGAGAACAAGGTTATGTTCCAGGGATTTATCTGGAATATCAACAGCTTTGATCAGGAAGGTGTTCAGCTTGGTAAGGTACTTGCCAAGAAAGTACTCGCTCATGATACCGACGGAGCTCTTAAGGTATACAGTGACCTTTTAAACATTTAAGTTAAAATAACTGTTTGAAGTCCGCGTATGTTTTTTGCATATGCGGGCTTTTTATATTATAATTACAGTTGTATTCATACGATTAATATTGGGAGTTAAGAAATGTCAGGAAGTTTAATTATAATAGTGTTTGTTATTGCTGCTGTCTTGGCAGTCGGTTTATTGATTTTTCTCGGAATATTAATTGCCGGATTTGTAAAACATGATAAAAAACTTGTTAAATTATCATTTATTCCTCTTGGTTCAATAATTTTACTTGAGGGATTGATAATAATATTGTTTGTTTGCGCAGAGGGGCGTATAAAGGACAATTTTGATAATCGGGAAATGGTTACGGTTGATAATAAAAGTGATGAGCGTACAATCACAATTCTTAATTCCGGAAGTGAATCAATGGGAAGTTTTACCGGTTATTATTTTTTGAATGAGAATGTACTGGAAAAGATTGAAGATGTCGAAGTACAGTTTAATAATTTAAAAAAATACGGATATAAGTTTTCGGCGGTAAATGAAGGTCAGACGGTAATTGCAATTCTTGAAAACGATTGTGCAAGATGGACGTGTGTGGATTTCTATACGGTTTCTGTTGATGAAAATCTGGAAATTACTCTGATAAAAACAGAAAAATTTGATATCGGAGAGGGCGAAACTTTGGAGGATGTAGTACCTCAGGAATATTCATTCTTTCTTGAGCAGTTTGCCGGGTAATCACTATTGACATAATAAATTTGTTAATCAGTATTATTTTACGTTATTTATATATTGGATAAACAACAGAAAGGACGAATGTGAAAGTTGTTGTACTGATGTCATCATATAACGGAGAACGTTTTATCGAAGAGCAGTTGGCAAGTATTTATAATCAGGATTTTGATAGCAATATTGAAATCTTAATAAGAGATGACGGTTCCTGTGACGGAACCGTAAGTGCGATTAAACATTTCAGGCAGACTAAAGAACGACCGGACAGAAGTATAAAGTTAATTGTCGGTAAAAATGTAGGTGTTCAAAGAAGCTTTCTGAGATTGATTAAACTAGCGCCGGAAGCGGATTATTATTTTTTTGCCGATCAGGATGATGTCTGGAGAGAAGATAAAGTAAAAGAACAGACCGGATTAATAGAGAATAATTCGGAGCAATGTAAGGGCATACCTGTGATGGCAGTCGGCAATTATTCTCATACCGACGAAAAACTTGGAATATTTGAAGAAAGTGTAATTAAAGAAGAACCGGATTTTACCCCTTTAAAAATGTTGTTTTATAACAAGATTCCCGGTTGCTGTATGGCAATGAACAGGATTCTTATCGATGACTTAAAAAAAATGAATATGAATAACGTGATGATGCATGATTCTTTTGCATTGTCGTATTGCTGCTATTCGGGGAAAGTATTGTATGATGACAGAAGTTTTATACTTCACAGGATTCATGGCAGTAACGTAGTCGGAAAAGGCCACAGGAAAATAGTTCCGATAAAGTGGGTTATAGAAAAGACGAGATTGTTACTGAAGGGTGAAAAATATGATTTATCCGTAATGGCGGATCGTTTTCTGAAGGTATCCGAAGGAAAATATTTTTCCCGTTCTACGGTTGAGTATGGGAAAGACATTATTCTCCTGAGGGATTATAAAAAATCTTTAAAAAATACAATTCTGTTGCTTGGTCATAAAGATTCAACCGAGGATCTTAAGGATAGAACAACGATGTCGGTAAAGGCTCATATTATATTTAGATTGTATTAGGCACATATATATGAAGAAAGTTAAATATTCAGTTATCATCACAGCATATAATGCGGAAAAATATATATCTGAATGTTTGGAATCCGTTATAAGACAGGATTTTAAGAATCTTGAAATTATTATCGTTAATGACGGATCGGTTGATGATACTTTCAAGATCGCAGAGGAGTATCACAATAAATATCCATACATAAGAGTAATACACCAGGAAAATAAAGGCGTCGGAGGTGCCAAACAGACAGGGCTCGATTGCTCTGTCGGGGAGTGGATACTGTTTCTTGACAGTGATGACCTTTTAGCCGAAGGTTCTCTCAATAAAATTGATGATGCCGTTCGTAAGATGACCAAGAAGGATATATTGATATTCAATTATGCCACATTTGACGAAAGTCGTAATTATATGCCTGAGATAGGCTTTGATATCATAGAGAACGAATGTAATAATCCGAAGAAACGGTATAGCGTTGTTCCTGTTACGGTATGTTCAAAAGTATTTCCCGCGGAAATAATTAGGACAAAAGATATTGATATGTCGGATACCAGATATTATGAGGATATAGCCACGTTTTTTATTTGGATGGCGTGTGTAAACAAAATATATTCCATAAACGAGCCACTGTATTTATACCGTCAGAATGAGGTGTCGATAACTCACGGTGCCGATTGTGACAGGATGATACAAATCACGGATGTGATTGAAAAGCAGCGACAGTGGCTGGAGAAAAACGGTTATATGAAGAAGTATTATCAGAGGTATGAATTTTATGCAATTACTCACATACTCACGGAATTTGTTCCGGGTATGCTTGTCCGTAAGGATGGAAGAATATATGCCGAAAAATGTATGAAATATATGAAAAATACATTTCCCGGTTATATGCATAATCCGTATCTTGCAGATTTCAGTTTTCGTAACAAACTGTATATGGCACTCTGCGAACATGAAAAATGGTCTCTTTTGAAAAGCCTGATAATCGTAAAGAAGACGGTTCGTTTTCTTATGGAGAAGATTGGAATGAACGGGCTGATTAACATTTATAAAAAGAAAGCGGTATACAGATAAACTTTATTATGATTAGTGTTATTGTGCCGGTATATAATTCGGCGAAGTATATAAGAGAGACGATTGACAGTATTCTTGCTCAGGATTATAAGGATTATGAAGTTATCTGTGTAGATAACGGTTCATCCGATGAGAGTCTTGATATATTGAAATCTTATGAATCGCAAGGCGTCAGAGTATATGAAGAATCAAGAAAAGGAGCTCCTTTTGCAAGAAACAGAGGAATAGTACAGGCAAACGGCGATTATATTATATTTTTTGACGGTGACGATCTTATGGAAAAGGAGTGTCTGAGCACTCTTATTAATAAGGCAGACGGTTGTGATCTTGTGATTGGAAATACCTGTAGCTTTCGTTCGGGTAACGGTACCGTGAGTAAAGAATTTAACAATGTAAGAGAATCGGATTTATTATCCTGTGATGAAATAACGATTAAAAAGAAACTTATGAGTCTGTCTCCTTTTCCCGGGAATAAGCTTTATTCGGCAGAAGTTATTCGTAAAAATAATCTTTTGTTTGATGATGTTCCTCTCGGTCAGGACCTGGCATTTTATTATAAATTTCTGTGTGTATGTCACAAGGCTGCATTGGTTGAAAAGACGGTATCGCGTTACAGACTTGTCGGAGGAAGTATAAGTCACAGTGCGGAAAATACCGATATAAGTAAATCTTTTAACAGGATTATTGAATTTTACAGTGAACGGGAATCTCTCGATATGTACGAGGATATTTTGTATTCACAGTATGTACTTCATCTTAGCGGTCAATTTATGAAATATTCTCTTATTAAGGATTCGCAAAAGAGAAAGGAAACATTTTACAGTCTTTCCGAAAAGATTTTAACGATACACAGAGAAAAGAAAGATATATTAAATTCCGAGGCATTGAAATATGCCGAATGGATACAAAATAAAAAAGCAAAATCTTTTATTTATCTGAATCCGATTTATTTGTGGGCCCATAACAAATATCAGAAAATAAAAAAGAATGATATGTGGCTGGTATAGTAACGATTTGCAAAAAATATAAAGATCTGTTTTAATAAAAACCTATGAAAAGAAAACAAACAAAAATAATTTTATTAATGGTTTTAACGGCTTTTGTTTTGACGATTGTCATAGTCAAAGGTAAATTGAGCGTCGGTAATACCGAAGATTCTCTTTCCGTTAACAGTATAAGTTGTTCTTCTCCGATAGCTTTTGAGGAGCGGGTTGCAGTATTAACGGACGAAGGAGTTCCTTTGACCGATTCGGTACCCTGTAACGGAGAAGGAAGATATCTTCCGACAGAAAAAGATGTATATTACCTGACGAAAGAAGATGAAGAGTCTGTTATCCAGGAATATTACGTACATGTGCCCGATGTAATAAACGAAGAAACTTCTATTTTGCTTTTTATGCATGGAATCGGACAGAGGGGATGTACGATTTCCGAGTTGTTTGAGGCATATGGTTTTCTTGGAATGATTGACAGCGGAGCGGTCAGCTGTAATTCAATTATTGTTGCTCCGATTTTAGCCAGCGGCAGATGGTACGGTACGCTTAACGATCTTGAAAATGAATTATACTCATTGGCATATCGGTATGGTGTAGACATCGGTAATATTTATATTTCCGGATTTTCGTTGGGATGTGATTCCATTACCGACATTGTACAGAGTTCCGAGATTAATTTTAAGGGAGCAATATATATTGCCGGACACATAAGTGCTTATCAGGATAATGGCGGATTTAATTTAATGCAACTGTGGTCGGGAAAAACAATTTATTATATTGTAGATAATCTTTATCCGGAAGGTGGATACGGATTTAATGCGGAATTCAATGAAAACTGTATGAGCGTTGCGGCAGAACTCGGAACAGAGTTCAATATAATCTATTCCAATTGGGAGCATAAGACGGAAATGTGTGACTTTGTATTTTTACCGACCGGGTATCTTGATGAAAAAGGACAGAATTGCCTGGGAATGCTTGACATACTGTAATACATACCGGTATTGGGTGAAAAAAATACCAAAGCAGGTTGACAATATAAAGTTGCGTTGAATATAATGTACCTTGTCAATAATTAAATAAGAAAAGCTATGACGAAGACAGTAAGCTGCATTGCCAAATCTTTAGCGAGCATGTGACGGTGGAAGACATGTGAAAGTAGTATGCGGACGAATATCACTTCCGAGCTGCAAGGCTGAATTGTTGTCAGACATGAGTAAGCTACGCCGTGACACTCACGTAACGGGTGATTTGTTAAAACCGTATGATAGGTTCGCAATCGAATCAATCGTTATTCGGGGAGACGAAGCGTAATATGGTGGTTAAATAAGCAGGGGCTTATCCTATTACGGATATAGCCCCTTTTGTTATTTATGCGAGGCCGTAAGGAAAACAGTTACTTCATAACATGACCTCAGCGAGACGAGCAGGTGGATTCTCCACCCTACTCGGTTGTATATCGAGAAAGGAGAATAGATATGTACAACAAAGTATCGACTGACATGAACTTTGTCGAAAGAGAAAAAGAAGTTGAGAAGTTTTGGAAAGACAATGACATTTTTAAGAAGAGTATTAAGGAGCGAGAAGGCTGCCCGACATACATGTTCTACGACGGACCGCCTACAGCTAACGGTAAGCCTCATATCGGTCATGTGCTTACCCGTGTAATAAAGGATATGATTCCCAGATATCGTACCATGAAGGGATATATGGTTCCCAGAAAGGCCGGATGGGATACTCACGGTCTTCCGGTTGAGATCGAAGTAGAGAAGCTCCTCGGTCTTGACGGCAAGGAGCAGATAGAAGAATACGGTCTTGAACCGTTTATCGAAAAGTGTAAGGAATCCGTATGGAAATACAAAGGTATGTGGGAAGATTTCTCAGGTACCGTAGGTTTCTGGGCAGATATGGACAATCCTTATGTTACATATGATGATAACTTTATTGAATCGGAATGGTGGGCTCTTAAGGAAATATGGAATAAGAATCTTCTTTACAAAGGATTTAAGATTGTACCTTATTGTCCCCGATGCGGAACTCCGCTTTCGGCTCAGGAAGTAGCACAGGGATACAAGGATGTTAAAGAGCGTTCCGCAGTTGTAAGATTTAAATGTGTGGATGAAGACGCATATATTCTTGCATGGACAACCACACCCTGGACACTTCCTTCCAATGTGGCTCTTTGTATGCACCCCGATTACGAATATGTAAAGGTAAAAAATAACGCAGACGGTCTGGTATATTATATGGCCGAGGCACTTGTTGCCAAAGTACTCGGTGAAGATACCGAGATTTTGGAAAGATATAAAGGTAAAGACCTTGAATTTAAGCAGTATGAGCCGTTATTCCCCTTTGCTGACGGTACTATAGCCAAGCAGGGTAAAAAGGCACATTTTGTTACCTGTGATGAATATGTAACACTTACCGACGGTACCGGAGTTGTTCATATAGCTCCCGCATTCGGTGAAGACGATGCTCAGGTAGGAAGAAAGTATGACCTTCCTTTCGTTCAGCTTGTAGACGGTAAAGGTGAGATGTGCGGAGGAACCGATTGGGACGGAATGTTCGTTAAGAAAGCCGATACCCCTGTTCTTCAGGCACTCGAAGATAAAGGACTTCTCTTTGATGCTCCCAAGTTCGAGCACAGTTATCCTCATTGCTGGAGATGTGATACACCGCTTATCTATTATGCACGTGAGTCTTGGTATATCAAGATGACTGCGGTTCAGGATAAGATGATTGCCAATAACAATAAGATTAACTGGATTCCCGAGTCAATCGGTAAGGGAAGATTCGGGGACTGGCTTGAGAACCTTCAGGACTGGGCTATTTCTCGTAACCGTTATTGGGGTACTCCGCTTAATGTATGGGAATGCGAATGCGGATATCAGCATTCGGTAGGTTCAAGACAGGAACTTGCCGATCTTTCGGGTAATCCGGAAAATGCCAAAGTAGAACTTCACAGACCGTATATCGATGCTGTTACTTTCCCCTGCCCTAAGTGCGGTAAGACTATGCACAGAGTTCCGGAAGTAATCGACTGTTGGTTTGATTCCGGAGCAATGCCTTTTGCTCAGCATCATTATCCTTTTGAAAATAAGGATTTGTTTGAAGCGCAGTATCCTGCACAGTTTATTTCCGAAGCAGTCGACCAGACAAGAGGATGGTTCTATTCACTTCTTGCGGAAAGTACACTTTTGTTCGATTCACCTTGCTATCAGAATGTAATTGTTCTCGGCCATGTTCAGGATAAGAACGGACAGAAGATGAGTAAGAGTAAGGGAAATGCAGTTGATCCGTTTGAAGCACTCGGAAAGTTTGGTGCAGATGCTATTCGTTGGTATTTCTACATCAACTCAGCTCCATGGCTTCCCAATAAGTTCCATGAAGATGCGGTTATTGAAGGACAGAGAAACTTCATGGGTACACTCTGGAATACATATGCATTCTTTGTACTGTATGCCAATATTGATAATTTTGATGCAAGCAAATATACATTGGATTACGATAAACTTCCGGTTATGGATAAATGGCTTCTTTCAAAACTTAATTCAGTGGTTGGAGAAGTTGATGAAGATCTCGAGAATTACAGAATTCCCGAGGCTGCAAGAGCACTTCAGAAGTTCGTTGATGAGATGAGTAACTGGTATGTAAGAAGAGGGCGTGAGAGATTCTGGGCCAAGGGAATGGAACAGGATAAGATTAATGCTTATATGACTCTTTATACGGCTCTTGTGACGATTGCAAAAGCATCTGCTCCCATGATTCCGTTTATGGCAGAAGAGATTTATCAGAACCTTGTTCGTTCCGTTGATAAGAGTGCAAAAGAATCTATACATCTTTGCAGCTTCCCTGCTGTAAATGACAAGATGATAGACAAGAAACTTGAAGAGGATATGGAAGCGGTTCTTAAAATTGTAGAACTTGGACGTGCAGCCAGAAATATTTCAAATATCAAAAATCGTCAGCCTATCGGTCAGATGATTATAAAATCCGAGAACACGCTTAATGAGTTCTATCAGGAGATTATTGAGGAAGAGCTTAATGTTAAGTCCGTTGAATTTGCGGATGACGTAAGAGAGTATACTTCATATACATTTAAACCACAGCTTAAGACTGTCGGACCCAAGTACGGCAAACAAATGGGTGGCATCCAGAAGTTCCTGGCTTCCGTAGACGGCAATGCTTCCATGGATACACTTAACAGCGAGGGAGCACTCAAGTTTGATGTAGACGGATTAGAAGTAGAACTTACGAAAGAAGATTTGCTTATTACAATGGCTCAGAAGGAAGGTTTTGCGGCACAGGCTGATGGTGGTGTAACGGTAGTACTTGATACCTGCCTTACCGAAGAACTTGTTGAGGAAGGATTTGCTGCGGAGGTAATCTCCAAGATCCAGACAATGCGTAAGGATTCTGATTTTGAAGTTATGGACAGAATCAGTATTGCATTAACAGGTAATGACAAGATTGCCGATATTGTCAATAAGAATAAGGAATCTATATGTACAAAGGTTCTTGCGGATAACATTGAAATCGGAACAACTTATGACATCTGCAAAGAGTGGAATGTCAATGGTGAGAAGGTTACAATTTCCGTTAAGAAATTATAATTACAGATTTTAGTTTTAGATTTATCTAAATATAACGAATGAAGAGAGGATTGAAGGCTGTATTGCGTTCAATCCCCTTTTTTTGTCGGAACTTTTGACATATATATTCGTCATATATCGAACGAAGAATACTGTTTATTTCTTGAAAATAGTGATATATAATTAAAATAAGGTGCTTTATGTTGACAAAGCGATGATTTAATTTTTTATGTCATCTTGTGTGACACGGAGGGTTAGTATGCCAAGGAAAAAAGTAAAACAGGAAGAACAGTCAAATGAACAGCTTATGATTGAAAGCAACGGTAATCCGGTTAACAATGGAGAAACTGTAGTTTACAGTCAGCCTGCGATATCAGATAACAGTGGAAACGGAATGCCCAATATTACGGTCGCACCTCCCAACGTAACGGTTGCACCGCCTAATGTGACTGTGGCACCGCCGCCTCCTGCCGTAAATAATATATCCAATGAACTTGAATTTCCTAAGAGGGTTAAGGTTCATGTATCCATGCCTCTTATTACATTCTTTACATTTCTTTCGGTGGCAGCCGTTAATGCGATACTTGCGATAATAATATTTTTCGCAGTTAAGATATATTACAATGAATTAAATTTAGGTGATTTTCTTGATACTTCGGCTTACGAAGAAACCTTGAGAAGATATGAAAATTTGGTAGCTGCCTATGAGACAACAATTGCTACCTATAACTCAATAGTCGAAGGACAGGATCTGAATACTGCCGAATCCGACAATGATACAACCGTATCGGTGAATACGATTGAACCGGTTATGTCGGAGGCGGAAGATTTTGTTGTCTATTTACCCGAATCATATGAAGATTCTTATTCGTTGGAAATTGACACGATAGATGCATATGCCGAAGAAGTCGGTAATAAAAATATAGTATGGCTCAGTTATGACATTGAAGAGATGGAGAAAGAAGGCTATTCGGAATGGTTGGATAGTTTAAGTGATGATGAAAAACCGGATTTAATTCTTTTTAACACGGATTATCTTTCAATATTCAAGGAAGCCGGAGATGAGTTCGCAAGCGATTCCGACATTGAACTGAAAAAGGCAGATACCAAGAATATGTATGCTTTCAGCGATTATATCGGGGAAGATGAAGATGGCAATCTTATTGTATTTTCGTATGTTGTAAATCCCGGATATATTCAGATATGTGCCGATGATGCAATGGAGTATTTTGGTACTACGGATCCTGATGAAATATATGAGACATATATGTGTGATATGGAGACTCTTGCGGAAACTTGCGTAAGTGTTTATGAAGAGTCAAAGGGAAAGGTTTCGCTTTTCGGAAGTATTGATGAAATACAATATATGTATGATTACGCAATTGGTGATCCCGATATTGATTTTGATGAGTTTGTTGATATTGCGGGTGACAGCGTTTATTCCGACAATATGTTGGATGAAGACTGGTTCGATAATCTGGAAGGCAACGGAAAGAATACCTCTATAATGGGTACAATCGGAGCTCCTTGGTATACCATGTGGTTAATGGAAGGTACGGTATTTGATAATAATAATCTTATTATTGTAAAATCTCCGGTAGACTTTTATTGGGGAGGCAACAGTGCAGTAGTATCAAGTGATACTGCGGACAGTCAGTTTGCGGCAGATATAATAAGATTGTTAACATCCGATGAGAATTATCTTATTGAGAAAATCGATAATGACAAAATATTTGTTAACAATTCTGATTTTATCGCGGGAGATGATTTTGAATTTGATATAGATGATTATATTTATGATGATCAGGATTATATCGAATTTATAGACGGATTGATGGAATAGAGAAGCAAAAGATTTAACTCGGGAACTGATGATTAGCAATCGGAAAAAGAATAAATAATAATTATTATCAATTTATTAAAATTAAATGATTCTTAAAAACATAAATATCATCTTGACGGTAATAAGTCAGGATGATATTTTTATTTCACGGTCAGGGCAAGACCGATCTGTATGAGACTGATTCACAGTCTGTGTAATCCTATTTTAATCAATTAAATTAAATCAAATAAATTAAGATTACATAATTCTCCTTAAAAACAAACATTAAAAATTGTCACAAACAAACATGATATTTGGAGGTGTTGAATTGCGGATTTGTTTATATTGCATTCTGGTAGCGGCAGCAGTATTTGATATTGTACGTTACAGGATTCCGAATGCCCTGATTGTCCCGGGTCTGGCGGCCGGATTCTTTTTGCAGGGGATTTATTCCGGCCTTCCCGGATTGGGAACAGGTTTGAAGAGCATGATAATAACACTGCTTGCAGGACTGACGGTATATATTCTCGGTGCACTTGGCGCAGGTGATATTAAGCTGTTTTGCCTTATAGCATTATTTTTGGGATACAAAAAAACATTTTGGATTTTTCTGATGTCAATGTGTTTCGGGATAATAATCGGTATTATTGAATCTCTTTTTTTTAAAGATAAAAGAGAGAAGAGTAACGAAAGAGAAAAGAACAAAGAATTAATAATCAAACAGCGTTACGGATTCAAACCTCATTTTGTTCATTTTGGTCCGGCAGTACTGGTTGCAACTATTATCTGTATGGAGGCTTTGCAAATTTGAGTAAGAAAAGATTGGCAATATATGATGACGAAAAATTGTATTCGGAACTTTTGGGTGAGATGCTTGAGAACGATCAGTCATTCCCGTTTGAAGTTGTTGTATACAGTGATGAAGAGAAATTAATATCCGGTATAGAAAACGGAAAAATAAACATTGTTCTTGCCGGGTGCGGTTTATGTGAAAAAATAAATTCGACTTTGAATACGGAAGGAATATTAATAATTGAGTTTGAAGAGAACCGCAAAAAAAAGAGTAACGGAATATATAAATATCAGTCTGTTTTCGAGATAAAAAATCAGCTGATTGAATTATATGAAAAAAACGCCGCTTCAAGAGGCGATTCGGTCTATAACGGAAATTGTCTCGGAAGAAGAAAGACGGAGATTATAGGTATTTATTCACCTGTCAGAAGTGAAGTACCTTTCTATGCAGCTTTTAATCTGGCACAGACAATGGCGGATTCCGATATGGGAGAAACATTGTTTCTTAATTTTGAAGCATTTTCATATGAAGAGCAACTGATGGGTGGCAATATAAAAGGAAACCGTAATCTTTCAGATCTTTTGTATCTGACAAGAAGCGGAGGAGAAGGAATATCACTGAAATTCGGTCTTATAGAACAATCCTTTATGAAACTTAAAATTATTCTTCCGGTATCAGAATTCGAAGATCTGGAAAGCGTTACGTCAGAGGATTGGATTAAGCTGATGGAAGCTGTAAGAGATATGGGACTCTTTGATTATGTGATTATTTATTTTTCGGATTTTATAAGAGAACTTCCGAAGGTTTTAAATGAATGTGACAGATTGTTTATACCCATGACAGATGATTACCGCAGTATAGCAAGGACGGATATATTTCTGAATAATCTTAAGAATGCCGATTGGGATGAATTAGTGGAAAGACTGATAAAGGTTGTATTTCCCGGAGAAAGTACTGTACCGGACCCAAGAAATGTCTGCAGAAAAGATTACCTTGAGATTATTCGAAAGAAAATGATAGGAGGTTTATCAAGTGCAGTATGAGGAAGCGTCAAAGATTCTGAAACAAAGAATAATTGATGAACTTGATCTTTCAAAGGATTTCGATGACGGAGAAATGCAGAGGATTATAGACGACTGTATTATAGATAATTCTGAAGGAATGCATCTGTCATTAACCGAGAAAAAACGTTTATCCAAGGAACTTTTTCATGCGTTGAGAGGACTTGATGTTTTGGAGGAACTTATTAATGATTCTTCCGTAACCGAGATAATGATAAACGGAAGGGACCGGATTTTTGTGGAAAGAAACGGTAGAATCCGGCGTTGGAACAGGAGTTTTGAATCTGAAGAAAAACTGGAAGATGTAATTCAGCAGATAGTATCCGGTTGTAACAGAACGGTTAATGAAGCATCGCCTATTGTTGATGCAAGATTAAAAGACGGTTCCCGTGTTAATGTAGTATTGGCTCCGGTGGCTTTAAACGGGCCGATTGTAACTATTAGAAAATTTCCGGAAAAACCCATGGAGATGAAGGATTTGATAGCTTTTGGAGCAATATCCGAAGAAGTTGTCTGTTTCCTTAATAAACTCGTTGTTGCCGGCTATAATATATTTGTTTCAGGTGGTACCGGTTCCGGTAAAACCACATTTCTAAATGCATTATCGGATTTTATTCCCAAAGAAGAAAGAATAATTACAATTGAAGATTCGGCGGAATTGAAGATTAAAGGTGTCGAAAATCTTGTCAGTCTTGAGACAAGAAATGCGAATGTTGAAGGGTGTAAATCCATTTCCATAAGGGATCTTATTAAATCTTCACTGAGAATGAGACCTGACAGAATTATAGTTGGAGAAGTCAGAGGAGATGAGGCAATTGATATGATTCAGGCCATGAATACCGGACATGACGGTTCTCTTTCGACAGGACACGCCAATTCGGCGGGAGATATGTTGTCGAGATTGGAGACGATGGTACTTATGGGAATAGATATTCCTCTTGCGGCGGTCAGATCACAGATAGCTTCTGCGGTTGATATTATAGTACATCTCGGAAGACTTCGTGATAAATCTCGAAAAGTATTGGAAATAGTGGAGATAATCGGTTTTGAAGAAGGAAAAATACAAACAAATGTCTTATATGAATTTTGCGAAGAAGGAATCTGCGAGGGGAGAATACTCGGCGGCCTTAAAAAAAGAAATAAATTGCAAAACACAAAAAAACTCCTTTCGGCGGGAATCAGAGTGCCCGAATGATTATGATATCTATGTCTTTTCTTTCAGGGAGATGCTTCTGTATTTTGCTGAGGGTATTATTCTTGCAGCTTTTTTTGCCTATATATTTTACAGATCGATAATGGCTTTTTTCATATTGCTTCCTGCGATTGTTCTTTTCTTTAAAAAGAAAAGAAGAGAGCTTATGAGAAAGAGAAAGACGATTATTACTCTTCAGTTCAGAGAACTTATGCGAAGTGTTATTTCCGGACTGTATGCGGGATATTCCGTAGAAAATGCTTTTATATATGCATACAGAGACATGGTAATGCTGTTTGGCAAAAATGCCCTCATTTCGAAAGAATTGACAACGATGGTAAGGAAATTAAAAAATAATGTTTCTTTGGAAGAATTACTGGAGGATTTAGGAATGAGAAGTCATGTGAAGGATATTAAAGATTTTGCGGAAGTATTCAGAATAGCTAAGAGAAGCGGCGGGGATATGCCTGCAATAATGAGACAGACTGAAAATATTATATCTGAAAAAATAGAGGCTTCCAGAAAGATTGAAACTGTAATCAGTTCAAAAAAATTTGAACAGAAAATAATGAATTTTATGCCTTTCGGAATAATTCTTTATATTGATGTAACGAGTCCGGGATTCTTTGATTTGCTATATCACAATACAAAAGGAATTTTGATTATGACAATGATGGCGGTGATTTATTTGGCTGCATATTTTCTTGCGGAAAGGATAACGGATATAAAAGTATGATTGATATTGTTATTATTGTCGGGATAATTCTTTGCCTGATATTGATTTTAATTTCTTTAAAATGTCCGGTCCCGGAAGAATTCAGCAAAGTAAGCATAATGCTTCCGTTTTATAAATTCGGTGCTTGGGTATACAGACTGTTTGGCAGAGACGGAAAAAGACAGGACAGACATTTTCAAAAATATTTTCACAAAATAGAAGAAACGGCAGGATCTCTTTCCCCGATGGATAAAAGCGGAAAATGTGCCGAAAGTTTTTTTATCAGAAAAACAGCGTTATGTTTTCTGATACTGTTGGCAGGTCTTTGTGCGGCACTGTATTTTAACAAAAAAGAAAAAGAGAAAAGTGTTTTCTGCGGGGAAAACGAGTTAAGAAGAAACGAATATACGGGTGACGATTACACGGTGGTTTTGGATGTGACTGCCGATGAGGTTTCTTTGGAGAATTATGAAATTACCGTTGAAAAAAGGCATTATACGGAAGAAGAAATAGAGATGATGCTTCCGGATTTTTATAAAATTCTTGAAAAGGTATTTTTGGCCGAAAATGAATCTCCTGATTTTGTCTCAAAGCCGGTTGCCCTTGTTGATAAAATTAACGGTTACCCTTTTGATATTGAATATTCGTGGGAAGAAACGAACATTCTTAACAGAAAAGGTGAGATTACGGATGAGGTTTCTTCCGAAGGAAATGTAGTTATTATCAGTGCCGTTGTTACATATGAGGATTATGAAGGCGTTTATGAATTTGGTATAAATGTTTTTCCCAGAGAATACTCTAAGACGGAATATATAACCAAACTTATAGAAGAGGCATTGTTTAAGACAAATGAGGAGAGTAAAACTACGGAAAATCTGGAACTTCCGGACAATTATCAAGATATAAACATTACATGGTCGGAACGAAAGAAGAATAACACGTTACTGTTTTTGGCAGGTGTCATCGTGATAGTTATTGCGGTATTCGTTGCCAATGATAAGGATTTATATGCAAAGCTTGATAAAAGAAATAATCAGATGATGCAGGATTATTCGGAGATTGTAAGCAAGATTACGTTGTATACCGGTGCCGGAATGAGTATAAGAGGTGCCTGGAAAAAGATTGCGACGGACTACAGAGAAAATGCGGGAGCAGACCGACGTTATGCATATGAGGAAATGCTTCTTACTTTATATGAAATGGAAAACGGTACGGAGGAAACATTGTGTTACAGCCATTTTTCACAGAGAGTGAAGTTGCAGAAGTATGTCAAACTGGTGTCTTTACTCGATCAGGGAATAAAGAAGGGATCCAATAACCTTAAGGCCGCTCTTGAAGAAGAAAGCAGAGATGCTTTTGAAGAAAGGAAAAGCATGGCTGAAAAAAAAGGTGAGGAGGCAGGAACAAAACTTTTGTTGCCGATGATGCTGATGCTGATTGTAGTAATGATTGTAATAATGGTGCCCGCATTTATGAGTATGTAGAGAGGAGGTGAGAGCATGAAAAAACTGATGGAAGTGATGAAGAACTTCTTTAGGGAAGAAGACGGAATGGGGACAGTTGAGATAATCCTCATCATAGTGGTTCTGGTAGGTCTTGTGTTGATCTTTAAGGAACAGATTACAAATATTGTTAACGGACTATTTGATGGAATAACGGATAAAACAGATGAAATCGCGAAATAAAGGTTATGTAAGTTTATATTTATGTTTGGTTCTGGCAATTATTATTCCGTTACTGGCAACCATGATTGAATCTGCACGCTACAGCGTAATAAGACAGACGCTGCAGTGTGCGGTTAATCTCTCGCTGGATTCTTTGCTTGCGGAATATAATAAAGAACTTTTTGATGAGTATGATCTTTTCTTTATCGATAGTTCATACGGTTTGGACAAGGGTGATGTAAATAATGTTCTGGAACATTTGGAGGACTACCTTTCGTATAACCTTGAACCGGATAAAGATTTGATTTTTCCCGGGTACAGTAATATTACCGGTCTCGGAACAGACAGTGTTGAAATTGTCAGTGTAGCGAGGGCTACGGATAACGGCGGGGAAGTATTTAAATTTGCCGTACTTCAATATATGTTGGAATATTACGGATTAGCTTATGTTCAGGAAGCAATAGATATGTTTGATAATGCGGAAATAACAGAGATTCTGGAGTCGGATGTCGACATAGAGAACAATCTTGGTCAGAATGAAGATGTTCTTATGAATTTTGAATTTCCTGAGGATACAGAGACGGATTACACGGATGTCGATATTACAGATCCGGCGGAGGGACTTACGGAATATCGAAACAAAGGAATCTTGGAAATTGTTTTAAAGGATGAAGAAATATCTTCAACCGGTATCACATCCTCGATATATGCATCGGAGAGAGATCTTGTAAATGGTGATGGGTTATTTTTTGATAATACTTCGTACAACACGCTCGCATTAAATGTATTGATGAATGAATATGTTCTGCTAAAATGCGGAAATTATCTTAATCAGAAAGAATCATCCGTTCTTGATTATCAGGTTGAATATGTAATAGCAGGTAATTCCAATGATACGGACAATCTAAAATCGATTGTTTGGAGACTTCTGATTATCAGAGGTGCCGCCAATACGATTTATTTTATGACCGATGATGAATTAAAGGAGGAGTCAAAGGCAATGGCTGAAGTCTTGGCTACGTTATGTTTGTGTCCTTCATTATCAGATCTGTTTGAGGCTGTAATAGACGCTGCCTGGATTTACGGAGAGAGTGTATATGATGTCAGACATATCTTATCCGGGGGGAAAGAACCTCTTATAACGACAAAAGACAGTTTTGATTTATCTTTTGAAAATGCGGTAAATTTTCTCGGTGAATCCCTTTACACTGCGGATTATTCGGACGATAACGAATCCGGACTTGATTACGAGGGGTATTTACGCCTTCTTCTTTATCTTACAAATCAGGAAGATGTATCAATGAGAACTATGGATATTATTGAGATGGATGTGAGAAAAAACAGTGGTAATGATAATTTCAGAATGGATGATTGTATATATGGTTTTAAAGTTGAAATGATCATTGTTTCGTCGTATGGATATGAGTTTCTTGTAAAAAAAGAGAATAGGTATTGTTAACGAAGAAAATCCTGCGGAATATCCTTCTTTGGTTCCTAAACAAAGTATTTATGTTAATAAAAACACACTTCTCCAAAAAAAATAAAAATGAAATTCAAAGGAGGATATTTCGTGGGATTTTTTAAAAAGAAATATCTTAAAGCTTCCATGACATTGGAGGCATCTGTGGCAATTCCTGTATTTATCGTAGCGATAATGACGGTACTTTCCGTTATAGAAATATTCAGAGCATATGAGGACATTGGATTTTCACTGTATTCTTCTTGCAGAGAGATTGCATTGTACAGTGTGGTGCCGGATAAATTGGAGGATACCGTAGATATTGACGGGGTCCCGGCGGAGTTGATAGATACCGTATTATATGACGGTTATGCCTATTTTAGATTAAGTAATGATTATACGGCACAGAACGGCAGCAGTGTGCTTGTGACGGAGGGCGGTATAAGCGCAATCGGTTTTTTGGAGAGTAAGTGCGATGAAGATAATGAAATAATGGATTTGTCATTTTCCTATAATGCCGGTCCTATATATAACTTTCTGGATACCGAAAATCTTTTGCTTGTTAATCGATTCAGATTTCATTTGTGGACTGGATATAATCCGACGGAGAAAAGTAATGAAGATTCGGAAAGAATGGTATATGTTACGGAATATGGTACGGTATATCATCTGTCGAGAAGCTGTACTTATTTACAACTTTCAATAAGAAGTGTAGATGCGGCAGATATTGATAATCTGAGAAACAACTCGGGTGCATGTTATGAACCGTGTGAATTGTGTGATCCCGAAGCGGAAGGAATATTATATATTACCGATTACGGAACAGCTTATCATTGTTCGCTTACCTGCAGTGGGCTTAAAAGAACTGTGATGGAGATACCGATTTCGGAAGTAGGGGATCGAAGTGTATGTTCCGGATGTGTGCAGTAAATTTTATTCTTCTTTTGAAGATGTCACATCGGGACATTGTTATGAAAAAAATACCCTTAGCATACATTGTAATGATGTCGATTATTAATTTAGGTTATGTTTTTTTATTTTGTCGCGGAGATATTTTGTTTCATCTTATGGGATTGTTACCGGGTATGCTTATATATATTAAATCTGCAGCTGCTGACAATATCGGAATCGGGGACTGCGCCGTGATAGGATGTATAGGCCTTATACTGGGTATGAAGAAGGTGACGGCTGTTATTTTGATTGCGATATTTATGGCGTTAGTTAACAATATCGGAAGTAATAAGATAATACCGTTTATTCCGTATATAGCCGCATCATATTTAATTGTTGTACTTTATGAAATCTTTTAAATACGGGAGCATGTAATTATTTGAAACGTATATTTATTAAAAACAAAAAATACAATAAGGGTATTACTACGGTAGAAGCCTGTGTAATAATTCCGATTACATTCACAATTATTATGTTGTTGATATGGCTGGGATTTTTATTTTACAACAAAACTGTTTTATCTGAGGCTATAGCCGAAGCACTTATGGCGGAATCAGGGTCGACAAAATCCGCGGAAGTTATTGCCGATACGGTTAACGAGCATATTCGGGAAAGAATAGAAGGAAGGATGATTCTTGTTAACGAACCGACAATTACTACATCGGTAAATTATACGGAGATAAAGGTAGAAGCAGAGGTATCCATGACACTGCCGGACAGTATTTTTTTTGGAAATATCTATGAGGTACGTATTTGGGATATCAATATTGTTAAAGAGTGTCCGAGGTTAAGACCGTGCAGATTTATACGTTTGTTTGACAGACTGACATAGGATACCCCGGAATCAGGCAGAATCCTTAAAGAATTGGAGGAATGATTAGTGAATATGGTTAAAGATAATGATATTTCGGTTTTTTCTTATCGAAGAAGCCTTAATCATAATTATCTGGTGGCGGTTTGCCGGGAGGAGGATTTAAGAGATTACAGGTTGAGAATGCTCTCCGAAAATAAAATAAAAGGTTTGCTTGATATGAGTATAAAAAGCAGTAACGGTGATTATGAATTGTGCTATGAAGCAGTCTCCGTACAGCCCTTGGAAAGAATATTCGACAAGAAGCAGATAGGAAGCGAAGCACTTAGGAAAATATTGAAAGGTGTAACGAATGTATACAGAAATATTTCCGAATATCTGATTAATGAAGAATCGGTGGTGTTAAAACCCGAATACATTTTTGCAGATGTCGAAAGTCTGGATATCTGTATGATTTCCTATCCGTTTTATTCGGGTGATTTTAAGGAGGATTTTCTTGAGTTATCGGAATTTATTTTGGAAAAGGTAAATCATACGGACAAAGAAGCGGTTATGTTGGCATACGGTTTCTTTAAAATCATTAAAAGCAAAACATTTACCATAAGTGAAATAGAAAAGCTTATCAAAGAAGTACGACCTTCTGAGCGAATCAGAAGGCAGGAGGTGATTGTTCGGGAAGAATTAAGTAATGAAAGTGAATCGGGTTTAAAGACAGATGAAAGCGGAAAAGAAGAAGCTGTTCCGGGAAAGCGGGTTAGATTTTACGGAATTTTGGACAAAATAAGAAATCGGGTTTGGGATAATCGTGTTGCCGACAAAAGAGATAGTGAAGAAAACGAAGAATTTCAGAGTTATTCGGAATACGAAGATTTTGAGTTGCTCGATGAAGAAAATACGGAAGGGAAAGCAACTTTCGCAAGTAAAGAAAAAGCCGGTTGCGATGAATCGGGTTATGGTAAGACGACACTTTTATCCGATTATGAGGAGTCTCTTATTAATCATTATCTTCGTGTAAATAACAGCGAATGCGAGAAAATAGTTGATTTATCTGTTCTTCCCGTTACCCTCGGTAAAACAAAAGGTATTGCCGACATAATATTCTGTGATTCATCTGTTTCCAGAATGCATGCAAGTATATTTGAAAAAGATAACAATATTTATATTAAGGACGAAACAAGTACTAACGGAACATATGTAAATGATTGTCTGCTCACCCCGGAAGAGGAACATATTCTTGTACCCGGAGATATAATTCGGATTGGTAAAATAAAGATGACTTTTTATTGACGGTAGGTTAAAATTAATAGTGAGTATGTGTGGTACCGGACATCTGTTTTAAATTAACTACATCCCATTACCGGTCTGTTTTTATTACAGTACCGATTAAGAGGTATAGTTGTTTGAAAAGCGATGTACAAGCATTAACGTGTACGGAGGTTATTACTTATGAAATTTGTTCCTACATCCCTTTTGAAAACGGGTATGCGGTTGGCGAAACCCATATATAATAAAAACGGTGTTATGTTGTATGAACGTGATTCCAAACTGACCAATCAGGGTATTGCCAGTATTCAGAATTTCGGTCTCATAGGTATATATATTCTTGAACCTGCGGAACCTCTTCCTCCGATGACAGAAGAAGATCGTGAGTTTGAGAGATTTCAGACAGTTGCCGTATTTACATTGAAGGAGATTTTGAATGATATTTTATCCGGCAAAAAACCCGGAAAACTGGAGACTTTGGTAGCCGAAATAACAAAGAATTTCGGCAGAAGTAAATCAAAACTTTCCTTTATGCAGAATCTTAGAAGCAGTGAAGATACCGTATATAAACATTCTCTTAATGTTGCAATCCTCAGTGCTGCCATAACCGGTAAGTTGACAATGAATGCGACCGAACAGAAAAATGTTATTACGGCGGCTTTACTTCATGATATAGGTAGTCTGTCAATTCCCGAGAATATTGCGATAAAGACATTTTCAAGTCTGTCGGATGAAGAGAAGACACAGTGCGCAAGACTTCGTGATGAAGGTTACAGACAGCTTCGGGAGAATTGTGATTTAGATAACGGAATAATGAAAAATATATCATATCTTTTAAGAGATATAAAAGAAATAGAAACTTCTTCCGTCGAGGCTAATAAAAGACCGGTCGATATGCCGGTTGAGGTACTGAAAGTAGCTTATTTATATGATACTATGACGGCAATGAAGTTGGATGAAGAACCTCACTCCGATATAGCGGCATATATCGAACTGAGTAATCCTTCGCTCGGGCTCAGTAAACATGTGATTTTTGGTCTTGCTCAGGCTATTAATATAGCACCGCCGGGATGTACGGTTGAATTTGAAGGCGGAAGCAAGGGAATAGTGTTGACCGAGAATCCGGATGATGTTCTTAGACCTTTTGTCTTATCTTTTGAGGATAATAAGATTTATGATCTTTCGGATAAAAAGGTTTATGAAAAGTACAAGATTAAGGATGTCTTAAAGACCCTGGATAACAGATATGTTATGACAGACAGTTACAGTCAGTACATGGACAGGCTAAACAGTGGGAATGAAAAGATTCTTCACGTGGGAAAAAATGAATAGAATGTTATAAGCGCCCCGTTGGGATAACCAACGAGGCGTGTTTAAGTATTATGAAGACTGGAGAAAAAAATGATTAGAGAAATACTTAATGAAGGATGGAAGATGAAAGAATGCGGATCGGCAGAGAGTTATGATATCAATCTGCCGGCAACGGTTCTCGGAACCCTTATCGAAAACGGAATTATAGATGACCCATATTACAGGGACAACGAAGAAAAAAGTTCGGAATATTTAAAAAAAGATTATGAATTTTACAAGGTTTTTTCCGTAGGTGGGGATTTCATGCGTGAGGAACAGATAGAACTTGTGTTCTACGGCATTGATACTGCGGCGATTATTTATCTTAACGGACAAAAACTGGCAAAAGTTTCTGACATGCACAGAACCTACAGGTTTAAGGTTACGGATAAAGTTAAGGCCGGGGCCAACGAATTAAAAATAGTAATTACTTCACCTTATAAATATTTCAGTGAATATGAAATACCGGAAGACCGGGAGATAATTACAACTGCGGTTAATAATATTAAGGGAAGTCAATATCTCAGAAAGGCTCATTCTATGAGCGGATGGGATTGGTCTCCGAAGCTTCCGGATATGGGAATTTTCAGAAATGTTGAATTGGAAGCTTATTCAAAAGCAAGAATTAAAGATATTTTTTTCTCTCAGATACATGAGTACGGAACTGTCAAATTGGTGATAGATCCTGTTCTTACCATAACCGATAATATTCCTGTTGAGATCGTTGTTAATATGACAGGTCAGGAGGATGTGGATACGGTAATTCATCTTCCGGAAGAGGGAGCGGTTGAGACTCCGCGGGAAATTAATAAGATAGTGATTCCTGTCAGAGATGCTAAATTGTGGTGGCCTAACGGAATGGGCGATCAGCCTTTATATGAAGTAAAAATTACGGTAAAGAAGTCAGGCACAATTTATGATGAGAGAACATACCGTATCGGACTTAGAACTTTTTCCGTAAGTCGTGAAAAGGATTCATTCGGTCAGGAATTTGCTTTTGTGGTTAACGGCGTGAAGATGTTTGCAATGGGTGCCAATTATGTCCCGGAGGATTGTATTTATACACGAATAGACCGGGAAAAACAGGAACGTCTTATAAGAGGTGCGGCTAAGGCACATTTTAATACCATCAGAGTATGGGGCGGCGGTTATTATCCCGGTGACGATTTTTATGATTTGTGTGATGAGTATGGAATTATTGTGTGGCAAGATCTTATGTTTGCCAATCTTGTATATGAATTGAATGAAGAGTTAGAGGATAATATACGTGGTGAGATTAAGGACAATGTGATAAGACTTCGCCATCATGCGTGTCTCGGATTATGGTGTGGCAATAACGCCATAGAGAGTGCATGGGTCGGCCGGGGTTCGTTTGCTATGGAAAAACCTTCTTTTAAAGCCGATTATATTAAGATGTTTGAATACATTATTCCAAAGGTTATCAGAGAAAACGACGAGCAAACATTTTATTGGTCTTCGTCTCCGTCTTCCGGCGGAAACTTTGATAATCCGGATGATGAGAATAAAGGCGATTCTCATTATTGGGATGTTTGGAAAGGAGAAAAGAATTTTAAGGAATACAGAAAACACTATTTCCGTTTCCTTACGGAATTTGGATTTCAATCTTTCCCGTCTGTAAAAACAGTGAAGGATTTTACGCTTCCTGAGGACAGAAATATTTTTTCATATGTAATGGAAAAACATCAGAAGAGTGAGTTTGCCAACAGCAGAATTCTTTATTATATTTCGCAGAATTTTCAGAATCCGCTGGATTTTGAAAGTCTTATATATGTAAGCCAGATTGTTCAGGGCCTTGCTATTCGTTACGGTGTTGAACATTTTAGAAGAAATCGCGGAAGATGTATGGGAACCTTGTACTGGCAGATGAATGATAACTGGCCGGTTGCTTCCTGGTCAAGCATAGATTATTACGGCAGATGGAAGGCTCTTCATTATATGGCTCAGGAATTCTTTGAACCGATATGCGGAAGTCTGCTTCGCCTTGAAGATGAAGCAGGAAACGAAACCAACAGTTTTGTCTCTTGTGTAGTAAACGATACGCTTAATCCTGTTACTGTGAAGCTTAATCAGACTCTTTGCACCATGGATGGAAAAGAACTTGCAACTTATGAAGATCAGGCCAGGGTGCTTGCCGGTAAAGTTCATTCGTTTAATTCATGCGATTATACCAGATATGTTGTCAAAGAAGGTATGAGAAACGTATATTTGAGAGCAACTTTTTCGTATGTAGGCGGAAAAGAAATGACCGTGACGGAGACATTTGTACCTTACAAATACCTTAATCTTAAGGCGCCCGGAATAACTTATTGCGTTGACGAAAATGAAGATTCATACGAGATTACCCTTACATCGGATACATTTACACCTTTTGTAATGCTTGATATGTCAGACAGAGATGCTGTTTTTGAGAGAAATGTGGTTACATTGACAGCGGGAAAACCTGAGATAATAAATCTGTTTAAGGATGAAATAAGTGGCGGATCATACGAATCAATCGATGATTTTTGTGATAACTTGGAGGTAATGTATCTGCAAAGAACATATATTAATTATGAAACCGGTACGGAGGAAAATCGAAATGATTAAGTATTGCGAAGATGACAAAGTCTTTAAAATAGATACTCTTTCAACAACATATATGATTGCTGTGGCAGAAGAGAAATATGTCGGACATTTGTATTACGGTAAAAAGATTAACGATACCTCCATTACTGATGCTTTAAGGACTAATATGGCTCCGTTTGCATTTATAGGCAATGACAGAGAAAAGATATCCTTTATGGATTCATTTCCTATGGAATATCCGTCACACGGGGTCGGAGATTTCAGAGGAGATGCGATATGTGTCAGAACTGTGAGCGGATACAGAACGTCCGAATTTTTATACGACGGTTATGAGATAGTAAATGAAAAACCCGTATTAAAGGGACTTCCGTCAACATTTGCATCCGAAAACGGCGGTAGCAGCACGTTAAAATTGTACCTGAAAGATAGTCATATAGGTGTGAAAATTACGCTGCTTTACACTGTTTTTGAGGATTCTGATGCTATAGCAAGAAGTGTGACAGTAAGTAATGAAGGAAGTGAATGTGTATTTCTTGAACGCGTATTATCCGCTTCTTTTGATATGGATAATGATAATTATGAATTACTTACACTGAACGGAGCCTGGGGAAGAGAAAGAAAAATTACAAAAAATCCCATAAATTTCGGATACCAGGGCGTATCTTCATACAGAGGTGTATCCGGTCATCAGCATCACCCGTTTATCGGTATTTTGTCAAAGGGTGCAAATGATGAATACGGTGATGTATACGGTGTTCATTTTGTATATTCCGGCAATTTTAAAGGTGAAGTGTACAGAGGTGCCTTCGACAGTGTCCGAATAATGATGGGTATAAATGATGAGGACTTTGAATGGAAACTGGAAAAGGGTGATGAATTTGTAACTCCGGAAGCAATACTTGTTTATTCCGGAGAGGGCATAGGTAAAATGAGTCGTACTTATCATGATCTTTATCGAAATCATCTTATCAGAAGTCCGTACAAAGATAAAAAGAGACCTATCCTTATAAACAACTGGGAAGCAACATATTTTGATTTTGATACGGATAAACTGCTTTCAATAGCAAGAGAAGCATCGCAACTCGGTATTGAGATGTTTGTTATGGACGATGGATGGTTTGGCAAACGTAATGATGATAATACCTCTCTTGGTGACTGGATTGTTAATCCCGAAAAAATAAAGGGCGGTTTAAAATATCTTGTAGATGAAGTAAATAAGTTAGGGATGAAATTCGGTATTTGGTTTGAGCCCGAAATGGTGTCTCCGGATTCCAATCTTTACAGAAAACATCCCGATTGGGCAATTGCCGTTCCCGGAAGAAAAGGGGGGTTAAGCAGAAATCAATATGTCCTTGATATTACAAGAGAAGAAGTAAGACAGTATCTGAAGGACAGCATTATATCAATTCTTTCGGAAGCAAATATTGAGTATGTGAAATGGGATATGAATCGGCCGCTTTCGGATCTTGGTTCTTTGGCGCTTCCTTCCGATCGGCAGGGAGAATTGTGTCACAGATATACACTTGCATTATATGATTTACAGGAGAGTATTCTTCAGAGATTCCCCAATCTTCTGTTGGAAAATTGTTCCAGCGGCGGTGCAAGATTTGATCCGGGAATGCTGTATTACAGTCCGCAAATATGGTGTTCCGATGATACCGATGCAATAGAGAGACTTATGATTCAGGAGGGAACTGCTCTTCTGTATCCTTTGTCTTCAATTGGAGCACATGTATCGGATTGCCCCAATCATGAAGTGGGACGTGTTACACCTTTTGAGACCAGAGGATATGTTGCGCTTGCAGGGACTTTTGGATATGAACTTGATGTAACAAGGATTTCCGAAGAAGATAAATCAATGATTCCGAATCAATGTAAAATGTATCACAAATACAGAGATATTTTATCGTTCGGTGATTATTACAGATTATCTTCGGAAGAAAACAGATTTGATGCATATATGGTTACTTCCAAGGATCGTACTGAGGCGATAATTACATATGTTCAAATATTAAACAGACCAAATACCAAGTCAATAAGACTGAAATTAAAGGGACTGGATGATGATAAAAGATATGGCTTGTACAGATTTAACATTTCCACCGGTGAGGAGGAGTTGCTGTCTGAAAGTGCACAGGAAGGAAGAACTCTCAAAAACGCGGGAATAATGATTCCGGGACAGAGTAAAGACTTCGAGAGTTTGTTGATTCATTTGAAGGAGGTTTAGGATTTAAGGATTGATAATGTAGCCGACAATGAAACATTCTTCGTCGGTGACATCTTCCAAGGTATCTGCATAATTTTCATTCATATTATATAAATATATCGGATGAAGCTGAGCGGGATCGGTATAAAGGGCTATTGTATGAACGCCGTCAAGAAAGGAAGACGAATTCCAAAAAGAAATAATAAATGTGCTACCGTCTCCGATATGAGAGTTTATCAGTGAATTCATTTCGCTAAAATCGTTGATTTCAGTAGATTCAACGGAAACAGAATTTAAATATTCGGGAATTGCATATGGATCCGAACCGAATGTGCCTTCGTACATAATATATCCGTTTTTTTCAAAACTCATGATTATATCCGACAGAGGATGAGGCTCATCAATAAGAAAAAGAGCATTATAGGTTGCAATTATTTCACAACCGACATCTTCAATAAGGCTGTCCCCTATTTTAAAATCGGGACATGTTAACTGATCGTAGATAGGAAGTAAGTTATTGAACTCGTACTCTTCGAGAGCGGTATTGTATGTATAGTTTAAATCATAATTGTCGTAAGTGGTTCTCAAATCCGAAAAGAGGCTTTCATTTCGATTCCCGGAAACATCGACACTGTTGTCATTGGTTTCCCAATCAGGGTCATCATTTTGATCCTTTTCGTCATCATGTTTGTCGTTTCTTTGTCTGTCTCTTTTGTTGTCGGGTTCTTCTTCGGAAGTGGCAATGTAACCGTTTGATATGAGTGCATATACAATTCCGACACCTGCAAGAAGGAATAAAAGAAATGAAGACAGAATAATTATGATTACTTTTGATTTATTGTTATTTTTCATGAGGTAATCTCCGTTATAAATGTAGAAATTTAACAGAAGATTCGTTGGAATATTTCTGTTTTTTGAATATATATGGTACTATTAATATGGTTTTTTTCTGAATCATTATATCGTATGATATTAAATGTAGCCAGTTTTTTAAAAAGGTTAAATGCCGTTGTTTCTGTGGTCCAAGATAATTCCCGGGAATATAGGACGATTTTATTTCGAATATACCATAGTAATTACGCAACGATATATAGAAAGGGTTTATTATGAAAAAAAAGTATTATTGGATGGTTGGAATTATGTGTCTTATGTTGGGGCTTACAGCTTGTAAGAAGCCTGCGGATGCTTTGCCTGAGGTTTCATCGGACAATTGGATCGAATCTTATGATAAGAGTTCGAAGTCATATGGAAACGATGTAGTAGATGAAATTATCGCTTCTATTAAAAAAGATAAGAATTTTGTGTTTGATAAATTAGAAGGCTTTGAAATATACTCAAGGGTTGATTCACAAACAAAAGAACAAAAATCAAATATATATGTATATGTGACTGCTCGCGGAGAATATGTGGATTATGTAGTTCCATATTTGGTTGAATTGGATTATAATAAATCTTCCAAGAAATGGGAAGTAGGAGAGATTAATATTGACGACGACGAAGATTTTGAGATGGAAGTCAGAGAGGATTTGTCCGAAGAACAATTAGCGAGATGCATGGAATATACATATATTAATTTTGATAACTGGGATTATATACATGTATATGAAAGTGGTATCATCGAATTAAATATTGATTCTGTGAAATACAAAGTTAACAAGAAAAATGTAATAGAGTGTACATATTCCTGTACTATGACATATCAAGATGGGCTTACCGTTTACGAGGTAGAATTTGACTTTCCTGTTTGTTTGACTACGTTGCTTAGTCGTGATGAAGAAGAAATGTATATTTTGGATGACTATTTTGATTATATTGACGGTATTAAGGGTAATATTATCAGTGAGACGGTTGATAATTCAAAAATTGATGAATTTGAAGGAAGTATTGATATTGAAACAATAGTAAGCGAGATGGTAAAAGACGGATATACATACATAAACAGTTATGATTACTATGATTCTTTAGAAAAAGATATGATAGTGTATAGTGAGTTGGGCGAAGTAAATTATGAATCCGAATATGATGAAATGAGTGTTGAAGTGGTAATCGGTATTGCTTCTGATTCGGGAGTGATATCGTATATACCGTATACTTGTTATTACTATTATTCGGAATATGACCGGGAATGGTTTTATAGTTATTCGATAATGAACAGTTGGGAAGGTACAATTGAAGTATCGGATGAATTTTCGGGTGTTCTTGAAGGAGATGTAGAAAGAAACGGAGGAAGTTTGAGAATTACAATTGCTGAGATTGATGACTTAGATTCAGGTGAAATTGTTGAATTGGATGCAACTCTTGAATATTCCGCCAATGGTAAATTTACCGATACTGTTACATATCAACCGTACGCATGCCTTGAATGCTATGAAACCTGTTTATATTTTTATTTTGATTATACATATCCAGTGGAACTAACCGCACTTGATGAAGAATTGACGGAATTATATTTATATTGGGATTATGACAATGAGTGCTGGGTAACAGATAATTACAGCGATATAACCATTGAATTAGAAAGAGTAAATTAATAAATTTATAATAAAAAATAAATTAGGAGGAATGTTATGAAGAAAAAAATTTTATTGGCAGCAACCGCGTTATGCATAGCAGTTGGTCTTACTGCATGTGGTAATCCGTTGAAAAAATTGCCCGAGAGTGATGATTCGGTTAACTGGATCGAAGCTTATGACAAGAGTGAGAAGACATACGGAAATCAGGCTATAGATGCGATTGTGAAATATTTTGATAAAGAAGGAGTTATGGCTAAGGAATATATTGAAGGATTATATGTATTAGATCGTGACGATAAAGACAATAAAGAAAAATCAACATTGTCTGTGGCTGTTGAAACCGAAAGTGAATACGTAAGATATACTCGTTGTTATGAAATTGAGATGAAATATGATGCAGATGATAAAGAGTGGGAAGTAAAAGAACACGAGCTTGAAGAAGAAGAATCTGAAAAAACAGTTATTAAAGAACAGACGGAAGAAGATATCATAAACCTTATAAGTGAAAATTTTTACGATTATGTTGATGATGTGTATGTATACGGTTACGATATGGACATTGATGAACTTACAATAGATTCTATCGAATATGACGGTATTGAAGAATTCTACAGTAATTATGTAACATGTACTTATGACGTTACAGTGTCTTTTGAATACGGTCCTTATTCATATGTTGTTGAAATGTCTGTATATAATGATTTGTATACTTACGGTGGTCAAGATGATTGTTATTCATCATATGCATATTTTGATGAGATTAATGTAGTAAGTTGTGAAATGGATCCGGAGATTGAAAACAGATTTACTGTTGATAGGGTTGTTGAAGATATTAATGAGTATGGATTTGATTTTGATTATTTTGATAGCAGAATTTCAGTAGATGATATTGAAAATTATTCAATTGATGATATGACAATCGGTACAAGTAGTGCTTATGTTTATGTATCATTTGATATTGTCAGCGACTTTCAGATTGTAAATACTATTCATTTATATTTGGCATATGATTTTGAAGATGGTGAATATTACATATATTCTATGTATGAAAACGAAAGCAGAGAACTGACATATAGCGCAAAAGATATAGAAGAAACACACTTAGCAGAGATATACAATGATGACTATGAATTGGTAGGATATGCCAGAATCCATATGGAAGATGTTGAACAGGATGATTACTATGCTGAACTTTATTTTGACGGATATATTGAATTTTCCGAAGATGAAGAATTTGAAGATCCACAGGTAATCGAAATATATAGCGGAGTTTATTATTCAAGTTGGATGTATTGGTATATATACCTGGATGACTATATTGATTTTAGTGATGGAGGATATTTGTATTATACTTATATGTACTGGAATATAGAAGATCAGGAAACGAGAACAACGGATGATTATTCCTACATCTTTGTAATAGTTGAATAATAAACTGTTGCGAAATTTGAGTAGAAACAGTCAAAGTGGAAGAAGGTTTTCCTTCTTCCACTTTTTAGAAAAGATTTCTGTTATTTTAATAAAATCGGATGGGACAATTTATAATTTAAAATATTAATATATAGTGACGGTTTTAAGAAAGGGAATTTAATTTGTATTATACATTTGAGAAAAAAATATCGATTACAATCGATTTGTCATAGATGAGAAGAGCAGATATTTAGTGATTTAATATTTTAAGATGAAAAATGCATTAGGAGAAAAAATGAAAAATCAAATGAAAAAAAAGATGATGTCAATAGGTTTTGTTCTGGGGGTGATGTTGACCTTTTCTGCTTGCGGAAAGCCTGTAGATATGCTTCCCGAAGCATCGAGTATCAATTGGATTGATGAGTATGATAAGAAAAATAAGACTTACGGTAATGAGGTTGTTGACGCAATTATTGATAAGCTGGATAAAAAAATTGATGATTATGGTGAAATTACGGGGTTTTATATTAACTATAGAGAGGACTCCAAAGGAGACAGTAATCACTCTTTTATTTATGTTATTTTTGAAGCAGAAAGCGAATGGGCAGAAGTTACCATTCCTTATGAGGTAGAAGTTGAATATTATAAGGAACAGAAAGAATGGAAGATTCTTCACTGCAAAGAAGATCAATATAATGATATAGAATATACGCTGAAAGATGAGATTACGCCGGAAATAGTAATGGATACACTCCAATATGAAGGTATTTATTTAGATTATTCATATTTATATTTTAATGACGTAGAATTTGAAGATTTTCTTGTTGAATCCACGGAGGTCGAAATAGACGGAGATGATATTAAATGTATGTGTTATTGCACAACTAAAGCTAAAATAGGAGATATTGAGTATGAATTGGATCTGGAATGGCCTATTCGTCTGGATGTTCGTACAGGTGAGTGGTATTATAGCTGGTCGGATGAGGATGATGCTTACGCAACTATAGTAAGTTCAAATATTGATGAACTGCTTGTTGATTATGAAGATCCGGATATTCTTTTTAATGATTTAATAGAAAACGGTTATATCGGCTATGATTATCAGGATATAAATGAAGACTCAGTTATCTCTTACGAGTTCGACAGTGTGGATCAGTACGCCAATTATGTTTATTCATATATTAATGTTGAAGTAGCAGGAGATGAAGGAATAACATATGATATTCAGTATGAACTGGATTATAATATGGCGTCGTCCGTATATGGGTATGATGAAGAACCCAGCGTATATACGTATAGTGTAGAGACCTCTGTAGGTGATGATTTTTTAGGTACTATTGAGGGAGTTGTTGATGAAGACGGTGTTACTGTTATTTACACCGCCGATGGTAATACTAGATATGAAAATGAAGGAACTGCAAAAGTAAGAATTACATTTGAGGAGTGTGATTCCTACGGTAATATAACCGGAACAATAGAGTATACGGAAGACGGTACTTATACCGATTACAAACCCTTAGAATTTGATGCATATTTTGATTATTATTATGCAGGAGATTTATATATATATATTTTAGGTGATAGTTTTCCTGTTTTTGAATCCTCTTCGTTTGATATATATTGGGATTTTGAGAGAGAACAATGGTATTATGAAGATTACTTTAACGATGTACTTATTTATTTCGAGAGAATGTAATTATAATAAGAGCATAATACAACGGTTGTGTGATGGTTATGGAATTCTATGAGTTAAAAAGAAGAAATATATTTGAACCGCTAAGTAAACGTTATGATTTTTAAATAAAATGTGGTAAAGTGGAAGAGGATTTGCCCTCTTCCATTTTTATTGGGCTAATGACAAGTAGCGCGGAGAACATGATATGAATAGGCTGAAAAGTTTTTTAAAATATTGTTTCATACTGCTAGTCTGTCCTGTTTTAACAGCTTGTAATAAAGAGGATAAATATACGCCATTGGTATATTCATGGGATGATGCTGTTGTATATGAGGCAGAGGACGGGGAATGTCTGGGAAATACATTTGTAAACAGTGAGCAGACCGGCTATAGCGGACAAGGCTACGTAGAAGGTTTTGTAGATGAATATGACGGTCTTCGACTTGTAATCAATATAGAAGAAACCGGTTTTTACGATCTGGATTTTGTAAGTGCTTCAACGGGAGCGTCATATAAAGAGAATTATATATTTATTGACGGTAATAAGCAGGGAACTGTAAGTGTGGAGAGTATAGATTTTACCGATTCTTATCTTGAGAGAGTATATTTTGAGAGCGGTTCGCATGAAATTATTGTCTATAAATATTGGGGCTGGATTTTACTGGATAAGTTGTCTATAAAGAAGTCGGACGAGTTGGATCCAAATATGTTTAAGGTTGATAAGACTTTGTCCAATCCGGACGCTGATGATAATGCAAAGCGTCTTTTCAGTTTTTTGTGTGATAACTACGGTAATCACATTATTTCGGGACAGGTAAGTGACGGTATGTATGGTTCCGAAAATGCGGCAATATGGGCAGAGACGGGAGAATATCCTGCGATACTGGGACTGGATTTTGTCGATTATTCACTGTCAAGAGTGGAAAAAGGATGTGAAGGTTACAGTACCGATTATGCTATTTCATATTGGAATTCCGGAGGAATTGTTGAATTTAGCTGGCTATGGAATGCGCCTGCTAAATATATTACCGGTGATTGGGAATATGGCTATTATACAGACAGTACCAATATTGATTTGGAGAAAATATTTAGCGGAGAGGATGAAGAAGGTTTAAATCTTCTTATGGAAGATATTGATGCAATTGCCGAGCAATTGAAAATTCTTTCCGATAACGGAGTGCCGGTTTTATTCAGGCCGCTTCAGGAAGGTGCTTCGGGAATATACTGGTGGGGTGCTTCGGGAAGTGAAGCATACAAAGAACTTTATATTTTATTGTATAACACTTTTACAAATACTTATAAATTGAACAACATTATCTGGATTTGGAACGGTCGGGATGCCGAATGGTATCCGGGAGATGAATATGTCGATATTATTGCCTGGAATGTTAACGACGGTGAGAAAATTTATTCTTCGCATTCCGATATGTTTTTGGAGGCGGTTGCCTGCAGTGACAGTTATAAGATGGTTGTTATGATGGATAACGGTTGTCTGTTTGATTCGGATCTTGCCTTTCGTGACGGTTCTCCATGGGGATTTTTCTGTACTATGGGAGGGGAGTATATATTGTCTCCCGATGATACTGATAAATATTCGGAACAGTATACAGAACTATATATGTTGATAAAGGTCTATGCGGATGACAGGGTTATTAACAGGAGCGATTTGCCGGATTTAACAACATATGCAATAAAATAGTCGAAATCTAAATTGATTAAGGTGTAAGTACCGTGGGAGGAAGATGATTATGAATTCCGGTAAGATAAAAGTAGTATATTCAATCATAATTTTGCTTATTACCCTGTCGGGCTGCGGAGTCGGAAAAAATGCTTCGGAGAATGCATTCGGTACATCTTCTGTTTCGGGACAGACTTTGAATATAATTAACTTCGGTACTGATTTTTCGGACGGAGAATACGGATTTTTGGGAATTGATAAGTGGATTAATCCGTCTTCCGATAATTCGCTTATGTTATTAAGTGAGTTTGACGGAACAAATGCAGTAAAAATATCGGGGCAGGGAAGTGATCGTTATATCGCGATTCAGATGGATGCTATGGTCGGAGACAGAATATCGGAAGTGGCTACAATGGCGATTACGGTTGCGGTAAGAAGCGAAGATGGTAATTTTTATGCTGTTTCCGGATATATATATGAAATATTCGGAGGCAAAAAGGCAGATGATTCCGATTGGTCTATATATAAGGAGTCGATTAACCCCAAAATGCTGATTCATCATTTTTCTTCGAAGCCGGCAGAAGGTGATTATGTGGTAATATCGCTTGAAAATGACGTCGCTGAGGATGAAGGTATAGGCCAGCAGGATTTTTATATTCTTGATATAACTTTTTTGGATGAATCGGGTAATGTTATTCCCGTTAATACTTTGGCTGAATTTGTCCCGTTGGATAACAGTGAAGATCTGAGTAATCTTTTTGGTATTACACAGTGTACGGATGCGGGTATATCAACGAAAAGCTGTGATGCATGGACTCAGACAGGAGGTGTTCTTCCGGAGGAAGCACTTGAAAGACTGTACACGCCGGGATCCGTAATAACTATTGATTATTCTTCTGTTACGGGAAATATGTGGGTTGTATTTCCGGAAGCGGATGAATCGTTCGGAGATTCTTTACGCATAGGTTATGATGAAAATTCAAATGATAATGATTATTTGTATTATAACAGTTCCAAAAACAAAGTTCAGATAACATATGAACAGATAGCCTCAGTTCTGGGAGAAGATACCTCTTTATGGGGAAATGTGCTTATGTGTGAGTCGGATGGTAATTACAGTATTAATTCCGTTACGATATCGCTACAGGCTCCCAATTATTGCCTGGCGGATGCACTTGATTGTGAAATAGCTGTTTCGGGTGCGGAAGGCTGGTCCCAGTACGGAGCGTCGATTTCGGAAGACGCAGTCGCAGCGATATGTGAGCCGGGTTCTATTATAGAGATTAAATATTTTTCCGAGAGCGGAGAATGTTGGATTGTTTTTCCCGATGCCGGAGTCGGTTGGTCAAGAATAGGTGTCGGAGATTTAGATAACTCGGGATCTGAATATGCGCAATGTGACGGTAATACCTGTTATATCACATATGAGCAGATTGCTGCGGTTCTTGGAGAAGATACCGATGATTGGTTTAAATACGGTTCAAGAATACAGATAGAGGCCTCGACGATTTTTGATGTATATTCCGTACGGGTCGGAAGACGGATGGAATTGATGCCCAATAATAGGCAGATTGATATAGGAATCAGCGGGGAAATGCTGAATGAAGGGACATGTATAGGCACTATTTTGTCGGATGAAGCATATGAAGCGTTGATTGCACCGGGGTCGATTATTAATATTTCATATTCTTCGGAAGACGGAGAATGTATGGCGGTATTTTCGGATGCGAGCCAATCGGAGACGGGCAGCTATATTGTGAGAGGCGAAGGTGATGGTAATTATTGCCAGATTACTTATGATATGATAGTTGCGGGATTGGGAGAAGATACGTCGTTGTGGGGCAGAACACTTGAGATAGAAGCACTGTCTTCGTTCAGTGTTTATGCAGTTACAATAGGACAGACGGAATAAATAGTTAATTTCTTGCTCGGAAAAGAGGGACATTTATGAAAATCCTGAAAAAATTGGCTGCATTGTCTTTTGCAGGAGTTATGTCGGCAGCGATTATTGCTTGTACAAATGACACTCCGACGTCTATAGGTGACGGTGGGATTGAATTTTCTCAACATAGAATTATTACTATCGGTTCATGGTGGAGAGAATATTATGACTCAGGTGATGAAGGACTCAATGCTTGGGCCGACTGGACCAATGCTCAAATCTATCCGGAAGATGAGGAGGCTCTTGTTGAAGAAAAAAGTACGATACAGAACATTTGTCATTTGAAATGGAACAAGGTGGAAACAATAGAAGAGAAATATGATTGTGAATTCTATTGGCAGAATTTGACATATATAGGAACTTCGGAATCATTGGAAACATCGGTTCTTGAAGGCGAGCCGGATTGTGATATTTATATGATAGATACGACAATGGCAGTACCGGCACAGACCAACGGATTATTGGTTGACTGCAAGCCGTATCTGACAGAAGAGATGCTTACTGTATTTTCATATCTTGATCTTGGTGACGGTCAGGCCTGTATATTAAAAGAAAACGGTGGAATGGGTAATACGTATCCTCTTGGCTTTAATGTACAAATGCTTGAAAAAAACGGACTTGAGGATCCGCGTGACCTTTATGAACGCGGCGAATGGACTTGGGATAAATTTTTGGAATATTGTGAAGTGCTGACTCAGGATATGGACGGAGACGGTATATATGACCAATATGGTTACTGTGGATTTGTAAATGATACTTTTTCGCAGCTTCTTATGTCCAATGGGGCATCGGTTGCCGGGGGCAGAACGGAAACCCTTTCTTCTCCGGAAACGGGAGAAGTACTTCAGATGCTTCAGGATATGTATGATACATATAATATTTGTTATCCTTATGATTCTTTCGGAGGCGGAGGTAATCCTTCCGACTCTATGAGATTTCAATATAATGACGGAAACATCGGATTTTTCCCGATAGCGGTTTGGATACAGGATCAAAGCGGTAATTATCCTATGGATAATGACGGTGTCGGTAATCTTGACTGGGATATTGCATATGTTCAATGGCCTATAGGTCCTTCGGGAAGTAAAGAGAGTAATGCTTGTTCCAACTCGGTTGAAGGTGCATTCTTTGTAATACCCAAAGGAGTAGAAGACCCCGAGATTGTTCTTAATTTTCTTTATGATTTATACAACTGGTATGATGGAGATACTTCTTTACGTGATAATCCGGCAACCGCAAACTGGTGGTACAATTCCACTGCAGATACGGATGAATTAAGGGCGGCTAATTTTGAGGTCCAGAATTATTGCCTTAACCATCCGGGATTGGAAATGTGGGATACACTGGGGACAAATATGGATCTTGAAACATTGGTCCTCGGTCAGATGACTGTGCAGGAGTTTCAGGATGAATACAGTGGAGAGATTCAGGAAGCACTGGATTCCACTTTCGGAAACTAAACTTGAAATAATAATACTAAAAATGTTATTATTGCAAATATATGCTTGTAATATCGAAGGAGAGTTGTTTTGAAAGAAACACTTATTGATGATGATAAATTGATGTTTGTCGAGCCTGTGCTTATGGAAAGAATCTGGGGCGGCAGCAGACTTATGAAGGAATGGGGATATCCTTCGGATAAACAGGATGAAATCGGTGAATGCTGGGCAATATCCGCCAATGAAGAAGCGGATTGTATTGTAACAGCCGGTCGTTATAAAGGAAGAACTATTACGGATCTTTGGAATAATGAACGGGAATTGTTCGGTAATCTTCCGGGAGAGAGATTTCCTTTGCTGGTGAAGGTTATAGATGCCAAAGAAGATTTAAGTATCCAGGTTCATCCCAATGATGAGTATGCGAAAATGCATGAGAATTCCCTTGGTAAAAATGAATGCTGGTATGTTCTGGACTGTCCCGAAAATGCTACTTTGGTTATCGGCAATAAAGCGGAGAGCAGAGAAGAAATGGAACAGATGATAAAAGAAGAGAGATGGAGTGAATTCTGTAATGAAGTTCCGGTAAAAAAAGGGGATTTTCTTCAGATAGATCCGGGAACTCTTCATGCCATAAAAAGCGGGTTCCTTTTATTTGAGACACAGCAGAACAGTGATATTACATACAGAGTTTACGATTATGACAGAGTTCAAAACGGTAAGAAGAGAGAACTTCATTTAAAGGAAAGCATAGATGTATTAAAGGCTCCCGATAAATGGGAATCGGATAAAATATTAGAAGTTGATCAGACTCTGAACAAGCTGGTAGAATTGATTGATATAGAACCGTACAGAGTATGGAAGCTCCATATAGACAGAGAATATATAATTGATAATTCCGATTTTCCTTTTCTTCTTGTCAGTATTATTGAAGGAGAAGGTTGTGTTAACGGCTATGCAATAAAAAAGGGAAGTCACTTTATTATTCCTGCCGATTATAAAGGGGCTGAGTTTACAGGTAACCTTGATATGATTATTTCAACTCCGCATATGGATTAATATGAATTATTTATTTACTTTTATTATCTTTTTTGTCTTATTTCCTCTGGTTGTATTATGGGGAATCGGCAAACGAAAAGAAGAGAAGAATACACTTCTTACCAAAGAAGACAGCGGTTTCATTCGCGGATTTGCGACTATAGGTGTGTTTTTGGCACATTTAGAGAGTTATTATGAAGAATTCGGGATGGAATATGTTAAGTTTTTAAAGCCATTTTCGGTACTTGGCGGCATAGGAGTTCTGCTATTTTTCTTTGTAAGCGGCTATGGACTGTGGAAGTCTTATTCTGCCGGGTTAGTTTCCAAGATTTACTGGAAAAAAAGAATAATTAATGTTTTTATCCCCGCAATTGTTATTCAGGGAATTTTTGCGATTGAGTCGATGATAAGATTGGATTCCGTATCCGTTTCGGAGTTTCTTGAAAGAACATTCACATCAGGGTGGTTTGTGGATGTAATTATGCTTGAATATCTTTTGTTCTTTATTGTATATTGTGCAGTTGACAAAATGGGAAAAAATAATCCGGAGGCGAGACTGATTCTGCTTTACTTATTGGATATAATACTTGTTGTTGTATTTTTTATTTTGAAACTGGATGCAAGATGGTACAACGGTTTATTGCTGTTTCCGGTGGGGATGAGCATGGCAAAACATGAAGAATATTTTATTGTTTTGTTTAAAAAACATCCGATAATTTCTGTTTTTGCAGGTTTTGTTGGATTTGTATTTTCCGGTATGGTATTTTATGTATATAAGGGTGCGGTTTGGGCAGATGCGATTAAGACTCTGTGCGGAATTACATTATCATTTTTGTTTGTCGTTGTTCTGTTGAAAATGTCAATCGGTAACAGGGTAATGAAATGGATTGGCGACAGATCTTTGTTTTTTTATTTGATTCATGCCGGAATTATCGAAATACTGTTCCGTTTCACAAGGTTTAAAACAGAGCTCAATCTGATGCCATATGCATCATGGATTTTGCTTGTTTCCAGTACAATAGTCTGCTGGCTGTTTTACGGCATTTTTGAGAAAATCTTCTATGGGAGGAAAAAAAGTGACGTTCGCAGATCTTAATCAAGGTGATCAGGTTACTCTCACTGTTTATGCGGGTGAGGAACAAATGGTCTTTAAATCAACAATTCTCAATATAGTTGATAATTGTGTTGTTATCGAACCTATTTTGGTAGAAGGCGCAATTTTAAATTTCCTCAAGGATATGAAGATAGAATTCATGGCGGTTCATTCCGGTGAAACTCCTATTTTCTGGAAGAGTGTAAAGGTGGAAGTAAAACTTTTCCATGACAGAAATGTTCATGTAATATCTTCAGGTTTACCCGGTGTAAAGCTGAACAGAAGAAATTATTTTCGTGTATATATCGGTAAAAATGTCAAAATGAACGGCGGAAAAGACGGTCCCATGAATGTTATGCTCAAGGATATAAGCGGTTCGGGATTTGCCGTTATGCTGGATAAAAAATCAACATTGGAACTTCATAAAAAGATCAGTGTTGAATATTCGGATCAGTCTCTTCAGAAGTATTTTGAATTGTCCGGAAGACCGATAAGAACAGAAGTTACCGATTCATATAATGTGTACGGATGTGTCCTGGACAGACATAATCCGGATCTGGATAGTTATCTCAACCAGAAACAGATGGAAAACAGACCCAATAATCGTATTAAATTCTGATTAAACGACTTACTCACGGATTCAATTTTTTTTATGAAAAGTTCTGTATAGCATATTTTTGGGTTGACAGATAAAAGACTTATGCTATATAATTCATTTTATGTTTAACACTTTGACGCGTTAAAGCGTTGTAGTTTAACGCATCAAAGTGTTAAAATTATTTCAAGGTACGGAGGATAAAAAAATGATTGTCAAAATTGCCCTGCTTATTATTTTCTTTGCAATAATGATAGGCGTAGGCTTATATTCAAGAAAACATGCTACCAATGTAAATGATTTTGTTCTTGGAGGAAGAAGTGTAGGACCGTGGCTTTCTGCATTTGCATACGGAACTTCTTATTTTTCCGCGGTGGTATTTATCGGATATGCAGGTCAGTTTGGATGGAAATACGGTATATCAACAACATGGGTCGGTATAGGTAACGCACTTATAGGAAGTCTTCTCGCATGGGTTATCATGGGAAGAAGAACAAGAGTAATGACGAGACATCTTGATGCCAAGACTATGCCTGATTTTTTCGGAAAGAGATTTGAGAGCAAATCGCTTAAGATAGTGGCATCTTTTATAGTATTCATATTTATGATTCCTTATACCGCATCGGTATATAAGGGACTTTCAACATTGTTTAATATGGCTTTCAATATCGATTACAGAATATGTGTAATTGTTATGGCCGTACTGACCGGAGTGTACGTTATTCTCGGCGGATATATGGCAACGGCTATTAATGATTTTATTCAGGGAATTATTATGCTTGTAGGTATTGTATGTGTTATCGCATTTGTACTTGACGGTCAGGGTGGTTTTATTGAAGCGGTAAGAAAACTTTCCGAGATTGAATCGGATGTTCCCGTAACTCTCGGACAAAAGGGTGCTTTCGCATCTTTCTTCGGAACTGACCCTGTTAATCTTTTTGGTGTAATAGTTCTTACAAGCCTTGGAACCTTGGGACTTCCGCAGATGGTTCAGAAATTTTACGCAATTAAATCCGAAAAAGCTGTTAAGACAGGAACAATTGTATCAACGGTATTTGCGATTATCGTTGCGGGCGGATGTTATTTCCTTGGCGGCTTCGGACGACTTTTTGATTGCGATGCGATTCATAATGCCAACGGAATAGACTATGATTTAATTGTTCCGACAATGATTTCGACACTTCCCGATGTACTAATCGGTGTGGTAGTGGTTCTTGTTCTTTCTGCATCGATGTCGACTCTTTCATCTCTCGTGCTTACATCAAGTACAACGCTTACACTTGATTTCATTAAAGATTCGATTAAAAAGGATATGACAGAGAAAAGACAACTTTTGCTTATGAGAATTCTCATTGTATTTTTCCTTGCAATATCGGTAATTATAGCTATGAATCCTCCTGCTTTTATAGCTCAGTTGATGAGTATAAGCTGGGGCGCCATGGCAGGTGCATTTCTTGCACCTTTTGTATACAGTCTTTTCTGGAAAGGTGTTACAAAGGCATCAGTTTGGGCCAGCTTTATATTCGGTGTAGGAATTACAGTATCAAATATCTTTTTGAAATTTATTGCTTCTCCGATTAACTGCGGTGCTGTGGCAATGGTCGGCGGACTCGTGATAATTCCTATTGTGAGTATGATTACCCCTAAGCCCAAGTCGGACGTAATGGATAAGGTATTTGCCTGCTATGATGAAGAAGTCCATGTTAAGAAGGTTTTGTCACTCCAAGAAGATGAAGAAGAGTAAAAACTTATATCGAATTAAGGCCTCCGGAAGTATCCGGAGGCTTTTTTGTTAAAAAAAATCTTTAAAAACTTTGATTTATCGATTTCTTTTATATATAATATTTTGGGTAGTTTGTAAAAATGACGGATTATTTGGGCGCCGGCGGATGCGGAGTATGTTTGCGGATGCTGCCCGGAAATGAGGAATGATTTGGAGAAGATAAATGATATTGCTGTATTAATACCGGCATATAATCCCGACAGCAAGATGACGAAACTTGTTGAAGAATTAAATGAACGGTTCGAACATATTATTATCGTAAATGACGGATGTACCGGAGAATTTACCAAATTATTTGACGAAGTTAGCGATAAAGCAACTGTTCTTGTTCATGAAGTTAATAAAGGAAAAGGCGTTGCGTTAAAGACCGGCTTTAAACATATTATTGATAATCCCGGAGAATTGGTAGGTGTTATCACCGTTGATGCGGATGGACAGCACACTCCGGAAGATGTAATCGGATGTTGCAGACTGTTTGCGGAAAATACGGATCTTCCGGTATTCGGATGCAGAGATTTCCTTTCGGATACGGATATACCTGCAAGAAGCAGATTCGGTAACAGACTCACCAGTCGACTTATGAAATTTTTCTGTGATATAGAATTATCCGATACGCAGACCGGACTTAGGGTGCTTCCGGTAAAGATTCTTCCTGATATGCTTGAGGTAAAGGGCGACAGATATGAGTATGAGATGAATATGATATTTGCCCTTAAAGACTTGGAAGTTAATTGGACAGAGAAACCGATTTCGGTAATCTATATTGAGAATAATGAAAGTTCACATTTTAATCCTATTAAGGATTCAATGAGAATTTACAAGGTGTTTTTCAAATTCATGCTTTCAAGCTTCGGCTCGTCAATAGTGGATATTTCGCTCTTTGCGGTATTCCAGGCCATTCTGATGCCGTTATTTGCGACTAACCTTTATATAGGTGTATCTAATGTGGCAGCAAGAATTTGTTCGGGCACATTTAATTTCCTTGTTAACAGATGGATATTCGGATCTAAATCCAATATAAGTAAGAGCGGCCCCAGATATTTGATAGTGTGGTTTATACAGATGTGTATTTCTACAGGTCTTGTTACCCTGTTTACCAATGTTCTTTCAATTGAAGCCGGGGTGCTCAGTGTTGTTATTAAAGTTGTGATTGATACCATTCTTTTCTTTATCAGTTATAAGATTCAGCAAAAGTGGGTATTTAAGAAATAAGAAATTTTCGGAGGCGCACTATGGCGGACAAAGACAACAAAAAACAGGTGGAAGCGATTACTTCCATGGAAGAGGATTTCGCGAAATGGTATACAGACATCGTTAAAAAAGCGGAACTTATTGAATACACGAGTGTTAAGGGATGTATGGTAATCCGACCTTACGGATACGCAATCTGGGAAAACATTCAGAGAATTCTTGATGGTATGTTTAAGGCAACAGGTCATGAAAATGTATGCATGCCTATGTTTATTCCCGAAAGCCTTCTTCAGAAGGAAAAAGATCATGTTGAAGGATTTGCTCCTGAAGTTGCCTGGGTAACACATGGCGGAAATGAAAAACTTGAAGACAGACTTTGTGTACGTCCTACTTCGGAAACACTTTTCTGTGAGCATTACTCTAATATAGTTCATTCATACAGAGACCTCCCTAAACTCTATACCCAGTGGGTAAGCGTTGTAAGATGGGAAAAGACAACCCGTCCTTTCCTTCGTTCGAGAGAATTTCTCTGGCAGGAAGGCCATACAATTCATGCAACTGCCGAAGAGGCCGTTGAAGAAACAGAGAAAATGCTTAATGTATATACTGAATTCTGTGAGAAGTCACTTGCTATGCCTGTTGTCCAGGGTAAGAAGACAGAAAGTGACAAGTTCGCGGGAGCTGTTTCAACATATGCCATAGAAGCACTTATGCATGACGGAAAGGCTCTTCAGGCCGGTACGTCACATTATTTCGGTGACGGTTTTGCAAAAGCTTTTGATATTGAATATACAGATAAAGAGAACAAAAAGGTTTATCCCCATCAGACATCTTGGGGTGTAACAACCCGTCTTATCGGTGCTATTATTATGACACACGGTGATAATAACGGTCTTGTTCTTCCCCCGGCTGTGGCACCGGTTCAGCTTGTAATTATTCCAATTGCCATGCATAAGGGCGGAGTGCTCGAGAAGGCTTCGGTTCTTGCTGATGAACTTAAGGCTGCGGGAATCAGAGTAAAAATAGATGATACTGATAACTCTGCAGGATGGAAATTTGCCGAATATGAAATGAAAGGTGTTCCGGTAAGATTGGAAATCGGACCCAGAGATATTGAAAATAATCAGTGTGTACTTGTTACACGTCACAATGGTGAAAAGACAGTAGTGAGTCTTGACAATCTTGCCGAAGAAGTTAAAAAGAAACTTCAGGAAGTACATGACGGTCTGTATGAAAAGGCTCTTGCAAACAGAGAAAACAGAACCTATTCATGCAAGACAATGGATGAAATCGTGAAAGCTCTTGAAGAAAAGGGAGACGGTTTTGTAAAGGCTATGTGGTGCGGCGAAGAAGCTTGTGAAGATGAAGTTAAAGAAAAGACAGGTGTTGGTTCAAGATGTATACCTCTTAAGCAGGAGAAAATATCTGATGTCTGCGTCTGCTGCGGAAAACCCGCAAAGCACCTTGTATACTGGGGCAAAGCATATTAATAATAATTAATAAGACCTCGACTTTTTAAGTCGAGGTCTTTTATGTTCTCTATAATTTTCTTATCTTTCCGTCGGAAATATCAATCTTTCTTTCCTTGTATAGGTGTCCGATAGCTCTTTTGAACTGAGCCTTGCTCATGCCGGTCTCTCTCATGATAACTTCGGGGGAAGCCTTTTCGGTAAAAGGAAGAACTCCGTTGTACGAATCAAGGAGATTTAGCAGCTTTTCCATATCGGGATAAATCTGAATATATGATTTTTCTCGGATACTCAGGTTGAGCTTGCCGTCTTCTCTAACCAATGTTACTCTTGCATATACTTTATCACCGATGGAAATATTACCCACAACTTCTTTTAGAGGAATTACAGCGGAATAAATATTATCAACTGCAACAAATAGGCCGTAATTATCACTGTCTTCGTATATGGTGCCTGATACTTCGTCCCCTGCTTTGTAGGGACTGTCAGTGCGAAGCTGTTTATATACGTTCATGGTTGCACATAATCTGTCGGTTTTATCTACATATAAAGCTACAAGGATTTCTTCATCCTGACGCACACGCCTTGTCTGTTCTTTGAAGGGAAGGAACAGATCCTTTTCAAGTCCCCAATCAAGATATGCGCCGTTTTTGTTAATCTGTGCTACTCTGAGAACAGCCGGAGTTCCCATCATAATATAAGGAGTTCTGACGGTAGCAATCGGCCTGTCCTCGGAGTCCTTATAAATGAAGACATCGATTTTGTCGCCGGGTTTTGTCCCTTCAGGTACCTGTTTTTTGGGAAGCAGAATTCTTTCTTCGCCATCGATGTTATCACCATAAGAAAGATAGACACCGAATTCGACAGATTTAATTACAGTTAAATTTTGTTTTGTTCCTAAATATAATGTTTTCATAGTAGACAGTATACCACGAAGAATCGGAATTTCGTACTAAGTTGTCCGAAAAAGGAGATAAATTTTTTATCGGAAATTCGAAATAATTGTTGCAATGTATGAATTGATGTGGTATCATAACCCTTGCGAGTCGAGAGACATGCAACATAGCGCTGTCGCCAAGTGGTAAGGCAACGGATTCTGATTCCGTCATCCCAAGGTTCGAATCCTTGTAGCGCTGCTTAAGACCTCAGAAAGTATTCTGAGGTCTTTCTTTTTTTTATATTATTTTTTTATATTATATTTTTATATTATTGTTTTTATAAACATATTTTTTATGTAAAAGGATAGCTATGAATAACAGTATTTTGCAAGGAAGATTTAAAGATCTGGCTTCTAAAAGTTATAAAGAAAACAGATACATGTTTACGGGGTTTCTCTCAGAGTCCGAGCTTTCGGATTATTATGCGATAGAAAGAGAACTTTACTATGCTAAGCCTTTGATATACGGCGGATATGAGGGGGCGAACCGTTGTATTGTCAGATTTGGGGATGAAGAAAATCTTAATTATACGGAAGATTTCCCAATCGTGTCACTATTGATAAAACCTTTAAATAAAAAGTTTTCGGATGATTTAAATCACAGAGATTTTCTCGGAGCGATTATGAACCTCGGAATAGAGAGGAGTGTTCTCGGCGACATTATTGTGAGGGAAAATGAAACGGTGGTATTCTGTATGTCTGATATGGCCGCGTACATTGCCGACAATCTTTCAAGAATTAAGCATACATCTGTTTCCGTTTGTGTTACCGAAAAAATAGAATGCGGCAGTACACAGGCATTTGAAGAACGAATGATACAGGTAATGAGTGAAAGATTGGATGCCGTTATTTCCAAGACATATAATATTTCCAGAAATGAAGCTTTAATTGCCGTCGCTGACGGGAATGTATATTTAAACGGACGACAGTGCACCGAAAATGCCAAAATTCTTGTTCCGGGTGATAAAGTCAGCGTAAGAGGACGCGGAAAATTTATTTTTAGCGAACTTCTGAATGTAAATAAAAAAGGTAAGACAAATTGTATGGTTAAAATTTATAAATAAAAAACCAAGTCCTCAGACTTGGTTCACACTCTCATATCAAAATTACTTCCTACTGACGGATTAACCGAACGCTCCATAGCTGCGGCATCAATCATTTTAACAATGCTTTCGCCTTCTGCTTTTTGCGAATCAAGTGTCTTGCTTAACATGGCCACACCGAACTGCGAACTAATCTGACTGCTTGCAAGAGCTGTTGATAATGCCCCGATATCCATAAAAACACCTCCCTGTAAACCCTTTATACCTTATTACAATTACACTTTATGATACGTGTTGCACCCTTATATTTCCTACGATGCCGTCATATCATCCCCATTAGTTTATATACATTAATTATGCTATTTTAAGGATGAAAAATCAAGCATGCATATGTTGATAATATAGGTTTGTGTTGGTACAATATTTTGTATGAGAGAAATAGATGTTTTGGGTGTAACAATTAAAGATTATCCTTTGAAAGAACTGTTGAATAAAACTTCCGAGTTCCTGAATAACGATGGCGTGAAGACAATGAGTTGGCTTTCCGCCAATGTTATTTTATCTGTCAGTGAGAATTACGAACAAAGGGAATGGGTGGACTCATTGGATTTAATGATTTGTGATCAAGCCGGTGTTCTTAAGACGGGAAGGGCGGCTGCCCAACTGCAGATTGACGGAAAAAGCGAGGACTTTCTGGAAAATCATTTGAAATATCTTGCCAATAACGGAGCTTCTTTAGTATTTGTTTCGGACAGAATTCAGAATCTGGATAAATTTTCGGAGTGGATTGGAAAACATAATGATCGATTAAATATTACAGGTTCTTATCTTATCGACAAAGTGGATGATATGGACGACTTGTTTAATCGTCTTAATACAGATATGCCTCAGGTGGTATATACATGTCTTCCGTGGCTTATTCAGGGGGAACTATTAGCAAGAGCAAGAGAAGTTTCAAATGCATCTTTCTGGCTCTCTTTCCTTCCGGAGATGATTAACGGAGACTCTTCGGATACGGAGAATAAGGGTTCGGCATGGTTTGAGAGGTTTATTTTCGGGCGTCGGGTCGTTAACTATAAGAAAAAAGAAAAACACTCAAAAAAGGGTATTGGAAAAAATGTATAATTTCATACCTATTTTGTGTGGATTTTTTTGTGTATTTGTATTAAAATAAACTTCAGACGGTAAAAAACTATTTAACTTTTGGTAATATGGTTTGTTAAATTTGTATAACGTTACGGAGGAAGGTTATGATTTCTAATCAGATATTACAGAATACGATTGATGGTATGATGAATATCGCACATGTGGAACTTATGGTTACGGATATTGATGGGAGATGTGTGGTTACAACCATGAAGGAGAAGAAGAACTTTGAGATGGATGTTCTTGAGTTCACTAATTCGGTTGCTGACAGCCAGGAGATTCAGAATTGTCAGTTCTTTAAAATATTTGATGAACAGCAGTTGGAATACATTCTTATTGCTGCAGGTTCCGGAGAAAATACATATCTTGTCGGTAAGATGGTAGCATTCCAGCTGCAGACTCTTCTTGTCGCATACAAAGAGAGATACGATAAAGATAATTTTATCAAAAATCTACTTCTCGATAATTTGCTTCTTGTGGATATATATTCGCGTGCAAAAAAACTTCATTTTCAGTTGGATTTAAAGAGAGTGGTACTTATTGTTGAGACCACATCCGGAAAAGATTCCAATGTAATCGAGATGGTAAAAGATTTTATAGGGTTATCCGGAACTAAGGAAATAGTTACGGCGGTAGATGAAAATGATGTTATAATTGTCAAGGAACTTCCGGATGAACAGAGCATAAATGAAATGGAGAAATTCTCCGTTTCTATTGTTAATCATCTGAAGAAGGCCAAATTTAGCGGTGTCAGACTTGCTTACGGAACCATAGTTGACGAGATTAAGGACGTAAGCCGTTCTTACAAGGAAGCTAAGATGGCCCTTGATATAGGCAAGATTTTCTTTGAGGATAAGGTAATTATTCCTTACAGCGAACTCGGAATCGGCCGACTTATTTATCAGCTGCCGGTACCGCTTTGCCAGATGTTTATAAGCGAGATTTTCGGAGATAAGAATCCTGAAGATTTTGACGAAGAGACACTTACCACTATTAATAAATTCTTTGAAAACAGCCTGAATGTATCGGAGACATCAAGACAACTTTTTATTCACAGAAATACTCTTGTATATCGTCTTGATAAGCTTCAGAAGAGCACAGGTCTCGATCTTCGTGTTTTTGAAGATGCAATAACATTTAAGATTGCCCTTATGGTAGTTAAATACATGAGATATATGGAAAATAATGAATTTTAACAGATTAGGCTGATAAGGGTAAGGATTGGAGATCGGCTTTGAAAGCAAAGAGACAAATAGAAGATTCCGAAGAAGTAAGACGTGTTTTGGCAGAATTGAAAGCCAAGACGGAAGGTGCTCCGGAAGAAGGAGAAAGTGAGGCAATGGCTATTGCCGATGCACTCGCTGAAAGTATGAATGATGCTTCTGAGGAAAGCGAGGAATCTTTTTTCGCTCCGGAAAGAGATACGGAAGAATCGGAATCAGAAGAACTTCCGGAGAAGGAAGCTGAGAAGAAAGATTCGGAAGAAGCAACAGAGACCGGTGAAAGTGACTCTGTTAATGAAGAGAAGAAAATCTCTTCAAAGAGGAAGAGTGACAAAGACGGTAAAGAAAAGAACAGAGAAATTAGAGATAAAAGAGAAAACGTAACAAAGAAAAAGAAAAGTAAAAAAACATCCGAGAATACGATTATTTCTCTTGAACATGTCACAATGTCATATGTTAAGGGCGTTCCGGCTCTTAATGATATTAATCTTTCTATTAAGAAGGGTGAGTTTGTATTTATAGTCGGGGAGAGTGGTTCGGGCAAATCAACTCTTATCAGACTTCTTCTTCGTGAACTTAAACCCTCCGAAGGAAAGATATCTGTTAACGGATTCAGAGTAGACAAACTTCGTCGAAATCAGGTTCCCAAATTAAGAAGAAATATGGGAGTTGTGTTCCAAAACTTCCGTTTGCTTAAGGATCGTAATGTGTATGAAAATGTTGCTTTTGCGCAAAGAATCATACAGACCCCGGCCAGAGAAATGAAGAAAAATGTTCCGGCAATGTTATCGGTGGTTGGTCTTGCCGGTAAATACAGAGCATTTCCCAATGAATTATCAGGTGGTGAACAACAGAGAGTGGCGCTTGCCAGAGCTCTTGTTAACAGACCGCCTATTTTGCTTGCAGATGAACCGACCGGTAATCTTGATCCTCGAATGACTGTAGAAATAATGAATCTTCTTGAAAAAATAAATGAGAACGGTACTACTGTTCTTGTGGTTACTCATGATGACAAGATTGTAAATGAAATGAAAAAGAGGGTTGTTACTATCAAGAACGGTATTATTGTCAGTGATGAAGAAAAAGGCGGATATATAGATGAAGATTAGTACGTTATTCTACTGCATTAAGCAGGGATTTTCTAATATATTCAAAAACAAATGGTTTTCGTTGGCTACCATTGCCACAATAAGTGCATGCTTGTTTCTGTTTGGACTTTGTTATGCAATTGTAATGAATTTTCAAAATATGGTTAAGTCGGCGGAGGAAGGGGTATCTGTAACGGTATTTTTTAACGAAGGTATCTCCGATGAACGTATAGAACAGATAGGAATACAGATACAGTCGCATTCTGCGGTTTCCAGAATAGAATATGTCTCAGCCGAAGCCGCATGGGAAGGATTTAAGACAGAGTATCTCGGAGAGTATGCTGACGGATTTACCGAGAACCCTCTTCAGAATTCATCCAATTATCAGATATACATGAAAGATGTTGCTCAACAGACCGAATTGGTTACATTTCTTGAGGGTATTGACGGCGTAAGGAGAGTTAACAAATCTGATTTTACCGCTATGGTATTTTCAAGTGCCAATTCAATGATTACATATATTTCGCTCGGAATAATAGTAATACTTCTTGCGGTATCCGTTTTCCTGATTTCTAACACCGTAATGATAGGTATCTCTGTACGAAAAGAAGAGATTGCTATTATGAAATATATCGGTGCTACCGATTTCTTTGTAAGGTCACCTTTTGTTATTGAAGGAATTTTCCTTGGAGCATTTGGTGCGGTGGTTCCCATTGTGGCTATTAATCTTCTCTATTCCAGAGTGGTAGAGTATATAATGACAAGATTCACGAAGATTTCGTCTCTTATTTCATTTTTGCCGACTTCTTCAATTCTTCATTATCTCGTGCCGACCTCGTTTATTTTGGGAATAGGAATAGGATTTTTCGGAAGTTTACTTACCGTAAAAAGACATTTGCATGTTTAATTTTGTGAGGCGATTTTTAATGAATAACAAAGTAATAAAAAAAATGCTGTATATGCTGGGAATAGTCGGTGTTGTGTTTGCTTTAAATACTTCAATGGTATTGGCCGATGATGATGACGAAGATGTTGATATCGAAGCCCTTAAGCAGAGTATTGAGGAAAAGCAGAGTCAGATTGATGAAATGAATGCTCAAAAAGCTTCTGTTCAGGCAAGCAAGACGGATATTCAGTCTGTTATTAATTCACTGAATGCATCAAAGGGAGAGGTTAATCAGTATATTACCGAACTCGATGAACAGGTTGCCGTAATTCAGACCAATATCGATATGTATAACGGACTTGTTGAAGAAAAGCAGGCAGAGATTGAGGCAACTACTCTTGAATTGAATTCGGCAATAGAAGATGAAGAAAATCAGTACGAAGCAATGAAAGAAAGAATCAGATTTATGTATGAGACCGGAGATACTATGTACTTAGAACTCCTTTTGTCGGCGGATTCCTTCGGAGATATGCTTAATAAGGCTGATTATATCGAACAACTCTCAGCCTATGACAGAAAGATGCTTGAAGAGTACACTCTTACGGTTGAATATGTCAACGAGTGTAAATTGGAACTCGAAGCTGAAGAGGCAGTTCTTGAGGAGGCAGTTCTTGCCGCAGAGGAAGAGCAGGAGAGTCTTAATTCTCTCATTGCAGAAAAACAGGAAGAACTTGAAGTATATGACGCTGAGATTGATAACAAAGAAGAAGCTTTAGCCGCGTATAACGCTGAGATAGCGCAGCAAACTGCAGAGATAGAACAGATAGAGGCCGCTTTGGCAGCAGAGAAACAGGCACTTGCCAATGCCACTTCAAGGAATTATGACGGCGGAATATTTGTTAATCCCGCACCGTCTTATGTGAGAATTTCTTCTCCGTTTGGAGACAGAGTTCATCCGATTTACGGATATACCATTCATCATGACGGAATAGATATGGCGGCACCTAACGGATCGCCGATTCTTGCAGCTTATGATGGTGAAGTAATCTCTACAGGTTATACATCGGGAATGGGCAATTATATTATGCTTGATCACGGAAGCGGACTTACGACCATATATATGCATGCTTCTTCGGTTGCTGTTACCCAAGGACAGGTTGTAACTGCGGGAGAACAGATTGGTTGTGTCGGAACGACAGGCTTAAGTACAGGATATCATCTTCATTTTGGTGTACGTCTTAACGGTGTATATCAGGATCCGATGAATTATCTTTCTTTATAATTTGTAGTTGTGGAGCTTTAGAAAATGGAAAAGAGATCATATTGGGTTGGATTAGGAACAGGTATTCTTATTATGATGTTTCTGGCCGGATGTGCAGCAGGTGTCTGGCTGTTGGTCGGAACCGGAAGAACTCAGCCTGTGCCGGGGGATGCCAATTATTCCGTTGATATATCGGAGTATAATCTTGACGGAACGGCGGATATTCTCAGTGACGATGAATTTGTTGAAAAAATGGCGTATGTCGAAGATATAATTGATTTTTATTATGTAGAAGATGTTGAGTCGGCTACTCTTCAGGATGGTGTAATTCAGGGAATGATGGATTCACTCGGCGATAAATATGCGGATTATTACAGCCCTGAAGAATTGGAAGAACTGCTTGAGTCAACTCAGGGAGTTTTTTACGGAATCGGAGCATATATATCTCTTGATAAGGAGACTACATATCCTATGATATCCGGAATAATGGAAGGATCACCGGCGTCGGAAGTTGATTTGTGCGTTAATGATCTTATAGTCGCAGTTGACGGTCAGGATGTGTACGGAATGGAACTTGGGGATGCCGTAGACCTGATAAAAGGTGAAGAAAATACAACGGTAACTCTTACAATCGCCAGAGACGGAGAAGAAGAACTTATAGATATTGATGTAGTCAGAAGAGCTGTTGAAGTCGAAACGGTAAGTTATGAGTTCTTTGAAGAGGATAAGATTGCTTACATAATAATTACCGAATTTGACGATGTCACGGTTGAGCAGTTTTCGGAAGCACTTGAACAGGCCAATACGGATGGTATGGAATCTTTGATTCTTGATTTGAGAGGTAATCCGGGCGGTAATCTGACAGCGGTTGTGGATATTGCCAATATGCTTCTCCCCGAAGGTCTTGTTGTATATACGGAAGACAAGTATGGTGACAGGGAAGAGTATAATTGCGACGGAAATAATGAAATACAGGTTCCCATGGTTGTACTTGTAAATGGCGGAAGTGCCAGTGCTGCAGAGATTCTTACCGGAGCCATTAAGGATTACGGAAAGGGAACAATAATGGGAACAACTACTTTTGGAAAAGGAATTGTTCAAAGAGTTATTCCTATTTATGACGGATCGGCTGTTAAACTTACCGTAAGCCATTACTATACACCTAACGGAAATGATATTCATGAGGTTGGTATTGAGCCCGATGTAGTAGTTGAATTTGATGTAGAAGCATATCTTGAACAGGATAAATATGATAACCAGCTTGAGGCTGCAAAGGATTATTTAAGAAATTGATGGCAGATGAAAATGGTGTAACAATCTTTGAAAGAACTGAACTTCTGTTGGGGGCAGAAGCGATGAACAAGCTAAAGACGTCGAGGGTTGCCGTGTTCGGATTGGGCGGAGTAGGCGGAAGTTGTGTTGAAGCTCTTGTAAGAAGTGGGATTGGGACTCTTGATATCATTGATAATGATAAGGTCTCCGTTTCAAATATCAATCGTCAGGCTGTTTCGTTTCAAAGTACTGTTGGTCTGAATAAGACAAAAGCCATGGAAAAATTGATTCAGGATATCAATCCGGATTGTAAGGTCAATTCGTATGATATGTTTTTTCTTCCCGAGAATTCTTCGCATATCGATTTTAGTGTGTTTGATTATGTGGTAGATGCAATAGATACTGTATCCGGAAAGATAGAGATAATCATGAAGGCAAAGAATGTCTGTGTTCCGGTGATAAGTTGTATGGGCACAGGTAATAAGCTTGATCCGACAAGACTGGAGATTGCAGATATATTTGATACATCTGTCTGTCCGCTGGCACGTGTTATGCGAAGAGAAATGAAAAAAAGGAATGTAAAAGAATTGACTGTTCTTTATTCGAAGGAAGAACCGTTAAAGCCTTTCGGAGAGTTGCCCGGCGATGGCAGAAGAAGAGCGATTCCGGGTTCAGTGTCATTTGTTCCGCCCGTAGCCGGCTATATTATAGCATCATATGTTGTTCGATCTTTAATAACAGAAAAATAATATTATAAAACCCCTTGCATATAATTTTAAAATGTGATATTAATATATGGTTACCCACTTTAACAATTGGTGACCGGATTGCCACTGACATGATTATGGAGGGTTAATATATGAAAAAAATCAAAAGAAACCTGTCTTTTCTGATAATTCTCACAGTTATCTTTAATTTTATGCCTCCTATAAAAGCGAATGCGGCAGACGTAACGGCCAATTTCAGGTGGGAGGTTTCGGGAGTCGATTTCGGCGGAGATTCATTCTTATCCAATACAATAACACAAAATATAAGAGACAAGATTGCCGAAGCACTTCTTTCAGATGACAATTACAAAAGTTATTCTGATTTTTACTGTTTGGCTTCAGGCGAAGTTGAGGTAGAAACAAATATTATAAATGAATATTTGATGGTATCTGATGCGGGGATTGCTGATAAAAATCTTACTGTACCGATACAACTTTCTTCAGAAGCTATATCGGATCTTGAGCCCGGAGAATATACTACAGAACTTACGGTAACTGTAGATCCCGAGATTGATATTACCATGACTGATGATAATCCCAATGATGATGTCCTGCCGACTCAGTTAACGGATTTATATTCAACTATCACGAGTGACGAATTGAATATTAGCATTAGCGTTACTATAGTGATCAAAGGAGCCGAAGAAGAGCCGGAAGAAGAGCCTGAAGAGAAAAAAGACGGGACAGGTTCGGTAACGGTAAGTGATATTTTTTTCGGAGAATCCGTTAATTGTGTTATTTCTTCTTCTACCAACGGCACATCAAAAGCAGTGATATATTACAAGGTTGACGGAGCTTCTGATTCAACCTATTCAATGACAGTACCTACTGAAGTCGGTAAATATAATGTAAAGGTTATATTTCCGGAGACAGATGAATATAAGGAGGCAGAAGCAACAGCAACCTTTACAATAAAGCCTCTTCCTACGCCGACTTATACGATAAGCGGAACAAAGGGAAACGGAGACTGGTATAAATCGGATGTTGTCGTAACTCCTCAATCCGGATATAAGATAGGTACTTCCAAAGTAAGTTTTTCGGATACTCTTTCATATAGCGCATCATCACAGGCTACTACAATTTATTTTCAAAATACGGCAACAGGCGCGGTTACGGATGGAGTAAGTCTGCAGGCATTCAATATTGATAAGCTTGCACCTGCGATATCCAATGTTCAAAATAATCAGACAATATACGGTGATTCCGTAGATGTGGCCGTGATGGATGTTAATCTTTCGTCTGTAGAGCTTGACGGTACGACAGTAAACTTTACCGGTACAGGTGTAACAATATCGCTTGATTCAACCGATGAAGATACGGAATATGTCATTGAAGCAACAGATAAGGCAGGCAACAAGACGACGATTAAATTTACGCTCTGTGCAGCTTGGAAAGAAAGCGGAATAGTTCCGATAGGAAGAGCTGTTACACTTGAACCGGGTATATGCTATAAATTACCCGATGGAAATGACTATATTATTCAGGGTGAGGACTCTGTATATGTAGGAGGAAGCAGTTTTTACATAGGAACTGAAAAGACTGTTACTTTTGTTGTTGCCAATTGAGTGAATTTCTGAGACGAAAGGTATGATTTTACTTATGAATATTATTAACTATTTTAAGGAAATGGATGCCGATAAAAAGAAAAAATGGATAATCTTCGGAAGCTCCGGTGTGGTTGTACTGGTAGCGGTAATAGTACTTATCGTTGTTTTGTGTAACAGAGAAGAGTCATATCGTCTTATTAAGGTTTTTGAATATACGGGAACCGTAACGATTACAAGAGAAAATACCGATATGTCTGCATATGAGTCCATGCTTCTTGAATCGGGAGATATAATAAAAACCGGTAGCGACGGCGCCGCAACATTACGACTTGATGATGATAAATATATATATATTGAGGCCAATACGGAACTTGAACTTGTGGCGACAGGTACGGCAGAAACAAGCAGGACATTTATTAATTTGCTTGAGGGTACTATAATAAATGATATTCGGAACAAGTTAAATGCAGAGTCGTCTTATGAGATTAATACGCCTAATTCAACAATGGCGGTAAGAGGTACCATATATCTTGTAAATACCTATGTGGAAAACGGTGTCAGATATACCAAGGTGTCTGTATTTGACGGTTCTGTTACGACTGATTTGATTTTCGGAGACGGAAGCAATTCGGGAGTTAATACAATAGTCGGAGAAGGTAATGAAGTAATTATCTTTGATGATGGTCAGAATGTTGACTATCTTGAAGGTGTTACGGAAATTGATTTTGATGAATTACCGGATGATGTATTGGAAATACTCAGCGGATTGTCAAGAGAAGACGGATCTTATGATGATATAGTTCAGAAAGCACAGAGTGAGTTGGATTCGAGAGTTGTAATTGAGGAGGAAGAAGATGAAGGACCTTTTACGGTTACGTTCCTCAATTCCGACAATTCGGTATTTGCCACACAGGAAGCAGAAAAAGATTCTTATATAGAGGCTCCGATTCTTATGCCAACGGAGTCGGGACATTGGGATTATGATTTTTCACAGCCTGTAAATGAGGACACAGAGATAAAATGGGTTGAGGAATAGGCAGATAAATTGGGGGAATGATGAAAAAGAAAATATTTACCATAGTCGAAGCGCTGATAGTGTTTTTGTTAATATTTATAACAACCGTCTATAACAGCTTTTCATCACTGGATTACATTATGAAGGACAATCTTTATCAGGTGCCGAGAGGTGTTACGTCGCGGATAAAGATTATAGCCATAGACGAAGAGACGCTGGAAGAATATGGTCCTATCGGGACATGGAGCAGAAGCATTTACGGTGATTTGATTGATAAGCTTTGTACTGATGAATATGCACCCTATGTTATAGGATTCGATATTATTTTTTCGGGAAATGTTGATGAAGAAGGGGATATCAGTTTCGCCGAAAAGGCGGGAGAATATGGCAATGTAGTAGTAGCTTCACAGTATGTGTACAGTGAAAAAGTAAGCTATGACAATAATAACAATCCGGTTTATCCGATTGAAAATGAGATTTATCCGTATGAGGCGCTTCGTGAGAACACCGATTTCGGATTTACCAATTTTTCATTGGACTCGGACGGATGTATAAGGCGTATTTTTACATATCAGGATTACAACGGGGAAAAAGAAAAATATTTTCCGAGACTGGTATATGAAAATTATTGTATTCGGGCAGGTATTGAAATAGAGGAACCTGTGATGGATATGTACGGACGAAGTCTTATTAATTATTCGGGCAAACCGGGATATTATGAAGTCCTGTCTATGAGAGATGTTCTGGACGGGAAACTTGATCCTGCTATTTTTAATGACAGCATAGTACTTGTCGGTGCATATGCACCGGGAATGCAGGACAATTATAATGTACCTAACGGCGGAAGTCGTCAGATGTACGGAGTAGAAGGACATGCCAATATTCTTCAGTCCTACATACAGGGCAGATTTGCCGTTAACGGAGATCCGAAGGTATTCGGTATTATCTTTGGACTTATGGGTGCGTTGTTGTACCTTATTATACGAAGAAGCAGAGTATGGTTGGCAACATTGACACTGATTTTGGGAATAGCAGCTCAGATTGTTATCGGTGTTATACTTAACAATAAAGGAATCTGTGTAAGCATTTTTTATATGCCGGCTGTCCTTTTGCTGTTTTATGTGTATTATATTGCATTAAAGTATTTTACGGAATATTTCGGAAAAAGGAAGGTACTTAATGCCTTTAAAAAATATGTTGCCCCTGAGATTGTTGAAGAGATTGCCAAAAAAGGTGATTTCTCCATAAAACTCGGAGGCGAGAATAAAGATATTGCCGTATTGTTTGTGGATATCAGGGGATTTACAACTATGTCGGAGGCTCTTGAACCTGAGCAGGTTGTGGATATTTTGAACAGATATCTTGCACTTACGACTCAGTCAATATTTAAAAATAAGGGTACTTTGGATAAATTTGTCGGGGACGCAACAATGGCTGTGTTTAATTCGCCGTTTGATCTTGACGATTATGTGTACAGAGCGGTAAGGACTGCTTTGGACATTGTCGCAGGAGGAGAGGCGATAGAGAAAGAATTTATCGAGAAGTATGGTAAGAGCGTCGGATTCGGTGTCGGAGTTCACTGTGGAGAAGCCGTTGTGGGAAATGTAGGTTGTGATTTCAGAATGGATTTTACGGCTATCGGAGATACTGTTAATACTGCAGCAAGACTTGAGGCTAATGCCAAAAGAGGACAGGTTTTGATAAGTGATGAAGTGAAAAAACGTCTGGAGGGAAGAATAGAGACGGAGGATATCGGAAATATACCATTAAAAGGAAAGAGTAACGGAATATTTGTATATTCCGTGAAGGATCTGAAATGAATAGAGCAAAGTACAAAAAGGCTAAGCAGAGAATATTTGAAATAATACAGATTGGTCAGACATCAGACTTACCAAGCAGAATATTTGATATGTTCATAGTTTTGGTTATCGTATGCAATCTGGCTGTTACTATCATGTTTACCTTTGATTCCTGTGAATGTTACAAGGATTTATTGGACATAATAGAATTTGTTACCGTTATCATATTTACGGTTGAATATATTCTGAGAATATGGACGGCGGATTATTTATATTCCGGAATGAAGGGCGGAAAAGCGCGTCTGAAATTTTTCCTTTCGTTTTACGGATTGATAGATTTCCTGACATTTTTCCCTTATTATCTGCCAATTATTTTCCCTGCAGGTATAGTTGCCTTCAGAATGCTTCGTGTTATAAGAGTGTTCAGATTATTTAAAATTAATACTAAATACGATGCATTTAATGTTATTGTGGATGTTATTTATGAAAAAAAGAATCAGATTTTTTCGTCGATATGCATGATTTTTATTTTGATGGTGGCTTCAAGCCTTTGTATGTACAGTCTTGAACATGAAGCGCAGCCTGAACAGTTTAAGAATGCATTGTCGGGAATATGGTGGTCAATGTCCACATTGCTGACGATTGGATACGGAGATATATATCCGATTACTGCAGGCGGTAAGCTGATGGCGATGTTTATTTCTTTTCTGGGAGTCGGAACCGTTGCTATTCCTACAGGTATTATTTCGGCAGGTTTTGTTGAACAGTATGCCAAGATGAAACAAAATGAAGAATTCGGAGAAGAGAAAAATATTCAGCTTATCGATTCATGTCTTGAGAGTGATCATCCGTGGGTTGGCAAATGTATTAAAGACATTACAATGCCGCCTTCGCTGCTCCTTGCTCTTATACTTCGTGACGGGAGAGATATTATTCCCAGAGGTCCTATCAAACTGAAAGCCGGAGATACGCTTATCTTCGGAGCTATCGGTTATGAAGGTGGGAAGAAAATGAATCTTCGAGAGTTGGAAATGGGTCCCAATAATCCTTGGATTGGATTAAAAATAAAAGAACTTGATATTTCAAAACTTGAAATTATCGTAATGATTGTCAGAGATAAGAAAAAGATAATACCGAACGGTGAGACTGTTATTGAAAAAGACGATTTGCTTATTATGTTTTCAAAACACATAAACAAGTTCAGATAAAGGAGGTATCGGTTATGGCAATGCAAAATTATTCGGGGGAAAAGGATTTACAGTATCATTTACAGATAAGACCGGGTGACGTTGGAAAATATGTTATTCTTCCCGGTGATCCCAAGCGATGCAAAAAAATAGCAGAGCATTTTCAGGATGCAAAAATTATTGCGGATTCAAGAGAATTTGTTACATATACGGGTTATCTTGAAGGGGAGAAAGTTAGTGTTACAAGTACCGGAATAGGCGGACCTTCGGCATCTATAGCTCTTGAGGAACTTGTACTGGCAGGAGCGGATACCTTTGTCAGAGTCGGTACATGCGGAGGTATTGAACTGAATGTATGCGGAGGAGATGCGGTAATAGCTACCGGAGCCGTACGTAACGAGGGAACAAGCAGAGAGTATGCACCCATTGAATTTCCGGCGGTTGCAGATCTTGAAGTAACCAACGCTTTGGTTCAGTCGGCAAAAAGATTGGGATATAACTATCATGCAGGTATTGTTCAGTGTAAAGACGCATTTTACGGACAGCATTGCCCTGAAAGAATGCCGGTTTATTACGAACTGGAGAACAAATGGGAAGCATGGAAAAGGTTGGGCGTACTTGCTTCCGAGATGGAATCTGCGGCACTGTTTGTAGCTGCCAGTCACCTTAGAGTTCATGTGGGTTCTGTCTTTCTTGTAATGGGTAATCAGGAGAGAGTTAAACTGGGAATGGAGAATAATATTTGCCATGACACAGAAGGTGCCATAACAATTGCGGTTGAAGCAATAAGAAGTATGATTCTTGAAAATAAAAAGAATGATTCCCCTAAACAATCTGAAGATAATAAAGGAGGCATTCATTATGAAGAAATATAAAAGAGTATTTCTTGTTGTCCTTGATTCATTGGGTGTAGGGGCTATGGATGACAGTGAATCTTTCGGCGATATCGGAGTAGATACTTTCGGACATATAGCGGAGAAAATGGAGACCTTTAATATCCCTAATTTAAAGAAGATGGGAATAGGTAATCTTCATAACATAAAAGGCGTAGAGGCTGTTGATGAACCGCTTGCCAGGTATTGTAAATTAAGAGAAAAGAGTCTTGGAAAAGATACAATGACAGGTCATTGGGAAATGATGGGATTGTACATTACCAAGCCTTTCCAAACTTTTACGGATACCGGATTTCCGAAGGAATTGATTGATGAACTGGAAAAGAGAACTGGGCGAAAGATTATAGGAAATAAGAGCGCCAGCGGTACGGTTATTCTTGATGAACTGGGAGAACAGGAAATATATGAAGGCAAGCTCATAGTATATACATCTGCAGATTCGGTTCTTCAGATATGCGGAAATGAAGAAACAATGGGTGTCGAGACTCTTTATAAATATTGTGAGATTGCAAGAGAACTAACAATGCGTGACGAGTGGAAGGTGGGACGAGTAATTGCCAGACCTTATACGGGAAAGCATAAGGGCGAATTTGTAAGAACTGCCAATCGCCATGATCTTGCGCTTAAGCCCATAGGTGAGACTGCATTGAATGCCCTTAAAAATAACGGATATGATGTAATAAGTATTGGTAAGATTAATGATATCTTTGTTGGAGAGGGTATTACAAGGGCAATGAAGAGTAAGTCTTCCGTTCACGGAATGGAACAGACAATTGAGACGGCAGGAGAAGATTTTACCGGACTTTGCTTTACCAATCTTGTTGATTTTGATGCTCAGTGGGGACACAGAAGAGATCCGATAGGATACGGAAAAGAGATTGAACGTTTTGATGAGAAGCTTGGCGAACTGCTTCCTCTCATAAAGGATGACGATCTTCTCATTCTGACTGCGGATCATGGTAATGACCCTACATATACCGGTACGGATCACACAAGAGAAAAGGTTCCTTTTCTTGCATATTCGCCTTCAATGAAGGGTGGCGAGATTTCGGAAAAGGATACATTTGCAATAATCGGTGCGTCAATTGCCGACAATTTTGAAGTAAAGATGCCGGAAGGAACTATCGGAGAATCGGTTCTGGACAGCATTTCATAAAAATATTTTTAAACGGAGAATAATGTAATGTCTGAGATTACCAAAGAAGAGATTTTGTCAAAGGTGGATCATACTCTTTTAAAGCAGCAGTCTACCTGGGAACAGATAAAAAAAATACTTGATGAAGGTATGGAAGCGCATACTGCAAGTGCCTGTATTCCCCCTTGCTTTGTAAAGAGAGCTGCGGAATATGTTAACGGACAATTGCCGATATGTACCGTTATCGGATTTCCGAACGGAAATATGACAACCGAGGTTAAAGTATTCGAAACTTCCGATGCCGTTAAAAACGGGGCTGACGAAATAGACATGGTTATTAATGTCGGACTCGTAAAAGAGGGCAGATATGATGATATTAAAAATGAGATAAATGAAGTAAAGAAAGCTTGTGACGGAAGAATTCTCAAGGTAATTATCGAGACCTGTCTGCTTACGGACAGTGAGAAAATCAAGATGTGCGAGACAGTTAATGAATCCGAAGCGGATTTTATAAAGACTTCTACCGGTTTTTCGGAAGGCGGAGCTACATTTGAAGATATTGCGCTAATGAAAAAATATATGAATGAGGACAAAAAAATTAAGGCGGCAGGAGGAATATCATCAGTAGAAGATGCTGTCAGATTTATTGAACTCGGAGCTGACAGACTCGGAACCAGCAGACTGATTGCATTATTAAAATAGTATGAAATCTGTATTTATTAGTTACAGTTCCAAAGATACCTATGAAATAAAGCAAATAACAGGTATTCTTGAGGAAAACAAAATTTCATATTTTAAGGCTCCGGAATCCATTCCGGCCGGTTCCAACTATGCAAGAGAAATACCGGGCGCTATTAGAGAGTGCGCGGTTTTTTTGCTTGTAATCTCAGTAAATTCTCAGAATTCAATCTGGGTTGAAAAAGAGATTGATTGCGCTATTAACATGAGAAGGATGATTATTCCGATTAAGATCGGAAAAGAGCCTTTGTCCGATATGTTTCTTTTTTATCTGAATAATGTTCAGATTATCAATTATTACGAAAATCCTCAAAATGCACTTAAACAACTGGAATTAAGATTGTCGATTTACTCAAACGAACAGGCTGAGGACAGGGAAGAGAACGACGGTTTACGCGAAGAAAATATTAAATCTCCGATTGATGAAGAAATTGAAAATCTGAACAAACAAAGAAAATTAAATAACAGGGTCGTAAGGTATATAGAAAATACGGATAATAATAATAAAACCGGCCCTGCCAATGTTTTTCTTGATGAGCATGTGTCAAGATCCAGACTTATGAAGAGTAACTCGAGTTTTACTATTGCGGATTCTTCCGCTCACAGAACATATGCAATGAAGATGAATGCAATATCCGTTAACAAGATTCCGATAGAATGCGAGGAATGCGGAGGGGATCTTATCGAGATTCACAGAGGAACCTATCGATGCGTAAGATGCGGATATCACAATTATGATTCATTTCAAAAAATACGAAATTATCTTGCGGAAAACGGAGCCAAACCGTCAACTGTAATAGCTGAAGATACAGGTGTTCCGAGAAATACGGTCGAATATTTTCTTTTGGAAGAGCATCTTGAAATACCGATTAATTCTCCGGTAAAAATAGCCTGTCTTAATTGCGGGGCACCGATAAGGACGGGAAGATTATGTGAAAAATGTAAGAATGCCAATGTAGTACTGTCAGATTCCCAATTGTCGAAGGGAGTCATTTATCATTTTGCGGGACACAGTCCGAAGAAGCCGTAAAGGAGCATCCTATGAAGAAGATTATATGGGTGCTGGGCAGTGATAAAGAAGTAGTTGCTTCGGCACAAAAAAGTATAAATGAAAGCGGTGGTATGAAAGCAATATGCCTTATGAACTATGCTTCGGTTGAAAATGCCGTGGCAAGGCTTGCTTCTTACGGCAAAAAAGGAGATATGCCGTCACTGTTGATTGCAGATTACGAAAGCGGTCTTTCGGAGGATTTTGCCGGTATAAATCTTCTTACAATGCAACCTGCTTTTTCGGGAATCCCCGTCTTTATAATGTGTAAAGAATTAAATGCCGAGATAGAGGATGAGTGTTATAAATTAGGAGCTACCGTTGTTTTGTCCAAGCCATTCTCGGAAAGCGATATTTTAAGAATAGAAAGAACCTCGTGGCAACAGGAAATGACAAGAAGCTACGAGCAAATGATTGAACGACAGGCTTCAATGCTTGAATCGAAGAAGGAGATAGAACATCTGAATGAAATGCTCAGCAGCAGAAACGAACTTCTTCGAAGAGTGATGGGAAGATATTTTTCCGAAGAGGTGGTCAATCATATTCTCGAAAAGCCCGAAAATGACGGACTTGGCGGCAAAAAAGCAGTGGTAACCGTTATGATGGCGGATTTGAGAGGCTTTACTTCGATGTCCGACAGGCTTCCCGGCGAAGTTGTTGTTGATATTCTGGATCATTTTCTCGGGGAAATGACAAGAATCATAAAAGATAACGGCGGTACCGTTATTGAGATTATCGGAGATGAAATACTTGCAGTATTCGGAGAACCGTTAAGTATACAATGCCCTGAAGAAAAGGCTTTAATTTCCGCAATAATGATGCAGAATAAAATGCATGAAGTAAATCGTTATAACTTTTCAAAGGATTATCCCAAGATCGAGATGGGTATAGGTATCCATACGGGCGAAGTGTTTATAGGTAATATAGGTTCCGAATATCTGATGAGATACAACGTAATCGGTCAGGCGGTTAATCTTTGCTCACGTATAGAAAATTATACCTTTGGAGGTCAGGTTCTTGTCTCGCTTGAGACGATTAAAGAAATTAAAGATAAGTGCATTGTGGGTGATACTTTCTGGATTACCATGAAAGGTGTCAGAAAACAGATTCCGATTTGCGAGATAATCCAGATAGATATAGAAGGCGATCAGCCGTATGTTCTTGTAAAAGAAAAAGCAATGCCTATGACATACCTGGAAAAAGAACCGAGAATAATGATATACGTAATTCAGGATAAATTTATCGGTGAATTTTCAATATTTGCAAGAGCGATTGAAATATCCGAAACTAAGATAATGATAGAGATTGAGGATGAGGATCTGTCGGCACTGGCTCTTTACTGTGAAGTTGAACTGCTGGTGCAGGGGCATAATGCTTATGCCAAGGTAATAAAAGTAAGCGGCAATAAACTCTTAATGCATTTCACATACAAATCCGAGGATTTCATGTATGCTGTTTGCAACTAATCATAATAATAAGCGAGGATATCTATGAAAAAGTATTCATTGTTGGAAAATACAGATGTCGGAATAGATATCGGATATCACAAACTTTATGCTCATATGGAACAGTCTATGTTCGTTATAGACGGAATCTGGGAGACTGATTGTTCGGAAGAAAGACTGACGGATATTCTTCGAAAATTAAACGGAGAACTTCTTCTTGTAACACAGGAGTTTCCCGATTCTATTCTTGTGGCCTGTCTTAGCCTGAGTAAACGCACCAAGGCAATTGAATTTCTTGACTTTATCTTTGGTGAATACGGACTTATAAAAGGTAACGGTTCATATGCTCAGGGAAGAGTGTCGACATTATTGGTCAGAATAAGCATGAAAGAGATAGAGTCAACCTCGGTTGCCGAATTTTTTATGGAAAGGGCAGAGGCTTATTTTGACGATATGGATAAAATCATCGCCGCCAATTATGTGAGAGAATGTCCTTCGGTGAAAAATGAAATGCGAAAATATGTGAAGAAAAATGTTCCGTGGGCTTTTGTGTTGTCAACGGATATTGCGGACGAAGGTAAGGAAATTATTGTTCGTACGCTTGAAATAGACTCCGGAGTGTCGCTGAAAGTAAGCGGAAATGTTGTAATAATGATCGGTTGTAAGGGCGAGATATACGAAATTAGTTATGAAAAATTTAAAGCCACATATGAACCCTCGGATGAAAAATTGAATATTTATGAGAAATTTTTTGATTATATTCCTGCTGTAGAATTGCCCGAAACAAAAGAATATATTACAATAGATGAGTTAGCGCATTTATGCTACCCGAAAAAAGGCGGTGGTATATTGGCAAAAAAACTGGAGAAAAGGACAAAAGTATTTCGAAAAGGAACAATGGAATATTTTGTCGGCAATCCCGGTGATTACCTTGCCGTAAGATGCGATGATGAGCAGGATGTATATATTATTCAGGAAGAAGTATTTCTTCGGACGTACGAACTGCCCGAAATACAATAAAGGATGGAATATTATTTTATGAAGAAAGTTTTAAAATATGTAGGACGATTTTTTATTGTTCTGCTCGTTACGATAGTTGTATTTGTCGGAACGTTTTACCTCATGCTTCTTAAGATTAAGAACGGCCCTTCCGAATCTGCAAGAAACATGTTTATTACAACGGTGCTTGAATCCGGTCAGTTGAAATTTGTTGCCAATCTTGTATGCAGCAAAGAAGAAATAGACGAAATATTAAGTACTAATTATCTTGCCGAAATGGATACAAATATAGATACGAACCTTATCCAGATCGGAGATGACGCTTCCGTATCCGGTAATGAACTGTACGAAGAGGAGATATTTGACGAAAACGGAATAAGAATTGTTGAGATTTCGGGAAGATCGTTCTTTGCCAAGATGCTTATTATCAAGGATCCTTCTCAGGTCGTTGTCGGAAGTACATATCCTTGGTCTTCCGAAGGTCTGGAACTCGGACAGATTGTTGAGAATGCAGGTGCAATAGCCGGAGTTAACGGTGGATTGTATGAATCAAACGGTAATACCGGAGGTAAGCCTTTCGGAGTTGTAGTTCAGGGTGGCGAGATAACCTGTAACGACCCTTCCGGATTTACGGGTCTTTATATGATTGGATTTGATAATAATGATATTTTGATTATTAAAGATCTTGCAGGTATGAGCAGTACCGATTTTTCAAATTATGTAGCAGAGGCGGGAATTCGTGATGCGGTTGCTTTCCAGGATGAAGCTACCGATGCCAATAACCATTTTGTGCCGCTGATTATCAACGGCGAACCCAGAGAACTTCAGGGACAGGGAAGCGGTTCCAATCCAAGAACCGCTATAGGTCAGCGTGCAGACGGTGCAATTCTTCTTCTTGTTACTGATGGAAGAGGAACCGGCGGCGGACATATGGGAGCATCGGCTTCCGATTTGATAGCCATTATGATGGAATACGGTGCGGTAAATGCGGCCAATCTTGATGGAGGAAGTTCATCATGTATGTATTACAACGGAGATTATGAAATGACTTCCGTTACTTTCTATTATCAGAATTCCTCTTGGAAGTTACCCACGGCATTTGTGGTTAATCCGAAGGGAGGTGCACAGTAATGGCTAACGGAAATCCCAGAAAGGATTATTTACGAAACAGAAAAAGCACGGCTCGCAGACCTTTATCAGGCTATCTTGACGATCCTATAAAGGAAAAGCCCAATAATATTAATAAAAAAAAGAAAAAGAAGAAAAAGAAAAAACATCTCCTGAAAAAGAGAACAAGAAAGATGCTTAAGAGAAATTCTTTTAAGATTTTCCTTGCTGCATATGCACTTATTCTTATTATTCTCGGATTGATATTCCTCGGATATACTGAAAATTGTCTTAAACAGTATGAGGAGTCTCAATCAATATATGAGGCTGAGAAATTCTTTAATAATTTTTCCGCAGAGTTAAGTGCCGGACAATTTCCCGCAGAGATTAATCTTGCCGAATTTGTAGGTCCTTTTGATTCGGAAGAGAGTGTCAAGGAGATGTTCTTAAGTTCGGCATTGCAGGGTACACTTTCATTCAGAAAAGCACCTGATTCATATAATACGGAAGAACCGGTATACCAGATTCTTGCCGGAGAAAAACCTATTGTCGAGTATTCATATACGGCAGTCAATGAAAGACCGCTGTTTGCGATTCTTACGATTATGGACTGGCAGTTGGTATCGGTTCAGCCTTGTATGCCTTTCGGTTCGAACGATGTAATAATAAATACTCCCGGTAACTATACGGTTACGGTTAATGGAGTAACACTTGATGATTCATATATAAGCGGTGAATCTTCAAGTGATGATATTTTCCAATATGCTTCCGAATATATTGATATTTCCGCTAAGAAGGAATATAAGATTGAAGGACTCAAATTTGAGCCGGAAGTAAAGATATATGATGAATCGGGCAATGAGGTTGAATACACCGTTAACGGTAATGTCTTGAGCGTTGACTATGTAAGCACCGATGATGTTCCTACGGATGTATACAATACTTCATTGGATCTTGCCAAGACATGGTCATTGTTTATGTCGGCCGATTTAAGCGGAGCCAATTACGGTCTTGCTACAGTTCAGGGAATAGTGGTTAAGGATTCATATTATTATAATCTTGCCAAAGAATATGCGACAGGTGTTGATATAACATTTACAAGTGCGCATACCCTCGGAGAATTTACAGAGGTTGTGGTGGATGATTATATTAAATATTCTGATATTTGCTATTCATGTCATATTCATTTTATAAAAAATATGACTCTTACAAGAACAGGCGAACTTGCAACCGATGAAGTCGATTCGACATATATGTTTATTTATTATGACGACAGTGATGACGGAGTAGACAATCCTCATTGGGTTATCGTTGACATGATTGCAAGTACATATTGATAATGCGGTATGGAAATTAGCTGAATCGGAGGTTACAGGCTTGGAAAAAAGAGAACTTACAAAAGAAGAGAAAGAATTTTTTGAAAAAGTTCAGGCGGAGAAAAAACAAGATCCTCTTGCGGGAGTTAAATACGGATCTGCCGATATTTCTTCATCGTTGATTAAGATGTTCACCGATGAAAACGGAAAAATAAATATTCACAATGTTCTTCTTGCAGCATCGGGGCTTGCAGGATATTCCTGCCAGGCGGTTCCTTTATTTAAGTATGTCATGAAGGAAAAAAAAGATCCGAGAAAGATATTTAAATTTGTTACGGCAGCGAATGGAGAGAGGTTTATTTTCGGTGATTCGATAAATGAATATCTTCTGGGCGGAGCGTATTCGATATATGGATATGTAGCTGCCGCATATAAGGAAATCTGTCCGGAGGGTGACATCCCGGATGTGGCTCCCATCGTAAAGAAGGTGGCCGAAGGCGTAGGAGATTCTGAGTACATGGTATGCGGAGAAAAATCAACAGCCGAATTAAGAGAATCATTTAAACTGCTCTGGGAAAAAGTGTTTGATAAGATTACAAGATATTCCCCCAATCCTGTTGAATGGCCGGTACTGTTTGGAATGGCTTTGGGAAAGATTATTGTGTCTTCCAAAGGCGTGGTTGAACCGGAAAAGGTATTTGATTTTGTAATGGAGACCGCGATATGCGCATCTAAGATGGATCTTATATCAATGAAATAGCAGGAGGAAATGTATGAGCATCGAATCAAAAACACTTGATTGGAATGAGTATAAAAAAGCTGCCAATGATGTTGTAGGAGAGGGATGCGTCCTTTTGGAAAATAATAACTCTGTCCTTCCTTTAAAAAAGGGGGACAGAGTTTCTGTTTTTGGAAGGATGTTTTTCCATTATTATAAGAGCGGAACCGGATCCGGAGGAATGGTTAACGTATCAAAGGTATACGGACTTATTGACGGATTTAAAGAAGCCGGAATAGAAATTAACGAAGAATTATATAAAGTATATGAGAAATGGGAAGAAACTCATCTTTTTAATCCGGGTGAAGGCTGGGGAACTGAACCCTGGTCACAGGAAGAGATGCCGGTCAGCGACGAGGATGTAAGAAGGGCTTCGGAGAAAACCGATACGGCGATAATTGTTATAGGAAGAACTGCCGGTGAGGATAAGGATTTTACAGATGAAGAAGGTGCATTTCGTCTGTCATCGGTTGAAGAAGATATGATGAAGAAAGTCTGCTCGGCATTTGATAAAACGGTTGTATTGTTAAATGTCGGTGCGGTTCCGGATCTCTCGTTTATAGATAAATACAGCCCTTCGGCAACGCTGATTATTTGGCAGGGCGGAATGATGGGAGGAATAGCGACAGCACAAATTTTAACAGGAGATATTAATCCTTCCGGAAAGTTGCCGGATACTGTTGCCGGAGAAATTGCGGATTACGGTTCTTCTGCTAATTTTGGTAATCCCGAAAGAAATTATTATGCGGAAGATATATATGTCGGTTACAGATATTTTGAAACATTTGCAAAAGAAAAAATCCGATTCCCGTTCGGATACGGTCTCTCATACACTGAGTTTAATATTGCAACGGGTGAGGTAAGTGTCGATTATGAGAATAAAGAATTTACCATAGAAAGTATAGTCGGCAACATCGGAGAATTTTCGGGAAAAGAAGTTGTGCAGGTATATGTGGGAGCCCCTCGCGGCAAGCTTGGAAAACCGTCAAAGGTTCTTGGCGGATTTTGTAAGACAAAGCTTCTTGCACCGGGAGAAGAAGAGCGGGTTGTGATAACGGTTCCGTTTGGTAATTTTGCTTCTTACGATGACAAAGCGGTAACGGAATATCCGTACGGTTTTCTTCTTGAAGAAGGGGAATACAGTGTATTTCTCGGTAATAACAGTTCCGATGCCGAAAAAGTTTATTCATTTGAGTTATCGAAAGATGTTCTTATTGAACAATGCGAAAGTTCGCTGGGACCGGTATTGCCCTTTAAAAGAATGACTCAGGGAGAACTTCTTGAGAGCGGTAATTATAAGATTGAATATGAAGAGACTCCTCTTTACGGCTTAAACGAAGATGATAAAAGAGCAGCCCGTATCCCTTCACAGTTACAGCCGTCAGAGAGTGATTCGTACAGATTAAGTGATGTTAAATCGGGCCGAATTACAATGGAGCAATTTATCTCGGGATTATCCGATGAGGATCTTGCGACCATTGTAAGAGGAGAAGGAATGGGAAGCACTCTGGTTACGCCGGGAACGGCAGCAGCTTTTGGAGGCGTATCCGAGAGATTGAGAGCAAAAGGCATTCCGGCCGTCTGCTGTGATGACGGTCCTTCGGGAATGAGGCTTGACAGCGGTGCAAAGGCATTTTCTCTTCCGGGAGGTGTCATGATTGCAGCTACATTTAATCCTGAAATTGTAACATCCTTATACGGATTTCTTGCTTTGGAAATGATATCCAACAAGGTCGATGTGTTGTTGGGACCGGGTGTGAATATTCACCGTCATCCGTTAAACGGAAGAAATTTTGAATATTTTTCCGAGGATCCTCTTCTTACCGGAATTATGTCTGAGGCAATGCTGAAAGGCTTAAAGGAAAATGGCGTATCGGGTACGGTTAAGCATTTCTGCGGTAATAATCAGGAACTTGAGAGAAGAACAAATGATTCCGTAATATCCGAAAGGGCTCTTAGGGAAATATATCTCAAACCTTTTGAAATATCCGTAAGGAGCGGTTATTGCGACAGCATTATGACCACATACGGACAGGTTAACGGCAGATGGACCTCGGGTAATTATGATTTAAATACTGCAATACTTCGTGACGAATGGGGTTTCAGGGGTATTGTAATGACCGACTGGTGGGCTTACATTAATGAGCGCGGCGGAGAGAAAAGTGTTAATGATACTGCCACTATGGTAAAAGCAGGAAACGACCTTTACATGGTAGTGGATAAATCCGAAGATAATACAGCCGGTGACAATACAATAGAGATGCTTGGAAAAGGAAGAATTTCAAGGGCAGAGTTGCAAAGAAGTGCAATGTACATATGTGAGGTCGTCATGAAATCACCGGCTTTCAGACGTCTGAACGGAGAATGCGAGGATATTGAGATTATCAACCGTGATGCGGAAGATGTGGAATTTGATTTCGACAATGTTGAATATATTCATATCGATAATCAATTCGAAATGTCTCTTACGGATAAAGACAGTGTTGCCGGGACCAATTATTATATTCCTCTCCAATTTGAAGAACTTGGAGAATATAATGTTACCATAACGGGTTCCAGCACAAGATCTCCTTTGGCACAGCTGCCGTGTACTATCTTTTTTATGGGTACTCCTCAGGCAACTTTTACTTTTAACGGAACCGAAGGCAGGACTGTATCCATATCCAAAAAAATGTTTTGCTTTAACAAAATAAGCATGTTTAGGTTATATGTTGCAACAAATGGTTTGAAACTTGAAAAAATAAATATAGAACGATTAAATACAAGCGAGTAAATGCCGATAAACTAATTGGGAAAGATGGGAAATATAATATTTACAGGAGACGGATATGAAAAAATTTTTCGAAGAATTTAAAAAATTTGCACTCAAGGGAAATGTAATGGAACTGGCAGTCGGTGTTATTATCGGTGCATCATTTCAAAATATTGTAACGGCCCTTACCAATGATTTTATTACACCTCTTATCTCGGTTATTACCGGTGGAGTAAAACTGGACGAAAACGGAAATCCCATTTACCTTGGCGGTAACTTTGAAATCAGAGGCGTTTCATTTAATTACGGGGATTTTGTAAGTGCTGTAATTAATTTCATAATTATGGCTTTGATTCTCTTTTTGATGATAAGTGCAATGAATAAATTAATGGGACTTGGTAAGAAGAAGGAAATTAATCCCACAACAAAAAAATGTCCTTTCTGTAAATCGGAAATTGCCATTGAAGCTGTAAGATGTCCTCATTGTACTTCACAGTTGGAAGAGAAGGAAAAATAAAATCCTGATACAATATATAGAACAACATAAGACAATTGTGTCATAAATGATGTCAATAGCAAAACACTAAAAAATGTGGTTTCTCAAAAAATAAAACACAAAATATATTAAAAATCCCCTACCATTTCATTTTAAAATGTGTATAATGAAAGAGGTGGTTTTTCCACTACATATTGTGGTTGTATGGGGAAGAGTTGTGAGAAACAGAGGTTATAAATACATAATAAAAAGTGATGAGAACGGTTTCTGGATGCTTTGCGTTAATCCTACATGGATTAACGAACTTCTTAGGGAACGCGGTATAGAGCCCAGGATTTTCAGAAGTCTTTCCTGGGAAGATATTGCAGTTAACATCGAAGACGAAAAAATCAGAGATTTGTTTTACATACTGAGACCGACCAATTTCTGGAATATGTGTGATGTCGTAGCCTTGAGCATGTCAACATACAATGTGGAAGACGAAGATGTTTTTTGGCAGAATTGGTTTATTAAATATCCCATGTTTACTCTCGAAGATGTGTATGAGATTCTTACCGACGAGGGCGTATGCAGGGAAGACGCTCTGAGAGTGACGGAGGTCATTCGAAAAGGCGGTAAGACCGAACAAAGTATAAGTCTCAGAGAATTCGTAGAGTTATATGATGTTCCGGAAAGACTTTGCGGAGCTGTATGTAAATGCGGCAGACTTGTATCGAGAGAAAAGGCAATTGAGGCCTTTTTGGATATCTTGGTGTGCTGTATTGATAAAGCTGAACTGACTGATGAAATGTCTGATACAAATACTAAGCCTTCTGTGTAGCCGATGCTGCACAGGGCTTTTTTGTTTACTTAGAAATAATACGGGCAGATGCATGTCCGAGAAGGGAGATTAATATGACTTATCCTGATATATACAGAAAAAGACTGATTCCCGAAGAGTGCGTAAAGCTTAAAGACGATGAGATTTTAAAATGGGATGATGATATTATTGTTACAAAATGGAAAGCATTAAAGCCCAAAAAAGATTTGGATCACGGATATTCCTGTTATTTCCTGAAAAGCGGATATAAGATAAGTAAAATGTTCCGTGCCGACAATTCGCTTATGTATTGGTATTGCGATATAGTAAGTTATTGCCGCAAGACGGAGGATGATTCTCTTGTGGTTACGGATCTTCTTGCGGATGTAATTGTATATCCCGACGGATTTGTTAAGGTTGTTGATATTGACGAACTCGTTACATGTCTGGATAATCAGAAAATCTCAGTTGAAGAACTTAAGGCGGCACTTTCCGGTCTTGATAAACTTCTGACAACTATTTATGCAGGTGAATTTGACAAGTTAACCGATAATATTGATGTTTTTGAAGATGCGGGGTTGTCGGAATAAAAATAAAAGGATTAAATATAACCCAGAGTCTTAAGAATAAAAAGCCATAGAGTAAGCGAAAACGAACTTAAAAGAGTTGTGGTCATAACGGAGCTGGAAGAAAGGGCACCGTTGTGGCCCATATTTTTTGCCATGATAAAGCTGCTGCTGGTTGTTGCGCTTCCCAGCATAATAAGGGCGGCTACAAGTTTGTCGTCACGGAAACCCATGAATATTGCAAGCGGCAAAAAGAGAATACAGAACAGAAATAATTTGTTGAAATTAATAATTATTACGGGCAGCAGTTTTTCTTTGACGTTGGAGAATTCAAAGCTTGCTCCGAGACCGATAAGGGCCAGCGGTGACGCAACATTTCCAAGGTAGGTGACACTCTTGACAAAGATAACGGGCTTGGGAAGCTTAAAGACTGACCATATAAGCCCGACGGCGATGCTTAATATTATCGGGTTGGTTGCTATGTTTTTAAGAGTCTTAATAAAAGCGGCTTTGGCTTTTTTGCCGTCTCCGTTTTCGGGAGAAGTAACCGACAGAATTGTAACGGCAACAATATTGTAAATGGGAACGGAGCCGATTATCATAAGGGCAACCATGGAAGCATTGTCGTAAATATTGGTCATAAAAGCTATCCCGAGTGTAGCCGCAGCGCTTCTGTAGGAAGCCTGTATAAATTCTCCGCGATCGGATTTGTTCTTACAACATAAAGAAATAACGGCCGCAATAAGTATGCTTAATACGGTTGAAACTGCACAGAAGGCAACGAATGAACCGTCCCAAAGACTGATGAAATCCTGCTCTGCGAGATCCATAAATAAAAGAGCGGGAAGAAAAACCCGGAAAACAATTTTGTTGATTACCGAGGTTGAATGTTCATCCAATACTTTTATTGCTTTTAAGATATATCCAATGACCATCACGATAAATATCGGCATGGTGGCGTTCAGACTAAAAATTAAATTGCTCATTGCCCCATTTTATCACAAAAGTATAATGCCGGAAGCATTCTTTTTTTATGGACAGAAATGATAGAAAAAGATATAATGTATATTGGTGTGTATTAGAGGAGTGAACGGAAAATAATGAAAAAAGAAGATAAAAAAAATACAGTCAGAATGTTCACTCTTGTATCTCAATTCAGTATAAATATGCTGGTTCCGATAGTACTTTGCTTCTTCGCGGGTATGTGGATTGATAAGAGATTTGATACATCTTATTGGACCGTAATCTTATTTTTTGTAGGAGCGATTGCGGGTTTTAGAAATATATATGTATTAGCGAGACAGATGACAAAACAGTGTGATGAAACAAAAGATAATTAATAACAGAACTCTTTGGGAATTGTTTATAGGGGAATTTGTTTTCGGATTATTATCTCAGACATGTCTGGTTGTTGCCGGTATTTTCTGGAAAGCCTTTTATGAGAGACCGTTCTATCACAGTGTGGGATTGTGGATAGGTGTTGCATTTGCCGGTTGTATAGCGGTTCATATGAACAAATCCATTTCCGCTGCTCTTGATTATGATTCCGAGACTGCCACAAAGGTAATGAAGAAAGATTCCATATTGCGTTATGCTGCGATAACGCTTGTACTTGCGGGAATTATGCTTACCGATATCGTAAATCCGTTAACAGTGTTTCTCGGAATAATGAGTCTTAAGATATCGGCGTACTGCCAGCCTTATACATATAAACTTATGGACAGGGTTGTGGGAAAGGAAGTACTTCCCGATCTGATTGAATTCGAAGAGAATGAATCGGATGATAAAGGATTCATTGATGATTCTGCAGAGGAATCTGATGAAAATAATAATGAAAAAGTAGAATAAATAAAAGGAGGTGAGATTATGGGAACAGGAATGATGTTATCCGGCGGTGAAGTCGATTTCATGATTAAAGGTGTGTTTTCCTTTCAGATAGGTGATCAGACTCTCTGGATAACAACAACACATATTTGTTTAATGATTGTAATAGTAACGCTTACAATATTTGCAATATGTGCCAAAAATGCCATGAAAAAGGCGAAGGATGTTCCGACGGGATTTCAAAATATTATTGAGATTATAGTTGAATTCCTTGATGGAATAGTAAACGGAACCATGGGTAAAAATGCCCCGGGATTTCTAAATTACATCGGAACCATTTTCATCTTTATTCTGTTCAGTAACCTTTCCGGACTACTTGGGTTAAGACCGCCGACAGCCGATTACGGAGTGACTTTCCCGCTTGGTCTGCTGACATTTTCACTGATATTTATTAACAAACTCAGATATCAGAAGGTTAGCGGATTCTTAAAAGGATTGTGTGATCCATGGCCTTTCTGGGCACCGATTAATGTAATAGGTGATGTTGCAGTGCCTATTTCGTTGTCACTGCGTCTTTTCGCCAATATCCTTTCGGGAACGGTTATGATGGCGTTGATTTACGGTCTGCTCAGCAAATTCGCATATTGTTGGCCGGGTGCACTTCATGTGTATTTTGATATGTTCTCCGGTGCAATTCAGACATATGTATTCTGTATGCTTACAATGACATACATATCTGATGCCATAGGAAATGATTGATAAGGTAATAATTAAAAGTAAACATATTTAAGGAGGAAATCAAAATGTTTGATTCGAATTTTATTTTAGGTTGCTCAGCAATCGGTGCCGGACTTGCGGTTATCGCCGGTATCGGACCCGGTGTAGGTCAGGGTATCGCAGCAGGTCATGCAGCAGCAGCAGTTGGTAGAAATCCCGGTGCAAAAGGTGCCGTTACTTCTACAATGCTTCTTGGACAGGCCGTTGCCGAGACAACAGGTCTTTACGGACTTCTTGTTGCAATGCTCTTAATGTTCGTTAAGCCTCTTGTACCTTAATAAAAAGTCTCTGAAAAAAACTAAGAAAGGAGGCTTTAGAGCTTGAATACAGGAATGTTTATGCTCCTTACATCCGAAGGCGGATACGAGCGAATGTTCGATCTGGATCTGCAGCTTTTGTTTGATTCGGCACTTACGTTGATCGCGGTATTCACACTGTTTTTGGTATTGAGTTACCTGCTTTTTAATCCTGCGAGAAAATTCATGAACGATCGTAAAGAAAGAATCGCGAATGATATTGAGACAGCTTCCGGCGATAAGGAAGAAGCTGCAAAATTAAAAGCGGAATATGAAGAAAAACTTAAAGAAGCAGATAAGGAAGTTGCAAGAATTCTCAGTGAAGCCCGTCAGAAAGCGGTGGCCGGTGAAAATAAGATTATCTCGGAAGCGAGAGAGGAAGCTGCCGGTATTATCAAGAGAGCTAATGAAGAAGCTGAACTTGAGAAAAAGCGCGTAATGGATGAGGTTAAGCAGGAGATGGTAGCCATTGCTTCTCTTATGGCCGAGAAGGTTGTTAAGGGAAATATGAATGCTGCTATTCAGGATAGCTTAATTGAGGAAACAATAAAGGAAATAGGTGATGCAACATGGCAAAGCTAGTTACAAGAACCTATGGAGATGCGTTGTTTGAGCTGGCAATAGAAAAAGATGTCCTTGCTAAGGTTGATTTATATGAGGAAGTACTTGTGCTGAAGAAAGTGCTTGCCGATAATCCCGAATTTACGGGAATGATGAATCATCCGAAGATCACAAAAGAGGAAAAGAAAGAAAGTCTGGAGAATATTTTTAAAAACAGGTTCAGTGATGAACTTACCGGATTTTTGGTTCTTGTCCTTCAGAAAGATCGTTATGGTGAGATAGACGGTATTCTTGATTATTTTGTTAAGAGAATGAAGGAATACAGAAAAATAGGAACAGCTTATGTAACAACAGCGGTATCCTTAAAGGATTCTCAGAAAAAAGAGATAGAAAACAAGCTTCTCAGTACTACGAAATATGACAAGATTGAGGTTATCTACAGCGAAGATCCGGAACTTATCGGAGGAATGGTGATTCGTATAGGAGACCGTGTTGTAGACAGCAGTATTAAGAGCAGCTTGGAAAGACTTACCAAGGAACTTAATAATCTGCAGGTAGGTTAAAATAATAAGAAAGGTGCGTTAAGATCCATGAATTTAAGACCTGAAGAAATCAGTTCGGTTATTAAGGATCAGATCAAGAGATATGCAGACAAACTGGAAGTATCGGATGTTGGTACCGTTATCCAGGTTGCCGATGGTATCGCCAGAGTACATGGCCTTGAAAATGCCATGCAGGGTGAACTTCTTGAATTTCCCGGTGAAGTATACGGAATGGTACTTAACCTTGAGGAAGATAATGTAGGTGCTGTTTTACTTGGCTCTAATAAGAACATAAATGAGGGCGATACAGTAAAGACAACAGGCCGAGTTGTTGAAGTTCCCGTAGGTGATGCACTTGTCGGACGTGTAGTAAATGCTCTTGGACAGCCTATAGACGGCAAAGGTCCTTTAGACACCAATAAATATCGTAAGATTGAACGAGTTGCTTCCGGCGTTATTACAAGACAGTCGGTTGACACACCTCTTCAGACAGGTATAAAAGCCATTGACTCAATGGTTCCTATCGGAAGAGGACAGCGAGAACTTATTATCGGTGACAGACAGACCGGTAAGACAGCTATCGCAATTGACACTATCATTAACCAGAAGGGTCAGAATGTAAAATGTATTTATGTTGCAATAGGTCAGAAAGCTTCTACCGTTGCAAATATTGTTAAGAAACTTGAAGAGACGGGTGCACTTGCTTATACAACAGTAGTTGCATCAACAGCTTCAGAGCTTGCACCTCTTCAGTACATTGCTCCTTATGCCGGATGTGCAATAGGTGAGGAATGGATGGAGAACGGAGAAGACGTATTGGTTGTATATGATGACTTAAGTAAGCATGCAACCGCATACCGTACACTCTCCTTGCTCCTTCGTCGTCCGCCCGGACGAGAGGCTTATCCCGGAGACGTATTCTATCTTCATTCAAGACTTCTCGAAAGAGCAGCACGTATGAACAAGGAATACGGCGGCGGATCGCTTACAGCTCTTCCTATTATTGAGACACAGGCAGGAGATGTATCGGCTTATATTCCTACCAATGTAATTTCAATTACAGACGGTCAGATTTATCTTGAAACAGAAATGTTTAATGCCGGTTTCCGTCCCGCTATCAACGCAGGTCTTTCGGTATCGCGAGTAGGTGGTGTCGCTCAGATTAAAGCTATGAAGAAGATAGCAGGACCTATCAGACTTGAGCTTGCACAGTACAGAGAACTTGCTTCCTTTGCACAGTTCGGTTCCGATCTCGATGCAGATACCAAGGAACGTCTTGCACAGGGTGAAAGAATCAGAGAGATGCTTAAACAGCCTCAGTACAAGCCCATGAGGGTAGAGGATCAGGTTATTATCATTTATGCTGCCACAAAGAAATACCTTCTTGATGTTGAAGTAGAAGATATTTTAAGATTCCAGGACGGACTTCTTGATCATATTAAGACAAAATATGCAGAGATTCCCGAGAGTATAAGGACTACAAAAGAGATTTCTGCAGATATGGAAGAAAAACTTGTTAGTGCGATTAAGGAGTTTAAGGCTGACTTTAGATAAGGAGACAAGAGATTATGGCTTCAATGAGAGACATAAAAAGGCGTAAGAACAGCGTCGAGAGTACGCAGCAGATTACGAAAGCCATGAAGCTTGTTTCTACGGTTAAGCTCCAGAGAGCAAAGGAAAGAGCAGAGAAATCAAAGACTTATTTTGACTGCATTTATAAGACGGTTAATTCCATTCTTTCGAGAATCGGAACCGTTAACCACAGATATCTGAAGGTCCGAGAGAGCGGTAAGAAAGCCGTTATCGTACTCACGGGTAACCGTGGTCTGGCCGGCGGATACAACTCTAATGTTGTAAAGCTTATCAGTAAAAATGATGAGTTTACGGTAGATAATACCGTAATTTATGCAGTAGGTAAGAAAGGTCGAGATTCACTTAAAAGACTCGGTTATGAGATTAAGGAGGATTATTCCGAAGTAATGGAAGAACCGATTTTTAAGGATGCAATGGATATTTCCGCTGCAACGCTTGATGCCTTTGAAAAAGGGGAAATAAGCGAGATTTATATTGCTTATACCAATTTTAAGAATACGGTTAGTCATATTCCTACGCTTCTTAAACTTTTGCCTGTTGAGACAGAGGACAATAATTCCGAAGAGGCAGACAAAGAAATTATTCCGATGAATTTTGAGCCGGAGGATGAGGAAGCACTTGATGTGATTATTCCCAAATATATTACGAGCTTAATCTATGGTGCGCTGATTGAGGCAGTTGCCAGTGAAAACGGTGCACGTATGCAGGCCATGGATTCTGCAACCAATAATGCAACTGAGATTATTGATAATCTGTCATTGCTTTATAACAGAGCAAGACAGAGTGCAATTACTCAGGAACTTACCGAGATTATCGCCGGAGCGGATGCAATTTCGTAAGTTTTACAAATATTAAGAAGAATTCAGCAACATAAATTTATGAAAGGAAAATAAACAAATGGCAGATTTAAAAAAGGGAAAACTTACCCAGATTATCGGTGCCGTACTTGATATTAAGTTCAGTGACGGTCTGCCTGAGATTAATGAAGCAATAAATATACCGTTTGCCGATGGTAAGAAATTGGTAGTAGAAGTTGCTCAGCATCTCGGTGATGATACTGTAAGATGTATCGCCATGGGATCAACCGATGGTTTGGTAAGAGGAATGGAAGCCATTGCAACAGGTTCGCCTATATCTGTACCTGTTGGTGAGAATACGCTTGGACGTATCTTCAATGTACTTGGTGAGCCCATTGATAATAAACCTGCTCCCGAAGGAGTGGAATATGCACCTATACATAGACCTGCACCCGAGTTTAAAGAACAGGCAACCGAAAAAGTAATTCTTGAGACAGGAATTAAGGTTGTAGATCTTCTTTGTCCTTATCAGCGAGGCGGTAAAATCGGTCTTTTCGGTGGTGCCGGTGTAGGTAAGACAGTTCTTATTCAGGAGCTTATTCGTAATATTGCCACAGAGCATAACGGTTATTCGGTATTTACCGGTGTTGGTGAGCGTACAAGAGAGGGTAATGACCTTTATCATGAAATGAGCGAATCGGGCGTTATTGATAAGACAGCTATGGTATTCGGTCAGATGAACGAGCCACCGGGAGCACGTATGAGAGTCGGACTTACGGGACTTACTCTTGCAGAATATTTCCGTGATAAGGGTGGTAAGGACGTATTGCTCTTTATCGATAATATTTTCAGATTTACGCAGGCAGGTTCGGAAGTATCGGCACTTCTTGGACGAGTACCTTCAGCCGTAGGTTATCAGCCGACACTTCAGACTGAGATGGGTGCTCTTCAGGAGCGTATTACATCTACCAAGAACGGAGCTATTACATCTGTTCAGGCCGTATATGTACCGGCAGATGACCTTACAGACCCTGCTCCTGCTACAACATTCGCACATTTGGATGCTACTACGGTTCTTTCACGTTCGATTGCGGAACTTGGTATCTATCCTGCGGTCGATCCTCTTGAGTCAACTTCACGTATTCTTGATCCTGAGGTTGTAGGTGAGGAACACTACAGAGTTGCGCGAGATGTTCAGGAGATTCTTCAGAAGTATAAAGAACTTCAGGATATTATTGCTATTTTGGGTATGGATGAACTTTCCGAAGATGACAGACTTGTAGTTAACAGAGCAAGAAAGGTTCAGAGATTCCTTTCACAGCCTTTCTTCGTAGCTACACAGTTTACCGGTCTTGAAGGAAAGTATGTACCGGTTTCGGAGACCATACGAGGTTTTAAGGAGATTCTTGAAGGAAAGCATGATGACATCCCCGAAGGATATTTCCTCAGTGCGGGAACCATCGATGAGGTTGTTGAGAAGTATAATAATCGATAAGCCTGTAAATGGAGATAGTGTGAAAAAATGTTTTTTCATTACTATTTATTTATGCCGCATAAATGAGGCATGAGAGGATTAATATGGCAGAAGAAACATTTAGATTAAAAATCATTACACCTGAGCGTACTTTTTACGAAGATGATGTGCTTATGGTAGAGTTTAATACTACAGAAGGAGAAATCGGTATATATAAAAATCATGTACCGACTACTGTAATTATTAAGCCCGGTGTTCTTACCATCACAACTGCTGATGAAGAGAAGACTGCGGCACTTCATTCAGGCTTTGCGGAGATTCTTCAGGACGACGTGACTATTATCGCAGAAGTTGTGGAATGGCCGAACGAAATAGATGAAGAGAGAGCCAACAAAGCAAAAGAAAGAGCTCAGCAGCGTATTGATGAAAAAGAAGAAGCAACTGATATGGACAGAGCAACAGCTGCACTCCTGCGTGCAGTGACACGTATCAATGTGCTTGGAAAATAAGGATTGATAATCCGCAAATAAAATGTCAAACAGACGGGTATGCATAAGCCTACTCGTCTGTTTTAAGGTAGAGACAACGAAAAATCGGTATAAAAAATAGTGGCAGAGGTTTGTTTTGAAGAAAAAAGACACCGGACTTATAATTCTTAAAATTGCATATTGTGTGGTGGTTTTTGTATGCTCCCTGTTTTTTTTCAGTATGATTTTTAACAGAGGAAACAGCAATATGACCTCTGAAATGACCGCTCCGACTCTTCCGACGGTTTATTTTTCGTACAACGGTTATCGGATGAATCTTATGTACGGATTTACGACTGATATGGATGAGACTCATATAAGAGACAGTATTACGCCGCTTATGCCGGGAAGAAAAATGTCGATAAACATTGATACATACGGAAGTTCTGTAAGTAAGATATGTTATGAAATAAGGACAATCGATGCTCAGAGATTAATAGAGGATACTACCGTTTATAATTATCTCCAGGAGGGAGATATTATTACGGCTGACATACAATTAAAGGATTTAATAGAAGAAAATCAGGAATATCTTTTTAATATTAAACTTGAACTCAGTGACGGAAGAACAGTTAAATATTATACAAGAATAATTGAAAATGAAGATTTAAATACTGCTTCCAAACTTGAATTTGTTTACAATTTTACTAAGACAACTTTTGATGAAGTAGAAGCCAAGAATCAGCTTCCGACATATCTTGAGAGCAATTCCGACGGAGATAATTCTACTCTTCATCACGTAGATATACATAGCTCGCTCAGTCAGGTTACGTGGGGTAAACTGAATACGGAGATGGTTGATGTTCCATATGCGACAATTAAAGAGATAAAAAAAGACAGTGCGGTTATATGTGTTGAATATTTTGTTTCTGTACAAAATGAAAGCGGCGGAGAAGATGAAATCATAACGGAATATTATACTGTGAAGGATACATACCGTATAAAAGAAGGAAAAGACAGAATGCTTTTATATGAGTATTTTAGAGATATGAACAGAGTTTTTTCTCTATCGAGCGGTGTAATAACCAAGAATAAAATAATGCTTGGTATAACGGATGAAGATGTTTCCATTGTTGAAAATTCTGATGGTAGCAGATTTGCATTCGTTAACGCAGGCAGATTGTACACTTACAGTTTCGCAGATAATAAGATGGCGAATATTTTTGGATTTTATGACGACGGAGAAGAATGCGACCTTCGACTGTCCGGAAGCGATAATGATATACGAATTTATAATATAGATGATGCCGGAAACATGTATTTTGTGGTGTATGGCTATATGCCGAGGGGAATTAACGAAGGAAAAATGGGTATGGCCTTATACTATTATGATTCGATTAAAAATGTGGTCGAGGAAAAAGTATTTGTAGAGTATGATGATTCCTTTGAGAGACTTGAGAAAGATTTGGATATATTATGTTACGTATCCGAAGCCGGTGATTTTTATGTCTATATGGATGAATCTATATTATATTTCAGCAAAGACAATTATGAACCGAAGATAATAGTCGAGAAGATTCCGCTCGGAGGACTTGTAGTTTCCAAAGATTATTCACAGGCTGCCTGGATAAGCGGTACCGATTATTATAATGCATCTCAGGTAGTTTGGAAAAATCTGGATTCCGGAAATGAGACTTATGTTGAAGCAGAAGAGGGAATTCGTATAATTCCGATAGGTTTTTTTGGAAATAATCTGATATACGGAAGAGCCGAAAAGGATATGATCGGTTCTAAGAAAAACGGCGAAACACTATTTCCGATGGAGAATATCATTATTCGTGATGAGAGCGGAAATATTCTAAAAGAGTATAACGAAACCAATATCTATGTTACCGGCGTTACCGTATATTCGGATATGATAAGTATGGAAAGAATGATTCTGAATGATGACGGAACCTTAGGCGAATATACCGCAGACCAGATACTTGATAACAGTGAAACGGCAAGCGGCAAAAATGTTGTTGAGACAGTAATCACGGAGAACTACGAGACAATTGTTCAGATTGTCGCCAAGAATGAACTGCATATGGAGTCAATACAGATATTGACCCCCAAGCAGGTAAAGTTTGAAGATGACAGGACTGTTGAAACGATGACTGTCGGATGCGATGATTACTTTTATGTATATGCGCAAGGCGGTTTATTTGATATATGCGCCGAAGAATCCGATGCCGTAAAGGAAGCCGGGGAGAATGCCGGTGTAGTTACAGACTCGATAGGTGTTGAGATATTTGCTTACGACAATAATACGTCCAAATCCACAATATCGGAGATAACCATAGACGAGAGTGTAGATATGGAATTGTCGGAGAGTACGTGCGTTGATTTAATCCTGGCATATAACGGAATAACTTATTCTTCCGAAGAAGATTTAAATAACGGTTTGTCATCTGAGGAAATATTGTCGACAAATCTGACAACCGGTGAAATACTTAATCTACGTGGGGTTGATTCGGAATTGATTAAATATTATATATCAAGAAAAATTCCGGTACTTACTTATTTCGGAGATGAGAAAGCTGTGATAGTTGTAGGCTATACAGATTACAATTTTGTTATTTGCGATCCCATATCCGGTTCTGTGTATTCGGTTGATGATACGGATTTTGACAAAAAAGTTGCAGAAGGCGGATATAGATTTATTACATATATTTGAACAGTTTGAGAATCCGACGGAGGGTTACGGATGAAGACAATTACAGTGGCAAAAGGGGATGTCATTCATAAAACAGGAGATATCTGTTCTACTCTTGAACTTGTGAAAGAAGGCAAAGTAATTTTAAAAGGAAACGGATTTTCAATCATTCTTAAAAAGGGGTCTGTAATCGGAGCAATGGAGAATTCCGGAAGTCCCTATGTTTTTGAGTATGAAGCGGATGAAAATCTTGAATTATGTATATATGAGTATATAAATGATGAGAGTATAAAAGAATTGGCAGAGAGTTGTCTGTCTCAATCGGAAAGTCTTGTTACCGCATCTTCGGCATTGGTTGTGAATGCGGTGTCGAAATACCGTTTTATAAAAAAACAGTCGGAACGGTTTATCAGTCTGCTCAATAACAAATACGGGGAATACAAGGAACTCTGCGAGGATAATCGGTTGGAGATACAATCTTTCCCGTTTCTTGATGAGCTTGAGCCGTTTTCATCGGAGACAGAAGTTCCGGAGATAATATGCGATTTTTATGATCAGATAGAACTTATGCCCGAAGATATAAAAAATAATTTTTTCGGTGTTCATGAAATACTGCCGGTGGCATGGATTTATATGGCATTGGAATATTCAAGAAAGTCGTTGAAACTCTGCTGTGAGGTAAAGGATTATATAAACGGATTATTGGACGGTTATTTCACGGCATATGGAGTAAATCTCTTTTCTCTGTACAGAAATCTATACGAAAAAGCTCAGACATTAAAATGTGATCAGGTTGTATTTTCGAAAATATCGGGAAATGTTCAGAATCTATACACCGAGTTGGTGTCCAATCCTCTTGTTCCGGAGGAACTTGTAATAAATAGTTATGCCGAATACAGAGAATATGTTTCTTCATTGGGAGAAAATGAAATCTCAAATGAGGAAGAGAGTATATTTGAACCTATTATGCACTCTCTTGATGTGATTCTCAAAAATGCCTGTCTGGATGAAAGCGAAGAAGAGAGATTCCGGGCAGACATAAGGACCTACAGGCTTTTAAAGGATAAAAATGCTGCTGATGACGAAGCGGTCAAGCTAAGGCAGAATATAACAAAAACATTTTTTGAAATATACGAGTTTGCGATAATTTCCTCTCTGGAAGCATCTACAGTTCCTGTAATTCTTAAGATGTTCTTTAACTACGGATATCTTGATGAAAATCTTACCGGAAAAGAAAATGCTCTAAAACTTTATAAAATGGCGGAAAAACTTGCAGATGAGCCTGTGTCGGACGTGTATACGGCATATGGTTGGCTTAAGAGCATATACGAAGGAAAAAACGAACCGTCAAGAAACGAATTTGATCAGGATTATGTAACATATGTCAGACTTCTCAGACAGGGAGGATATCTGTCGGAGGAGATGGAGAAAAGATATCTGGAATCTAATAAAGAGAAGGTTCGTTACGAGATTCACAATTTCCTGAAAAATGCAATGAAGATTAGTACCGGCAAAGCGGGTTCTTTTTGTCCTGTATTATCACAGCATAATATACTTCGTCAGCTTGAGACTATGGAAGTATCGGCACAGAGTATTGAAAAAAATTGGACTTTGCTTAAGAGTATAGATTATTCATGCTTCTACAGAGAATGCACATATCAGAATGAAAGATTCAGAATATCGCGGGAACCTATTATGTTGGAGGTAATGCCGGCTGTGATTCTGCTTCCGGGAATCGGCCGAAGAAGCGGTATCTGGCAGGAGACGTCGGGGGTAAGGCGTGATACCAAGGCAAGAATGTATATGCCTTCATTTACAAGTGAAGATGTTTTCTTTATGCAGCTGCATATGGCAGGAGAATTCAGATGGGAAATATGTAAAAAGATTCAGGGCGCAAGATGGAATGATGTTACGACACATTCTCTTACCGGTGATTATTTTGATTATCTTCAGTTTTATCGTAAGAACAGTGATTTATCGCCGGATGCAAAGGAGAAAGTCAAATCTTCTCTTACCAATAATAAAAACAGTTTTAAGAATGTTTTTGTGGCGGATTATATTAATTGGATTCGATATGAATCTCAAGGCTCACCGAGATTAAATAAGGTTGCAAAGGAATTAATGTATACTTATTGTCCGTTTTCCAAGTCGATAAGGCAGAAGCTGGTTAATAATCCTATGTTCACGGATATAATAAAATCTCGTGAATTAAAAGACGCCAAGATGCAGAAGCTTCTTGACGCCAGATATTCAAAGATAAAAGATTCAAACGGTGAATTACCGAGTGAGATTGAAAAATATATCAGGTTTTATTCCTTGTAGTTTTTGTGCCGATAATGACAGGCTCTTTATCTTTTACGGAGATTGTGATATTTCCGCCCTTCTTAAGAGAACCGAACAGAAGCTCCTTCACCAGAAGGGGCTTTATCTTTGTATTAATTACTCTTTCCAGTTCACGTGCTCCGTATTCTCTTGTGATACCTGATTTTAAAATATAGTCGTAAGCTTTCTTATCAACCTTAAGCATAACCTTTTTACTGTCAAGTTTTTGAGAAAGTTCACGAAGTTTTTTGTCAACAATGAGCTTGGCCATGGTTTCATCCATATGGTTGAAGGTAACTATTCCGCTAAGTCTGTTACGGAATTCGGGAGAAAATACTCTTTTAACTTCCTCTGTCATAGCACTGTCATTGTATGATTTTTCATTAAATCCCATTTTTTGTTTGCCTACCATCTTGGCTCCGGCATTGCTTGTCATAATTATTATGCAGTTCTTGAAATCTGCCTTTTGACCTTTGTTGTCGGTAAGGGAAGCGTAGTCCATAACCTGCAGAAGCATATTGAAAATATCCTGATGTGCTTTTTCTATTTCATCAAGAAGAAGTACACAATGAGGTGTCTTTCTTATTGAATCCGTAAGAAGACCACCTTCATCGTAGCCGACATAACCGGCAGGAGAACCGATAAATTTGGCAACGGAATGTTTCTCGGAATATTCACTCATATCAAATCTTACAAGTTTAATTCCAAGTTCTTCTGCAAGTACTTTTGCAACTTCGGTTTTTCCGACACCCGTAGGACCGACAAAAAGAAATGAAGCAATTGGTTTATTTTCATCGTTTAGTCCGGATCTTGACATGAGTATTGCATCAACAATGTCGTGAACTGCCTTATCCTGACCGTAGATTTTTGAAGAAATATTGTCATAGAGATGCGCAAGTTCTTCAATCTCTCCGGTTTTGGCGGTTCTTAGGGGAATTCCCACCGTTTTTGAAAGAACCTGCTCAATAATATCTTTGTCTACAGTGACATTCTTCTTACCGCTTTTTGTAAGTATTTCCTCTTTATGAATTTTGGCATAAGCGCCGGCCTCATCAATAAGATCGATTGCCTTGTCCGGAAGGAATTTATCATTTATGAAACGTTTACTAAGGTTAACGGCGTAAGCAGACACACCTTTTGCGTATTTTACACCGTGGAATTTTTCATAATTTTTTTTGAGTCCTTCGATAATGGTTATTGCTTCTTCCTCAGAGGGTTCTTTAACGTCTATCTTTTGAAAACGTCTTGAAAAAGCGGAATTCTTTGAAATGTTTTTATTATATTCACTGTATGTTGTTGCACCTATGAATCTGATACTGCCGTCATCGAGGTACGGTTTTAACAGATTAGAGGCGTCCATGGAATTGCCTGACAGTCCTCCGGCACCTATGAGTGAATGAATTTCGTCTATAAATACAATCGGGTTGGATTCCGTAGAGATCGAATCCATGAGCTGTTTAATTCGTTTTTCAAATTCGCCTCTGTAAGGGGTACCTGCAACAAGAGAAGAGAGGTCCAATGAAAAAAGACGGGCGTCTTTCAGGACATCCGGAACTTCATTTTTGTTAATCATCTCGGCGAGGCCGTATGCGAGAGCTGTTTTTCCGACGCCTGCCTCTCCGATAAAGAGAGGATTGTTTTTATCCTTGCGAAGTAAAACTTCTATTGCTCTTCCGAGTTCATTTTCTCTTCCGATAAGAGGGTTATGAGATGAGGAAATGTCATTAAGGCATACGCAGTATTCTTTCCAGGCATCGGATTTGGTGTCACCGATTTCTGCTGCTTCCTCGGGGTCTTCAATATATTCGGGTATAAGGGCAATCAGTTCTTCCTTATTTCCTATTTGTTTTTCTATATAGAATGCGGCGAAGGAATCCTGTTGCTCAAATATTCCCCAGAGAAGATGAAGCATTCCGACTTCTTTTCTTCCGCTGTTGCTTGCAGCTTCAATAGCACATTCTATTGATGATGTAAAGCCTACAGATACCTCGGCTTTGTCCTTGTCTCTTATTTCGGCGGTTTTCGGAAGAAGTTCATCGAAATATTCATCAAGATCTTCTTTTAATACTACAAGATTTCCGCCCAGAGAAGTGAAGGCAGATATAAATGCTTTTTCGTCTGTAATGGCAAAAAGAATGTGCTCCGGAGTGACGAATTCATTTTGCATGAACAAACTCTTTAACACAGCCCTTTTGAGTATATCTTCGGTCTGACTGTCAAAATTCATATATCAATAATCCTCTAGCTTTCTTTTTCTACAATTACTTTGAAGGGATAACCCTTTTCTCTTGCTTCGTGGGTTACGCGGTATGTTTTGGTAATTGCGACATCGTATACATATTTGGCAACGACTGCACGCCCGCCTCTGTGAACTTTAAGCATAAGCTCGGTTGCTTCCGTTTCTGATTTGTCAAAGAATGTACGAAGCATTTCCACAACAAAGTCCATGGGCGTAAAATCGTCATTAAGCATAATTACGTTATACATGTTTGGTTCTTTGATTTTTACTTTGTTTTTTCCGACGTTTTTATATTCGTGTTTTGTTTCCATATTTAATCACCGTTTTCTAATAAAATAAGCGCTGCCAAGCAGCGCCTAAATTCAATTACCTCTGTTCTTATTCCATTGAATCTTCATCGTCAACAGCTCCCGCAACGGAACTTACAGTAGATGATACTACGGAAATAACTGTAGCAATTATTATGATAAGGCCGCCGCCAAGGACTACCACTATTAACATTTTCTGCTCGTCTGTAGCTTCTGTGTCAGAAGCCTCTGCTTCGGTAGTCTCCGTGCTTGAAGTCTCGGTATCGGTAACTTCCGTATCAGCGGCATTGGCACGAATTGTCATACCCGGTGCAAACAGAATGAATAAAGTCATTACGAACATAAATATCCATTTTATCAGGCCTGTTCTTTTTGAAGTTGAGTGATTCATATATAAAACCCCGATTTCTTTTATGATGTGTGTTTTCACACAATAGTTATAATAACATATATATCCTTTATAAACAAGGGTTGAGTGCAGTCTATGACTTGACTATTTAGGCTTGTATAAGTATTATATTTGGTATGAAATTAGAAAAAGTTAACGACAATCAGATAAGATGCACTCTTTCAAAAGAGGATCTTCAGACCCGAGGTATCAAAATCAGTGAGATAGCATATGGTAGCATGAAAGCCAAGATGTTGTTCAAGGATGTGATGCAGCAGGCCAGTTATGAGTTCGGCTTTGAAGCGGAGAATATTCCGCTTATGATAGAAGCTATACCGATGAGTACCGGATGTATAGTATTTATTATTACAAAGGTTGAGAATCCCGAAGAATTGGATACAAGGTATTCAAGATTTGCTCCGTCGATAAATGATAATGAAGATCTTGAAGAGAGCGATTGTGACGAAGATGATAATCAGTCGGGACTTCAGATATCGGGAACGGATATTTTCAGTAATACCGATAAGAGTGAATCCATAGAGAGAAGTAAAGATTTGTTCAGTGAGATTGCGGCACAGACAAACGAAATCAGTCGACTCCTTCAGAATAAGAAGCGTTCCAATGCATCAGACATGACATCACCCGTGAAGGTCTTTGTTTTTGACAGCCTCGAAAATGTCGGAAAAGCTGCTAAAGTGCTGGCTCCCTCGTACGAAGGAAACAGTTCTTTATATAAGAATACCGATGATAATACATTTCATCTTATACTTGAAAGAGGATTCTGCGAAAAGAAGGAATTCCTTAAGATAGGTAACCTTCTTCTTGAGTATGGTTCATATAAAAAGACAACGGATGCTTCTATAGCATTTATGAAGGAACATTACAAATTAATTATTGATAAAGACGCCGTTGCAGGTATGGCTAAGTTTTAAATAAATAACGCCTTCAACCTCGTAACTCGGCTCCGCCGGAAGTGATATGAATAAAAAATACCTTTTCGGTTCATTAACTCTAGGCGAAGCCGAGTTACGAACCGAAAGGTATTTTTTTTCATCTATCATATGATATCTAATGAAAACATTGCACCGGAAAGGAGCGGTATGAAAAAGAAAATAATGACGACTTCAGTCATATTGATTATAGTGATATATATTGTCTTCGCATTTGTAGTAATTCCTTATTGTATAGAGAATCCCGTGCCGGAATATGATTATAATGCAATTTTGTATAACAATCCTTATAAAAATACGAAGGAGTATGTAATTGCTATGGTTAAATATGAAGTACCTACTCAGAATGATATATTTGACAGGCTTGTGGAAGCAGGAATTGCCTCAGAGGAGGACTATAAAGGAACCTTTATTTATATAGGGAATAGATATGGTGATGCTGGGATAATTGGACATTTTCTAATCATACACTTTGTATATAACGGAGATGAAATGACATGGGATTTATATGACCCTGATTCAGATACACCATTTGAATTTAGTATGTCTGATGAAACAGAAGAAGAGTTTATGGAAATACTAAAAGAGGAGTTTTTATTGTATAAAACAAGAAAAAAAGAGGCTATAGATGTAAATAAGGATGGTGAGATAGATGAATTGGACAAATTAATATGCGCACTGTTTACCTGTGGACTTCCTTTACAAGGTGTTTATTTTGCTTTATAAAAAAATAATTTGAGTTAAAAATAAGAAAAACATAAGCTGTCTTTGTAAAATGTTGAATTAAAAATGCCCCCCCGATTCGTGACTCGTCTTCGCCTAAGAGTCAATGAATCGGAGGGCATTTTTTATTAATCTATTCAGAAAAGATTATTTAGATTCTTTTTCTTTTTTAGATTTGCTGAATACATTGGAAAATGCAATTGCAAGTGATGAAAATACAGCAGTAGCAGGAACAAAGTTAAAGGGAAGACCGTTGTTCATGCAGTTAATGAAGTCTGTTCCGAAACCTACCAATGAGAGTACTAAGATTATTGTAAGAATGATTGTTGTTTTTTTCATGATTTATATCTCCTTAAAATGATTTGTTTTTGTTTCATTTGATAAATCAATCTTACCATCGGGTTATATAACCAACCATCGAATTACCTTACGGTTATCTTACAGGTTTGTAATGTTGGGGATTATTTATTCCCGTCAAGGAAAATTATAAGAATAAAAAAATACCTTTTCGGTTCATTAACTCTAGGCGAAGCCGAGTTACGAACCGAAAGGTATTTTTTATTCATATCACTTCAGGCGAAGCCGAGTTACGAACTGAAAGGTGTTTTTTATTCATATCACTTCAGGCGAAGCCGAGTTACGAACTGAAAGGTATTTTTTATTCATATCACTCTAGGCGAAGCCGAGTTACGAAGCGAAAGGTATTTTATATTTACATTTTCTATATTACTTCGAGAGTCTGGCGCGCAATTGCAAGTTCTTCGTTGGTGGGTACGATCATTACCGAAACCTTGGAATCCGGTGTGGATACAATAATATCTTCGCCGCGAACTTTTAATTTTTCGTCGTCAATTGTTATTCCGAGATAACCGAGATAAGAACATACACGTGAACGTATTGCATAATTGTTCTCTCCTATACCTGCTGTAAATGCGATGATATCTACTCCGCCCATAGCCATTATGTATGCTCCGATATATTTGGCCACTCTGTATGCGTATGCGTCAAGAGCGAGTGTTGCAAAGCGATTACCGTTTCGATCTGCTTCATCAAGATCTCTGAAGTCGCTGGAAGTATAATTTGAAAGACCGTAAACACCCGATTTTTTATTAAGAACGGTATTTACTTCATCTGCTGAAAGCCCTTCTTTTTCGCCGATAAATGAGAGAATTGCGGGATCAAGATCTCCGCTTCGTGTTCCCATCATAAGTCCTTCAAGAGGAGTGAGACCCATACTCGTATCTATACATTTTCCGTTTTGAACGGCTGAAACACTGGCTCCGTTACCGAGATGGCATACGATGATTTTCATATCTTCTCTGTTTTTTCCGATAAGTTCGGCTGCGTGTTTTGATACAAAATCGTGGCTTGTTCCGTGGAATCCGTAACGACGAACTTTATATTTTTCGTAATATTCATAAGGAAGACCGTACATATATGCCTTTTCCGGCATGGTCTGATGAAAAGCCGTATCAAATACGGCTACATTGGGTGTTCCGGGCATATTGCTTATACAAGCTTCTATACCAATAAGGTTTGCCGGATTATGAAGAGGTGCAAGAGAACTGAGTTCCTCAATATCTTTTTTAACACTGTCGGTTATAAGAACTGCTTTTGTGAATTTTTCTCCGCCGTGTACAACTCTGTGACCTACAGCACCGATTTCACCGAGATCCTTTACAACACCGTGATTCTTGTCGAGAAGAGCTTCGAGTACAAGTTTTACGGCAACATTATGATTGGGTATATCAGTTTTATTTACAATTTTATCTTTTCCGGCAGGTGTATGTGTAATACAGCTTCCGTCAATACCGATTCTTTCTACAAGACCTTTTGCAAGGACTTCTTCTTTGTCCGAATTAATCAACTGATATTTAAGTGATGAACTTCCGCAGTTAATAACCAATATGTTCATAATATATGCTCCTTTTAAATTTATTCAAAATGCAATAACAGTATATCACAACTTTCGGAAAAACCTTGAACAGAAAATTTATAATAATAAATTTAATGTTTATAATAATTAAAAATGCTTAATTTAAATTAAATATTTATTAAAAATGTTGATGAAATGAGCAACTCGGAATAGTATTTGGAGTAAGAGATGACTTCGCAATCTGTACCGGATTGGAGGTTGGTGTTTATTTTTTTTGAGATGATTTCGTGCACATCTCAACATTATATTCTTATATGTCTGAACATTTCTTTGGTTCGATAATTCTTTTTCGATATTTCTATGATTATAATCGGCAAACTTAAAGAAATTTTCCCGAAACGTTTTTATTTTTAAGGATAAGACATATCCAGAGTCTTGATAAGCATGATACGTGCTTAATCGAATTATTTCCCGAATAGCTTTTACGATTAATACTTTTTGGTACTGCAGAAGCATCCTCTAGCATAATTCCCGGTAATGACGTTAAATGAATCATTGTCTTTATTATCTATTTTTCTGATGTGGTTAATCTTAGAATTTCTTTCGTGTGTTCTGAATATATGATTGTATTTAACTGATTCCGGGTAATTAACAAAAATATGGTCACTTATGCCGTAGCGGATTTGCATTTATTCGAAATATTTCACAGATTCTTTTGGTAAAAGGGAAAAAATAGTAATCCGTTATTCTATTCATCTGAAAAAATTTATAAAAAAGGAGTACTGCTTTGACAAATATGTCTCTATTTTTATAATGACGATATTTTTGTGGTCTGATATAATAGGGACGATTGAATAAAAGGGAAAGTGTTCCCTACGACTTGGAGGAATTATGGGCCAGAACAAGAAAAATAAGAAAAAACAGGCAACGCACAAACTGATATCGGTGCTTGTTGCAATCGTCCTTATTATTGTCATAGTAATTATTGCATTCGGAAAGCAGATAAAAAACAGTATGGCAAGCGGTGAAGCATTTAGTGCCAGATGGTTGCTTTCACTGATATATCCCGATAAGTATGCATATTCTACAGAGTATGCCGATTTGAATGAGTATTTTCAGCTCTTCTCGCAGGATGACGTTGCTATTATAAACGGACAGCAGCGAATAGATGCCAGAGGAAAGGTGATTAACGGGGAGGTTTATTTTGATCTTGCTACCGTAGGAAAACTATTTACAGACAGATTTTATTATAATGAAAACGAAAAGGTTCTTTTATATACAACACAGACAGATATTTACAGAGTAAATCTTGAAGATGCGTCGGCAGGATATACATACGCAGGAGAATTTAATTCACTTACATATATGCCGGCAGCTCTTGTCGGAGATACGGTCTATGTTGCACTTGATTATGCCAAGCTCTTCAGTAATTTTGATTATTCATATTATGAGGAGCCGTACAGAGTTGTGATACATACATCCTGGGACAGCTACAGAGCAGCAACGATAAATAAAGAGACATATGTCAGATATCAGGGCGGTATTAAGAGTAACATACTTACAAAGGTAGAAGAGGGTGCTTCCGTAGAGATTCTTGAAGTTATGGATACATGGACAAAGGTCCTTACCGTAGACGGCTATGCCGGCTATGTTGAGAATGATACTCTTTCCGAAGAATTTACGGGAACGAGAACTCCTGTAACAGGAGCATATGATCCTTATTCCGATTACGAGATGGGATCTTCCGACAATGAGAGTGTAATTATGGCGTGGCATCAGATATATTATGCGGATGACGGCAGCGGAATGAACAATCTCCTGTCGCCGGAGAGTGGTGTAAATGTCGTGTCACCCACATGGTTTTATATTAACAGCGAAGACGGTACTTTTGATAATTATGCGACTTCCGATTACGTTCAGAATGCGCATGAACAAGGGTATCAGGTATGGGCTCTTGTTGAGGATATGACCAATGAATTTGATGAATATGCCTTGTTTGCGGATTCTGCGAACAGAAAGGCTTTTATAGATAATCTTATTAATTCGGTTGTAAGTGTCGGTGCTGACGGTATTAATGTTGACTGTGAGCGCATCGGCAGTGAGACCGGCCCTCATTTTGTACAGTTTTTAAGAGAATTGTCCATAGAAACTCATAAGAACAATCTTGTTTTGTCGGTTGACAATTATGTACAGAATGCGGGAAATCTCTATTATGATTTGGGAGAACAGGGTCTCATCGCCGATTATGTAATAATTATGGGATACGATGAGCACTGGGCAGGAAGCGATGCAGGTTCCGTTGCTTCCATTGATTTTGTTGAAGGCGGAATTACTTCTGCACTTGATGCGGGTGTTCCTGCAGAAAAACTTATTAATGCAGTTCCTTTTTATACAAGAATATGGAAGATTGAAGGTTCTGAGACAAGCAGTGAAGCGGTAGGATTGGATACATGTCAGAACTGGATAGATACCCGTTCGATTACTCCCGAGTGGAATGAAGACTTAAGCCAGTATTATGTTGAATACAAGGATGGTACCGCGACATATAAGATATGGGTTGAGGACGTTCAGTCTCTCGGAGCCAAGCTCAATATAATGCAGTCATACGGACTTGCGGGATGTGCCGCTTGGAAGTTGGGGCTTGGTAATGACAGTGCATGGAATGTAATCTGCTCATATATGAAATAACTATAAATATCGTAAAAGAAGGTCGGACAGATGGAAACCGTTGTAGTACGGACAGATCCCAATAATATAAACGAATATAAGGAAGCAATCGGCAAGGCGGGAGAGATCATTAAGAACGGAGGCCTTGTGGCATTCCCTACGGAGACGGTATACGGTCTCGGCGGAGATGCAAGAATTGCCGATTCCTCAAAGAAGATTTATGCCGCGAAGGGAAGACCTTCGGATAATCCTCTTATTGTGCATATATCCAAATGGGAGAGTATGTATGAACTTACGGACGAGGTTCCGGAGAATGCACGACTCCTGGCAGATGCTTTCTGGCCGGGCCCTCTTACAATGATAGTGAAGAAAAATGATTTGATTCCCTATGAAACCACGGGTGGACTTGATACCGTTGCCGTCCGTATGCCGGATCACAGTGTAGCTCTTGCATTTATTGAAGCGGCCGGAGGTTTTGTGGCTGCACCCAGTGCCAATACTTCGGGAAGACCTTCTCCGACATTGGCTTCACATGTGAAAGACGATTTGAACGGACGAATCGAAATGATACTTGATGGCGGAGCGGTAGGAATCGGCGTGGAATCTACTATTGTCGATCTTACGGGAGAGGTGCCGACAATTCTGCGTCCGGGTTACATCACCGAAGAAATGCTGGAGCGTGTTCTCGGATCTGTTGATACCGACAGAACTATTCTCGACAATAACAGTAAAGAAAAGCCTAAGGCTCCGGGCATGAAATATCGTCATTATGCACCTTCGGGAGAGATGACACTTGTTGAAGGAACTAATGAAGAGGTATGTGAGATAATTAACCGTAAGGTCAGAGAAGCCAGGGAGAAAGGCCTCAAAACCGGCATTTTATGTACGGAAGAGATTTTCGATAAAGTGGATGCGGATGTTAAGAAGTGTGCGGGCAAGCGCTCCGATGAGCACGAGATAGCACATAATCTGTATAGAATATTGAGAGAGTTTGATGATGAAAATGTTAATGTGATTTATTCGGAGAGCTTCTCAAAAGACGGATTTGGAAGAGCTGTTATGAACAGACTTCTGAAGGCGGCAGGATTCAAATGTATAGGCTTGAAAGATTAATCATTAATATATTATTTTATGGAGGTAGTTATGAAAGTTTCTGTAGCATGTGATCATGGAGCATTTGATTTAAAGGAAAGCCTTAAGGCTTATCTTACTGATAAAGGATATGAAGTCGATGATTGCGGAACATATTCAAAGGATTCCTGTGATTATCCGGTATTTGCCCGTAAGGCAGCAGAAAAAGTATCAAATGGCGAATGTGAAAAAGGTATTGTTCTTTGTACAACCGGAATTGGTGTAAGTATGGTTGCCAACAAAGTAAAAGGAGTAAGAGCTGCGCTTTGCCATAATGAAGATTGTGCAACACTTACACGACTTCATAATAATGCCAATGTTCTTGCAATGGGCGCTAAATTTGTGGATGATGCTCTTGCAAAAAAGATTGCGGATATTTTCCTTGAGACAGCATTTTCGGGTGATGAGCGTCATCAGCGTCGTGTTGATATGATTGAGCAGTAAATTGCTTGGGGGTAATAATGAAAAGAGAAGATTATATTTCATGGGATGAATATTTCATGGGAGTGTCAAAACTTTCAGGTATGAGATCGAAGGATCCCAATACTCAGGTTGGCGCATGTATTGTCAGCAGTAACAATAAGATACTGTCCATGGGATACAACGGATTCCCCTGTGGTTGTAATGATGATGAATTTCCATGGGAAAGAGAAGGAGATACATTATCTACTAAGTATGCATATGTAACTCACAGTGAATTGAATGCAATACTTAATTATAGAGGAGGTTCCCTTGAAGGGACAAAACTGTATGTTTCTTTGTTCCCGTGTAATGAATGCGCAAAAGCTATTATTCAGGCGGGAATCAAAACTGTCGTATATTCGGATGACAAATATAACGGAACTCCGACAAATATTGCAGCCAAAAAGTTATTTGATGCTGCAGGTGTGGTATATTATGAATATAAGCCATCGGGAAGAAAGATTACTCTTGAACTCTGATAAGGATAATATATGAGATTGGATGAAATTAAAAAAGTTTTAGTCGGATTTATGATTTTGTCATTATCTTTGTTTTGCGGAACTTTTATCGGTGATTCATGCCATTATACATATGCGGTTGATAATAATTATTATTATTTTGAACCATATGTGGTAGCATATGATGGTTCCTCTGATACAAAAGAAAGATTGGAAGAAGCAGAGCGCGAGAAGGAAGAAAAAGAGGCTGAACTTCAGGAAGCTCAGAATCAGCTTGCCACGACTCAGAGCTCTCTTTATCTGTTGGAAGAAGAGAAGACAACTTATGAGGATCAGATGAATTCTCTTAACTCTCAGCTTCAGTTAGTGGCTGACAATCTGGCTGTTATAGAGGCAGAACTTGATATTAAGAGGATAGAGCTGGAAGAAACCACGATTGCTCTCGAGGAGGCTACACAGATCAGCGAGCAGCAATATGAAAGTATGATGACAAGAATACAGTATATGTATGAGGGCGGAGACGAAACTTATGTTGATATTTTGCTTTCGGCATCGAGCTTCGGTGAGTTCTTGAATTATGCCAATTATGTTGAACAGGTATCTGCTTACGATAGGTTGAAGCTTGAAGAATACATTGCAACGCAGCAGAGCATTTCCGCCAATAAGCTGGATATTGAGCAGGAGTTGGCTGAAATAGAAGAACTGGAAGCAGAAGCGGAAGCTGCGCAGCAGGAAGTGATGGGGCTTATCAATCAAACATCGGCATCAATAGCAGCAATGGATGCAAGCATAGATGTTGTGGAAGCACAGAAAGCAGAATATGAAGATGAATGTTCTCAGAGACAGGCAGAAGCAGACGCGGCAGCAGCCGATTACGAAGCAATTAAGGCACAGTATGAGGAAGAGTTAAGGCTTGCACAGCAGGCGCGTGAGGCTGAATGGAGAGACATTTCCCAAGTGACTTTTGATGACGGCGACAGATATCTTTTGGCCAATTTGATATATTGTGAGGCCGGGGGAGAGCCATATGACGGACAGTTGGCGGTAGCATCGGTTGTAATAAACCGTGTTCTTTCATCAAAATATCCCGATACCGTTACCGGAGTTATTTATCAAAGCTATCAGTTCTCACCGGTAAACAACGGATCGCTTGCATCGGCATTGGCGTCCGACAAGGCAACTGCCAATTGTTATGCGGCTGCGGATGAAGCAATGAGCGGTGTGACTAATGTAGGTATGTGCTTATATTTCAGAACACCTATAGAAGGCCTTACCGGAATAGAGATTGGACATCATATATTTTATTAGTTATTGACGTATTGTGCATAAAGAGGATATACTATCAATGTCGGTATGGCTGCCCTAAGTAAGTGATGATAATACCTGGGTCTTGTGCAATACGTGCCAGCGAATCGTGTCAGGGCGGGAACGCAGCAGCACTAAACAGGAATTCGTATGTGACGCGAGGGTGCCTGGGAGGAGTTAACTGCATAGGTTACGCATACCGATTTTTATATAGGGGAAATGAAATGGATTCTATGAACAGAAGAAGTACATCACCTGTTTTTTTGGTAGTGTTGGTTATATCAATATTACTGATGATAATTCTTATTGCTGTCAGTGCAAAGAATGATGTTAAAGAATATCAGGATATGCAGCAGAGTATATCGGCTTCGGAAGCGCAGGCTACGGAAGATGCACAGCAGGCAGTAGATGCTATAAGAGATGAGACCGAAAAGACATATGAAGAACTTGATGAAGGTCTTGGATATTAGGAGGATAAAATGGGAAAAAAAGCGTCAAAAGCAGTAGGTAATATGTATTATGATGCAAGAAATGAAGCATGTGCAAATGATTCATCCTTTTCCAGCAGAGAGGGAGCATCGGACATACTTCATATTGAAAGAACCCGTCTTGCCAATATAGAATTGGGAAATATAGTTCCTTATCCGGAAGAGGTTAAATGTATGGCAGGAGCTTATAATACTCCGGAATTGTGTAATTATTATTGCGCCAATGAATGTGCCATCGGTCGTGGTAATGTTCAGGAAGTTAAGATGGATGATTTTGACAGATTGTCGCTTCAGGTTCTCGGATCGTTGCAGGATATTGATAATATACGTACCAATCTTATTGAAATATCCGAAGACGGAGTTATTTCCGCTGATGAGCAGGAGACATTTAACGGAATAATTGATTCTCTTGAGAAGATCTCATCCAGTGCCAATGCTCTTAAACTTTGGGCCGAAAAGAATATAAGATTTGAATAATTTTAGTTTTAATTTAATATTTTTAATTTTTAATTTCTGATTTCTGATTTCTTGGCGGATGGCCGTTCGGGCTGTCCGCTGTATATATTCACAAATGAATTTAATATCGAGTCAAACGGTTACATGTTTTTTACATGGATGAAAGGAATGCATGGAATATATTTATGCGTATTTTTCCGATGTAGGAACAAGTAAACTTATTAACCAGGACAGTCTGTGCATAAAGACCGCAACTTATTTGGGTGAAAATATTATCATGGCAATGGTTTGCGACGGCATGGGCGGAAATGATGCGGGAGAAGTTGCAAGTAAAGTCGGGGTTGATGCTTTCACGCAATGGTTTAACGAAAGTTTTCCCATTGCTCTTAAAGAAACTTACGGCAAAAATGAAAAAGTTCTGATTAACAGGTGCATGCGTGAATGGAAATTGATTTTTCAAAAAATCAATTCTGTTTTGTGTTCTTACGGAAGAAGTAAAAAAATAAAAACAGGAACAACGCTTTCTGTCATTATTATTTTCCCTATGGGTCATTTTCTTGTCGGACACGTCGGCGATTCACGAATATACAGGATTGACAGGAATATAAATATGCTTACGGAAGATCAGTCTCTTGTTGCTGTCGAAGTTAAAAGAGGAATACTGACGGAGGAAGAGGCCAGAGAGGACAGACGTCGAAATATTCTTCTTGAATGTCTTGGAATCTCGCCGACCGTCAATCCTTTGTTTTCCAAAGGAATAATTCGCGGAAAGAAAAAAGGAATACTGATTTGCAGTGACGGATTCTGCCATGAGCAGAGCAGTACTGAAATCAAATCACGTCTGTCACATGATTTTTTAACGGACATGGCGGTAAGGAGTACGTTGAGTGATATGGTAAACAATCTGAAAATCAGAGGAGAAAAGGATAATATTACGGCCATTTATATTTATTTGAAATTTCCGCATCGCAGAAAAATGAGGCATGTATGATTGAAAAAGAAATTTTAATAGACGGTAAATACAGAATACTGAAGAAAATCGGTGAAGGTGGAATGTCCGCAGTGTACCTTGCGGAGGATATAAGGCTGGAAAGATTGCGAGCAGTAAAAAAAGCGGTCAAAAGCGGACGAAGTGAAGAGGGATACTATGAACTCAGTATTATGGCCGAGGCTAATATTCTTAAAAAACTTAAATCTCCGTATCTTCCCGAGATATTCGACATTGTTGAGGAGGAAGGCTTCTTATACATTGTCATGGAGTATATAGAGGGAGTAACACTTGGAGAGATTCTTAAAAAGGACGGTGCCGTTTCTCAGGAGACGGTAATTAAATGGGCAATTCAACTGTGCAGTGTACTTATATATCTTCATTCTCAGCAACCTCCTATTATCTACAGAGATTTGAAGCCTGAAAATATTATGTTAAGAAATGACGGACGTATTAAGCTTATTGATTTTGGTATAGCGCGTGAATATAAGTATGAAAATAATAATGACACAATGTGTCTCGGAACAAAAGGCTATGCGGCTCCGGAACAGTTCGGAAGAAAAGGACAGACTGATAACAGAACGGATATATATTGTCTGGGAGTAACACTTTATCATCTTTTGACAGGCAAAAATCCATGTGAAGCGCCGTTTAGAATATATCCGATCAGGTATTGGAACAGCGGTCTTTCCGCGGGTTTGGAAACGATTATTAATAAGTGTACGCAGCAAAATCCGGAGGATCGATATCAGGATGCCGAGAAATTAATGACGGCATTGAATAATTACGAGAAGGAAGACATTGATTTTAAAAACAGAATCGTAAAAAGGCTGATACTTTGTAAGATTCTTGTTGTTATATCGGCGTTGTTTTTTCTTACGGGTTGTATTTTTTACTGTTTCGGAAAGGATGATATATATAGGAAATATGAGAACCTTATTAACTGCGCGGATAAGTCGACAAAGAAGGATGAAATCTTTGAATACATAAAAGAAGCAACTCTTATAATGCCGGAGTGCGAGGAATCTTACAACCTTTTGATTGCTACAATCAAAGAAGACGGTTGTATGGACAGAGAAGAGGAAGAGGTACTTATCGGAATTATTACTCCTAATCTTGATATAATTCATACATCGGATGACTATGGGATTCTGGCATATGAAATCGGCAGATTATACTGGTATTACGGTGAAGAACCGATTACTGCAATGAAGAATTCGGTGCCGTGGTTCGAGGATGCGGTAAAATACGGAACCGGTGATGAAAGTAAAGACCGCCTTGCCGACATGTATTGGTTGATGGGGTGCTTTCACAGGGATGTGACCGTTCATGTTAGAGAAGGAACCGAGGAAGGTTTATTTAGTAACTATTATCAAAATCTGGAAAATTTATTTGAATATTCGAAAGCTTCCGATTCGGAAAGGGAGCGTCTTGAGGCAATCCGCCTCGTTATTTATTCACTGTACAATTATGAAAATAATTTTATAAGGGATGGTATAGAGCAGTCATCCATAGAAGAACTTCGCACAGAATCTTTTAACTGTCTTGAAGTAATTATCCCGAATAATGAGAATGACGAGGCTCTGAAAAATGAAATACAACAGTATTGACATAATCATTTAGGAGGTTAATATGAAAGGAAATTTTATGCTGTCCTATGTATGCTGGACAGTAGCTGCCATTATTTTTTTTATAGGATTAATTCTATATAAAAAGATACCGTCTTCCGATGTTCGTTATTTAAATCAGTCGGATAAAAAAAATAAGAATAACAGATTTGTTATTACCCGAAGCGATACGGTTACCCACACAAGTGTCACTGTGTGGAAAATGAGTATTATTTTTTTTGTTGCTGTGGGCACGATACTGTTTTCGACCGAAAATGCTTACGGAAAAGAAAATCTGTCGGTACAGACGGATAGTTATATTTATTACACTACCTCGTCTCCCGGATATATTACCGTCTCCGGAAGGGTAACGGGACCTTCTGATAATGAAGTCTGTGTCTGTATTTCGGAGGACGTGCCTTCGGAGGATGCTGATCTTGGCGGTAATATTGCAGCTCCCTCGGAAGACGGAAGTTTTGTAATAAAGGATATCAGTGTGGATTTTGCTGAGTCTGAAAGTAAATGCTTATATGTGTGTGCTCTCGATAACGAAGGAAACATGGCATATTCACGGGTGGAGGTATTGTATGATAAAGAGAATCCCGAGATTACACTGATTTCGGGAACATATAATTCGAAATGGGGAAGAACTTATGTTGCCGGAAATTATTTTAATTTGATTCTTCGCATTACGGATGACGTATCCGGGGCAGACCGATATGTTCTTAAGGCGGACGGAAATGTTATCGAAGAATCGGAGCTTACCGGTGAATATGTATATATCAGTGAACCGGCATCCTCGGATTTTGCATGTACCAGATATACTCTTGAGGTAAGTGACAGAGCAGGTCGGACTGTAGAATGTGTACTTACCGGAGACAGTGTGTACTTTGATAACAGCTCTCCGATTATAGATGTTTCTTCCGATATCGATGGAATTTTTAATGATGGAACATATTATTATCCGTCTTTTCCGCAATTTAATATAAGAATTACGGAGGGGTCGGAATCTTCGTCGGAATCAGGGATAAGCAGCGGTGTTTTTTCGATGGACTATATAGATTGTGTAAGTGTTTCGGTCGACGATATCATAAACGGAGCCTTTAGTATATCCGCCGATTCATCGTTATGGCTTTCGAGCAATCAGTACGGAAGATGTCTGGTACAGGCAACCGATAAGGCGGGAAATGAAACTCGTGAAGAGATGAATATTTATGTAGATACTCTTGCTCCGGTTATTTCAATTTCGTCGGATGCGATATATATCTGCGGTGAAAATGAATTGACGGTGCCGTTTATAGTTACCGATATTGGGAGCGGTGTCGCGCAGACATATCCGGCAGACATTGCCGATACAATTTTGAGAAGCCCGTTCTATGGATGTATAAGCGCCTCTGCAACCGATAATGTCGGTAATTCGTCTGAGGAAATGGTATTTGGTCCGTTTCTTGTTGAGAATGAGGCGGATTTTATTGCCAATACTTCGCTGAATATAAGTCTTCCGGATGAGTATTCCTCAGATATTTCCGGAAGGCTTATATATAACGAGCCCGTGGAAATGATTATATCGGTATCTAATGTGTATTCGGATATAAAAAGCATCCGTGTCGAGATATATGACAAGGATGAACTGATATATGAAAAGGAAAATGACGGCCAATCGGATATAACCGTATTATTGGACAGAGAATCCTTTGACCTGAAGGTTGCAGTCATTGTCACCGGCAAGACGGGACATTGTATTACGAGGGAAATATTAATCGGAACGGATTATACGGCTCCCGTAGTTGAGACTGTCTATGAGCCGTATTGCAACGGTACGGGCAGGTTGGTTCTTGATATTAACGAACGGCATTTAAATGATTCTTCTGTGGAAGTTCGGGTTAATGATGTTGATGTTCCCGTAATATTGGTGTCTGAGGACGAGGAGCATTATGAAGCGGTTCTTGAATATGAAGATGAAGGAAAATATTGTTTTGAAGTAAGTTGCACGGATTGTGCGGGCAATAGTATGATTCTGCCGACAATTGAAATGGTTGTGGATAAGACGCCGCCGGATATCGATATAACATTTTCGGAAGATATTTCTTCTGGTTATGTGGATCATTTTATAAGTGCATATCTTAACGTAAGTGACAGTTATCCGAATCCGCAAAGTACTTATTATACGATTAACGGAGGGGATAAAATATATCCTTTTATAGGGAACAATGATTCGACTACCGTAATAAATGTTACTCAGGAAGGAGAATTCCTATTATATTTTGAGAGTACTGATCTTGCGGGAAATACATCGGGTTTAATTTCGTCACCGGCATTTATTACGGATGTTACATCGCCGAAGATAGAATTTGAGGACAATATAGCGGTTAGTATTACCGATCTCTATCTTAATCCGGACAGCGCATATGTCACGTTGGAATGCTACAATCACGACAATCCGGAGAATCTGATTGATGTAAATGAAGAATCGGGAAATATTTCATATTGGATTTCGGAATTACCTTATGAAAAAGAATATGATGACATATACATTTTGCAAACCGGTGCGGCAGATTACGCAGGCAATTACAGTGAAGCCGCGAAAACATATATTGTAAATCGCTTTGGTTCGGATTTTTTTCCGGCTGTGACAGAAGGACAAAACATAGACGGATTATATCTTACAAATGTCGGGGAAGTAATTGTTACGGAAGCCAATCTTTCCGGACTTGTGAATAATCGGGGAGAAGTAATAGTCACACATAACGGAATTCCATTGACTGAAGAACTGCCGGAGTCGCAAATAAGTGTATCTTCCTATACGGGAGAGGATGGAAAATTAATTTATGAATATCATTTAAATGAAGAATTATTTATGGAAGACGGAGTATATGATATCCGAATTATTTCCGAAGACCTGGCGGGAAATATTAATGACAGTGACGATGCCGATAAAGGATTCACTTGCAGATTTGCCATTGACGGGGAAGCTCCGGTTCTTGTTGCTTCGGATATAGAAGATAATATGGTAGTAAAGGATAAAGGAACGGATATACATGTATTTGCGGAAGATAATCTGATGCTGAACAGTGTTGAAATATTTGTAAACGATGTAGAAGTACCGATTACGGGAAATAACGGTTTTTATACGGTACATCTGGATGAAAGTAACGATTATCAGCAGGTATGTATTATTGCCCGTGACGAAGCGGGTAACGAATCCGTCCTGGAATATAAGTCTATTCTTGTATCCGCCAATCCTTTTGTAAGATGGTACAGGAATACCGCAATGTTTGTAGGTTCGTTAATGGATTTTGTCGGAATGATATTGTTGATGATTTATAAACATAAATTTTAAATTTATAAAAATAAAATTTATGTTTATAAACGACTGTTAAAATGTTAATATTAATATGATAATTTGTTTTTTTATAAAGGAGAAAAAGTATGTATAAGGCCCTTGTTATTGAAGATGATGTGGAAATCTACAGTCTTGAAAAAGAATATCTTGAAAAGAACGGTTTTGAGGTATCGGTTGTAGTAGACGGTGAAAAGGCATCAAAGCGTGCCATAACACAGGAATATGATATAGCGTTGGTAGATATTAATATTCCCACACTTAACGGACTTGAAGTACTTAAACGTATAAAAGAAAAGAAGACCATGCCGGTAATGATTGTTTCAAAGATTAAAGATGAAAAAGAGATGATAAAGGCATTTTCGTACGGCGCTGACGATTATGTCACCAAGCCGTTCAGTCCCAACCTTCTTGTTGCAAGAGCAAAAGCTCATGTAGAGAGCTTTATGGCTATGAAAAAACAGTTTTCGAAAATTGATGATGTTATTTCCATAAGAGGACTTACCATTAACAGAACATCTCAAAAAGTCTTTGTGGAAGGTGTTGAGAAGAACTTCACATCAAAGGAATTCGACCTGCTTTCTTTCCTTGCTGCTCATCCCAATAAAGTATATTCCAAAGAAGAATTGTTCAGAACAATTTGGGATATGAATTCTGTTGGTGATATTGCAACCGTAACGGTTCATATTAAAAAAATCCGTGAAAAAATCGAAGAAGATAAGAACAAAAACGATTATATAGAGACAATCTGGGGAATAGGATATCGTTTTAAAGGATGAGAAGCAGGATTCTGTACGAAGACAATGATATAATCGTGTGTCATAAACCTGCGGGAATGCCTGTTCAGAGTGCCAAAGGAACAGTGATGGATATGGAGAGCGAGTTAAAATCATATCTTAAGAAAAATACCGGCTCTGCATATCTTGGAATAGTTCATCGACTCGACCAGCCGGTAGAAGGAATTATTTTATTTGCAAGGAATCAAAAGGCAGCAGCATTTCTGAGTAAAAGGATTGGTGTCGGAGAAGACGGTCCCGGAATGAATAAAATATACGAAGCAAGGATTTTTGGGCATATGACTTCAGATGAAGGAAGTCTGGAGTCGGTACTTGGTTTTGATAAAAAGGATAACAGGGCCTACGTGTGTTCTGAAGAAGACGGCGGAAAAAAAGCATTTCTTGAATATAAGCGTATTTCATCAGACAGTTTGACGGATACACTTATGATTCGTCTTCATACGGGAAGACATCATCAGATCAGAATGCAGATGCTTGAGAATGATACTCCTCTTTTGGGTGATAATAAATATTATACAAAAGAGTCGCAGGAATACTCTGCGGAGAAGAGGATAAAAAATGTGTGTTTGAGGGCGGTAAGCCTGGAGTTTAAACACCCTTCCTCCGGAAAAAATATGAAATTTGAACTGGATATGTTATGATGTGAGTGTATTGCTTCATTACTCAATCGCAATTTTATGCTTTTGACACTTATATCATGGTATAATATAACGAGTTTTGTTTTATTTTTAAGCAATTTAAGTCTGTTACTAATAAATGGAGATAAATATGAAGGAATTTGAAAATGAGTGGGGAATAGACACAGAAAGCCCGGCTCTTAACGGATCGGTTCCCACCGATGTAGAGGATAATTTCAGCGAACCACCGGCTGAACCGGTTTCATATGTTGATTATGCAATGCCTACTGCAGAGGAGACTCCGCTTCAGAATTATAATGTTGATGTAAATGGTGCTGTCGATTCCGCATATGTACCCGAGACGGAGTATGTTCCGGGTGAGCAATACATACCTGAAGGAGAATACATTCCCGAAGGAGAATACATTCCCGAAGAAGAATATATTCCCGAAGAAGAGTATGTTCCGGAGGAAGAATATATTCCCGAAGAAGAATATATTCCGAAGGCATCTTCGGTACCGAATAAATCCTCGGGAGAAAACAGGAACAACACATCCGGAAAGAATAATAATAAAACAGGCAATAAAAGTAACAACAAAACCAATAATAAAAATAATGTAAAAGGTGGTAAAAGACCTCAGATTGATGATGATGACGATGAAGATGAAGCAGAACAAAAACGTTTTATAATCATAGCATCGATTATTCTTGTAATTATTATAGGTTTGGGTATTACGATTGCTGCGATAATCGGAGGTAAGAACAGAGCCGATAAAGATCCGGACAATGTTACGGTAAGTGATCGCGATAACCGTGATGACGACGATGATAAAGACAACGGAAACGGCGGATTGTACGGCAATAATAACGGAGACAATTCCGGTAACGGTAATAATTCCGACAACGGAAATAATAACGATAACAACAATACTGATAACAATAACAATAATAGTAATAACAACAATAATAACGCAGGCGGTACCGATGCCGGCAATAACAGCGGTAACGGCAATGATACCGTCACAGGGGATAATAATACGGGAACAAATACCGACAATAATACGGTAGCAACCTGTAATCATGAGTGGAAGCCTGCGACATGTACGGAACCTCAGACCTGTGCTTTGTGCGGTGAGACGGGAGAAGCGGCACATGGTCATGACTGGGAAGATGCGACATGTACAAAACCTCAGACCTGTAGCGTTTGCGGAGAAACACAGGGGTCGAAACTTGATCATAAATATGAGGAAACTTCGAGAACCGTTGACGGTAATAATGTAACAATTTTATATACATGTTCTCTCTGCGGTGATACCAAGAAAGAAACACAGACGGTTGATTCGCCTGCCTCTACGACGACAATTAATGTAAATGATGTTGTTACTCAGGTTAATCAACAGAGGACTTCACAGGGACTTGATTCCGTGTCAACCACACAGGAACTTATGAATGCTGCTCAGAAGAGAGCGGAGGAACTTATTACGCTTCAGTCTCATACCAGACCGAACGGATCTGATTGTTTTACCGTACTCGACGATTATAATGTAGTCTATACGACCGCCGGTGAAAATTATGCATATGGGCAGACTTCCGTTCAGGAAGTAATGAACGGATGGATGAATTCTCAGGGACATAAGGAAAATATCCTTAATGCTTCCTTTACACATATCGGAGTAGGTCATGCTGTGTCCCAGGACGGAACACATTATTGGGTTCAGATTTTTACCGATTAGTAAATAGGAGGAGCAATGAAAGGAAAACTCAAGATTTCCGGAAAATTAAAGACATACCTGCAGATACCTTTACTTCTCGGAATAATGCTTGCCCTGGTAAATGTTTGGATGTATACGGCGGATGTGCGTTGCGGCGTTCTTATGACCGTATTTATGGTTATATATTTTATAGTAATAGTTGTAATGATGACATGGTCCAAACCCGGACTTATGAACGAATTAATCAGTTTTGCGACGGAATACGGTCAGATTCAGAAACAACTCCTTAAGGATTTGGATCTTCCGCATGCATTGCTTGACGAGAGCGGAAGAGTAATCTGGATTAACAAAGCTTTTGAAAGTGTTGTGGATAAAGAGCGAATTATCAATAAGACGGTATTTTCCGTATTTCCCGAACTGACTGCCGATAAAATGCCGACAGATGATGTTGCAACTGATTGCAATATCAATTTTGACAATAAGGATTATCGCGTCAGAATGAGAAAAGTCGGTCTTAAGGACATGGCTCTTTTATCGGATTCCATTAAGGTTTCAGAGGATTATGACGGATATATAACAGCCATTTATTTATATGATGAAACGGCACTTAATCTCGCTTTAACCGAGATAGATAACCAGTCGCTTGTAGTCGGCTACATTTATATTGATAATTACGACGAAGCAATGGAAAGTGTTGAGGATGTAGGAAGAAGCCTTCTCGGTGCATTTATTGACAGGCAGATTAATCAATATATTGCTTCTGTTGACGGAATTGTACGTAAGACAGAGAAGGACAAGTATCTTTTAATTATTCGTAAGAGTGCACTCTTGAAACTTACGGAAGATAAATTCAGAATCCTTGAGGATGTAAAAGGAATCAGTATCGGAAATGAGATTGCGGTTACTCTTTCCTTCGGTATAGGTGTTGACGGTTTGACTTATGCCCAGAATTGTGAATTTGCACGTGCGGCTATCGATCTTGCTTTGGGAAGAGGCGGAGACCAGGCGGTTGTCAAATCAAAAGAAAAGGTTAATTATTTCGGAGGCAAGAGTCAACAGAAGGAAAATAACACTCGTGTTAAAGCGCGTGTTAAGGCTCAGGCACTTCAGGAAATTATAAGTTCCCGTGAAAAAGTCTTTGTCATGGGGCATCGTAATGGTGATGTTGACAGCTTTGGTGCCTGCGTCGGAATAAAATGTGCCTGTACTAATCTTCACAGAGAGTGCCATATCGTATTGGACGATGTATCAACATCATTAAGACCTTTGGTGGATTTGTATTACACATATCCGGATCTTGAAGAAGAAGCTGTTGTATCTTCGGAGAGAGCGTTGGAATTGTGTGACGGTAATACGGTTCTTGTTGTTCTTGATGTCAATAAGCCCAGTATTACGGAATGTCCGGAGTTAATCAGAAAATGTAAATCGATAGTTGTTTTGGACCACCACAGACAGGGGACCGAGATGATTGAAAATGCAACTCTTTCATACATAGAGCCTTATGCATCTTCTGCATGTGAAATGGTTGCCGAGATTCTTCAGTATATTAACAACGGAGTTAAGTTAAAGAGTATAGTTGCAGATTGCCTTTATGCGGGAATTGTAATTGACACACAGAATTTTGCGGCCAAGACCGGTGTAAGAACTTTTGAAGCGGCGGCATTTTTAAGACGTAACGGAGCTGATGTTACAAGAGTCAGAAAAATGTTCCGTGAAGATGCAATTGAATACAAGACAAAAGCCGATGCGGTAAGAAAAGCCGAAATATATCAAGACAATTTTGCCATCAGTATCTGTGATAATAAAGGGGTTGAGAGCCCGACGGTGCTTGCGGCACAGGCTGCCAACGAGCTTCTTAATATCACGGGAATAAAAGCAAGTTTTGTATTTTGCGAATATCAGGATGTTATTTACATATCCGCCCGTTCCATTGATGAAATGAATGTTCAGATTGTCATGGAAGAGTTTGGAGGAGGCGGACATATGAATATTGCCGGAGCACAGCTTGCCGATTCGACCATTGATGAAGCAATCAGTGCTTTGAAGGAAATCTTGGACAGAAAGCTCGAACAGGGAGAAATATAACGGAAGAGTACGAATTTATATACTCGTGAATGGAGAAGACTATGAAAGTAATACTTACAACAGATGTAAAAAAAGTAGGAAAAAGAGGAGATGTTCTCGAATTTAGTGACGGATATGCAAGAAACTGCATAATCAATAAAAAACTTGGCGTTGAAGCTACACCTGCCAATCTGAATAATCTTAAACTCAAAAAAGCCAATGAAGATAAGATTGCAGAGCAGAAGCTTCAGGATGCGAAGTCTTTTGCGGAAGAAATGAAGGAAAAGACTGTTACATTAAGCATTAAATGCGGCAAGGACGGTAAGACTTTCGGCAGCATTTCAACAAAGGAAATAAGTGACGAATTAAAAAAGCAGTTGGGTTATGATATCGACAAGAAAAAGATTGTTCTTGATGCACCTATAAAGAGCGCAGGTTCATTTGAGATTTCGGTTAAGATTCATCCTAATGTAACCGGAACATTTCACCTTTTGATAAATGAGGAATCGGTATAATGGCAGAAATTGAGGAAGCAGCTGTAAAAAGAATTATGCCACACAATTACGAAGCCGAGCAGTCAGTGCTTGGTGCTGTTTTTGTTGATAATTCATGTCTGGGGGAATTGTCCGAAATATTGATAGACGGTTCTTTGTTTTACAATAAGACATATGGCATAATTTACGATGCAATGCTGGAACTTAACAAAATGGGAAGAGGAATTGATGAGATTACGCTCCCCGATAAATTAAAAGAGATGAATATTCCGGACAGCATGGTAACACCTGAAATGTTGGCCGGACTTGTTGTTGCGGTACCTACGTCGGTTAATGCCTCATATTATGCAAATATTGTGTATGAAAAGGCAACTCTTCGTCAGTTAATCAAGGTATCGGAACAGATCAGCGAAGATTGTTACGGCGGTAAAGGAAGTCTTAATGAACTTCTGGAGAAGACCGAAAAAGATGTTTACAAGATTGTACAGAGACGTAATCTCGGTAAGTTCGAACCGATAGAAAAAGTTGTTAATGAGACACTCGATATTATTGAGAAGGCTGCAAGAACGACAGGAGAGGTAACCGGACTTGCCACCGGATTTACAGATTTGGACCGTATGACTACCGGATTTCGTCCCGGAAACCTTGTTCTTATTGCGGCAAGACCTGCCATGGGAAAGACATCGTTTGTGTTAAGCATTGCCAAAAACATAATTATTTCACAGAAAAAACCGGTTCTTATGTTCAGTTTGGAAATGTCCAATACAGAACTTGTTAACCGTCTTCTGGCGATGGATTCAAAGGTTGACTCCGGTAAATTTAAATCCGGTCAACTCTCGGAAGGAGATTGGGAAGCCTTAATAGAAAGCGGCGGAAATATTGCGAGATCGGATTTGATTCTTGATGACTCTACGACTACCTTGGCGGAGATAAGAAGCAAATGTCGTAAGATGAAGATGGAAAAGGATATTCAACTTGTTATTATTGACTACCTTCAGCTTATGAACGGAAACGGAAAGTCTGATTCCCGTCAGCAGGAGATTTCGGAAATATCAAGATCCCTTAAGCTTCTGGCAAAGGAACTCGGAATTCCGATTATGGCATTATCACAGCTCTCGCGTGCTCCGGAACAAAGACCGGACCACAGGCCGATGTTGTCGGATCTTCGAGAATCCGGTTCAATAGAGCAGGATGCCGTCGTGGTGCTGTTTATTTACCGTGATGAGGTCTATAACAAGTCGGATGACAATCACAATAAAGCAGAAATAATTATTGCCAAGCAGCGTTCCGGACCTATCGGAACGGTTGAGCTTGCCTGGCTTCCGAAATATACTCAGTTTGGTAACATGGGAAGATAATATTGTAAAAAAAAAGAATCCCGAGTGGGATTCTTTTTATATGTGGATAATTGAAAACTATTTCTCAGAAATAGAACCTGTAGGACATGTACCTGCGCAAGCACCGCAAGAGATGCATTTCTCAGGATCGATTTCGAATTTTCCATTGCCTTCAGAGATTGCTCCGACAGGACATCCGCCTGCACAAGCACCACATGATACACACTGATCTGAAATTTCAAATGCCATTTTTGTAATCCTCCTTTTGATTTATGTTTTTTATTCTAATACTTTTGTATGTTTGTATCAAGAAGTATTATTCCGCACGCTTTTTCTTTATTCCGTCCAGTATTACCTTCTTTTTTTCTATGGCATCGCTCTTATTCATAGCGGGCACATCTTTGAGTTTATAATCAATACCGAGCTTGTCGTATTTGGGTTTGCCGAGGGTATGATAGGGAAGTACATCAAGAGCCTTCAGACTCTTTAATTCTCCTATAAAATAACCGAGCTTGAAAAGGTATTCGTCATCATCGGTGATTCCGGGAACGATAACATGTCTTATCCAAATGTCGGTTCCTTTGCCATCGATATAGCGGGCAAAATCAAGAATACCGTCGTTGGGCTGATTTGTCAGTTCTTTGTGTTTTTCGGGATCGATATGTTTAATGTCAAGCATAATAAGATCCGTTAAGGGAAGCAGTTTATCAAGCTTTTGTTTAAATTCCTCATTGTCCTTTTTGAAAGCGATACCGGATGTGTCAATACAGGTATGAATGTTTTTTTCTTTGGCGAGAGTAAAAAGGTCAATGAGAAAATCAATCTGCATAAGAGGTTCACCGCCTGTAACGGTTATTCCGCCACCCTCATAAAAGCCCTTGTTTCTTTCGTATTGTTCTATAATGTCGGCCGGTTCCGTAGGCGTACCTGCATTCATTTCCCATGTATCGGGATTATGACAATAAGCGCATCTCATGGGGCAACCTTGTACAAATACGACAAATCTCACACCGGGGCCGTCTACCGTTCCAAAACTTTCAAAAGAGTGTATTTTTCCTTTTGTCATTTCTGTTTCTCCGTTTATATTCTTTATCTTAGATTACTATACATTTTCACTTCCCAATAAGCAATGATTAATAGTGCCGAAAAAGTGGTAAACATAACAATGAAAAACGCCATAATTCTTTATTTTTGGGACTTTATTATTAAATTGTATACAAAAAAGTACAAACGAATTATTGACTATATTCTTTGTTTACAGATATAATTAATTTGCTGTAAAAAACGGATAAGCCGTTAAAAAATATATATTAATAGGAGGCATTCAAATGAGTTATGAAATGAAGCCCGAATGGGAAGGTTTCAACTGTGGCAAGTGGTGCAAGGAAATCAATGTACGTGATTTCATCCAGAAGAACTATACTCCTTATGATGGAGATGATACATTCTTAGCTGGTCCTACACAGGCTACAAAGGATTTATGGGAGCAGGTACTTGACCTCTCTAAGAAAGAAAGAGAAGCAGGCGGTGTTCTTGATATGGACACAAAGGTTGTTTCTACAATTACTTCACACGGACCCGGATACCTTGACAAGAGCAAGGAAAAGATTGTAGGTTTCCAGACAGATAAGCCTTTTAAGCGTTCTATGCAGCCTTACGGTGGTATTCGTATGGCAGAGAAGGCATGTGCTGATAACGGATATACAGTAGATCCCGAGATTTCAGAGTTCTCCTCAACACACAGAAAGACACATAATGCAGGATGCTTCGATGCATATACACCTATGATGAGAGCATGTCGTTCAGCTCATGTTATTACAGGTCTTCCCGATGCATACGGACGTGGACGTATCATCGGTGACTACAGACGTATCGCTCTTTACGGTATCGACAGACTTATCGAAGATAAAGAGGCACAGAAGGAATCTACAGGACGTATCATGACAGATGATGTTATCCGTCTTCGTGAAGAGATTTCCGAGCAGATCGTAGCTCTTAAGATGATGAAAGAGATGGCTGCATCTTACGGATGTGATATTTCAAGACCTGCAACAAACGTTCAGGAAGCAATCCAGGCTACATACTTCGGATATCTTTCAGCAGTTAAGGAGCAGAACGGTGCAGCTATGTCACTTGGACGTACATCTACATTCATCGACTGCTTCGCAGAGAGAGACATTAAGAACGGAACATTTACAGAAGAGCAGATTCAGGAGTTCGTTGATCACTTCATCATGAAACTTCGTTGCGTTAAATTTGCTCGTACACCCGAATATAACCAGATTTTCGCCGGCGATCCCGTATGGGTAACCGAGTCACTCGGTGGTGTTGGTGTTGATGGTCGTCACATGGTTACAAAGACATCTTTCAGATATCTTAATACACTTAACAACCTTGGTGCTGCTCCGGAACCTAACCTTACAGTTCTTTGGTCTACAAGACTTCCCAGACCTTGGAAAGAGTTCTGTGCAAAGATGTCAATCAAGACTTCTTCAATCCAGTACGAGAACGATGACCTTATGAGAGTAACACATGGTGATGACTACGGTATTGCTTGTTGTGTATCTTCAATGAGAATCGGTAAGGAAATGCAGTTCTTCGGAGCTCGTGCAAACCTTGCAAAATGTATGCTCTACGCTATGAACGGTGGTGTGGATGAAGTTACAAAGAAACAGGTTGGTCCTAACTATAAGAGATATGACGATGAGGTTCTTACATATGACAAGTTCATGCCTATGTTCGAAGACATGATGGAATGGCTTGCTGAGACATATGTTAATACTCTTAACGTTATCCACTATATGCATGATAAGTACTGCTATGAGAGAGCACAGATGGCTCTTCATGACAGAGACGTTCGTAGATATTTCGCAACAGGTATTGCAGGTCTTTCAGTTGTAACTGACTCACTTTCAGCTATGAAGTATGCAACTGTTAAGCCTATCCGTGATGAGGACGGAATCATTGTTGACTTCGAGACAACAGGTGACTTCCCTAAATACGGTAATGACGATGACAGAGTTGACTCAATCGCTGAGGAACTTGTTTCTAAGTTCATGAAGATGATTAGACGTCATCATACATACAGAGACGGATTCCCTACACAGTCAATCCTTACAATTACTTCTAACGTAACATATGGTAAGGCAACAGGTAACACACCTGACGGACGTCGTAAGGGACAGCCTTTTGCACCCGGTGCTAACCCTCTTCACGGAAGAGATACACATGGTGCGGTTGCTTCACTTTCATCTGTATCTAAACTTCCTTTCATGGATGCACAGGATGGTATTTCTAATACATTTACAATTATCCCCGGTGCTCTTGGTAAAGAAGATCAGGTATTTGCAGGTGATATCGAAGTAGATCTCAGCAAATAATTTTAAGAAAAATATCTTATGAGGAGGTAGGACCATGGACGGAAATGTTGCGGACGAGCAAATGATAGATGACCTGGTTGCACAGTTGGATAGCGGCTTTGCAAAAGGCGTTGGTCATGTCAATGTCGATATGGATGAAAATGTTTCTGAAGGTAAGAATGTTCAGACTATGGGCTGCGCAGATTGCTCGCGTACACCATTAGCTTGTAGTGTTCCTACTCTTCATGAGGGTTTGGACGATTTTAGATAGTTTAACTCATATTTAATAATATAAGGAGGATAAAAAAATGGCAGAGACAAGTAAAGCACAGGTTAATAACCTTGTTTCATTATTAGATGGATATGCTACAAAGGGCGGACATCATCTTAATGTAAACGTTCTTAACAGAGACACATTATTGGATGCTCAGGCTCATCCTGAGAATTATCCTCAGCTTACAATCCGTGTATCAGGATATGCAGTAAACTTCATTAAGCTTACAGCAGAGCAGCAGGCTGATGTTATCTCAAGAACATTCCATGAAGCAATCTAATTGATTGATTAACGGAAAACAGTAATATTTGCGGAGTCGATGTCAAAATCGGCTCCGTATTTTTGTGCTTTTTTACAGAGCATTTTATGGTACAATATAACCACAGTTGGGGATTTTAGACTTCTTTTTTTGTACACTTTTTTTAGAAAGTGACTTTATGGAAAAAGAAGATTTAGATAAAAGGGCAAAAGGGGGAATTCGTTTTGAAGTATTCTCGTAAAAAAAGGATGCTGATTATATGTTTCATTTTCAGTATTATCATTTTGATTTCTAATATTTGTATTGGTATAGCATTTAACGGAAAAGTTATTGTAGTGGGCAACAGGGAACTGCCTTTGCTGAGCTTGTCCGGGTGCATTTCTGTTGTTGGACTTCTGGCCAATCTGCTGATGATTTTCCTTAGTCTTAATAAAGGTTTAATTCTTTCACTTGGCATATCCACCATGTATATTGTGATGAATATTGTAGCTATAGTAAAGAGTAATTCTCTGGCGGCTACTCCGGGTGTATTTAACAATTTTATGTTTTATATCATTCTTATTTTCGTATATAAGCAGCTGAAATATACGGAAAACAAGGCGATAATAGATGAAGTAACGGGACTTCACAATTCCAATTCATTTCAAAATGCAATAGGTAAAATGGTTTATGAGAAGAAAAACGGTTTTGTGCTTTTAGCTTCTGTAGACGGCTTCAGACCGATTAATGCCAATTACGGCAGATATACAGGTGACACGATTTTGAGAATTATTGCAGACAGAATGGAGAAGATTCTGGGAGCTGCCAATTGTCCATACAGATTGGAAGGAGCGCAGTATGCCGTGATTCTTCCCGAAGAATCCGATTATCAGGAAATTGCGAAATGCATCTCGGAAGCAATTGAAGAGACAATCAGTATTGAGAGAGAAAATGGTATTGTAAGCAGCTGTAACTTATCTGCGTATATAGGTTTGGTAAAAATAAACGGTGCTTATGACGATGTCGAGACAATCCTCAAACACGCAGATGCGGCTATGAATCAGGCATCCAAATCAGTAGATAAAAATATATGCATATATAATGACGACATTCAGAAAAAGATTGAAAGAGATGTTCTTGTAGAGCAGGTTGTAAAGGACTGTCTCAGAGAGAACAAATTTTATCTGGTTTATCAGCCTCAGTACACTACGGAGGAAAAGAATCTTAGAGGATTTGAGACACTTATCCGTATGGACAGAGGTTCGGAAGATCCTATATATCCCGGAGAGTTTATTGCTATTGCGGAGCGATCCAACCTCATATTTGACATTGATGCGTATGTGTTAAAACGTGCAATGACGGAATTTAAGGAGGTATGTAATAAAAACAGAAATATAACCCTGTCAATTAATGTTTCTGCCAAGAATATCGCAAAAGAAGATTTTGCGGATAATGTAATAAAGCTTGTTAATGAAATAGAGTTTCCGCCCGAATGTCTGGAGATTGAGATTACCGAGTACTCATTTGCCGACGATGAAAGCTTTACGATTGATAATATAAAGAAAATCAGGGAAATGGATATAAAGATTGCGATAGACGACTTCGGAACCGGATATACATCACTTGAGCAGCTGATAAAACTTCCTATCAATCTTGTTAAACTTGATAAGTCGCTTATCGATAATATTACGGCCAGCAAAGTCAATGCCGACTTCATCAAATCCGTAATATACCTAGGACATATTATGGATGCGGAGGTTATCGCTGAAGGTGTAGAGTATCAGGTACAATTGGAAAAACTCAAGGAGTATAAAGCTGATTTTGTTCAGGGATTTATTTGGAGCAAACCGCTTGACTACAAGGAAGCTATAGAACTTGCATAACGGGTAAATATATATAGTTTTATAAAAGTACAAGAAAACCCACTGCCTTTAGGCGGTGGGTGCTCTTGTACGAGGTGCGGGGATTCAAGCCCCGTACCTCGTAAGGCACGAAGTGCCGCTTTTTTATGAGCAAGTAGCGAAGCGGATTGCGAATATCA
>JAZUDQ010000025.1:0-38799 GCA_045639745.1 Lachnospiraceae bacterium | reverse complement strand
TATTCGCAATCCGCTTCGCTACTTGCTCATAAAAAAGCGGCACTTCGTGCCTTACGAGGTACGGGGCTTGAATCCCCGCACCTCGTACAAGAGCACCCACCGCCTAAAGGCAGTGGGTTTTCTTGTACTTTTATAAATTACTGTGTAATAACTTCTTTAAATGTTGTGGCAAGTCCTGCAACACCCTGAAGATTTGAAGGAATAATAATCTTCGTAGACTGTCCGTCAGCAACTTTTTCCAGAGACTCAAGACTCTTAATCTGAAGAACAGCTTCATCTGCGCCAGCTTCTTTAATCATTCTGATAGCGTCTGCCTTAGCCTGCTGTACTTTCAAGATAGCTTCTGCCTGACCTTCTGCCTCACGAATCATCTTTTCCTTCTGAGCTTCTGCTTTCAGGATTGCTGATGCTTTTTCAGCTTCTGCCGAAAGAATAGCTGATTCCTTCTGACCTTCTGCACGAAGAATAGCTGATGTTTTCTCACCTTCTGCAATAGTAACCTGTTCACGTCTCTCTCGTTCGGCTTTCATCTGTTTCTCCATTGCCTGCTGAATAGCCTGAGGAGGAATGATATTCTTAAGTTCTACTCGGTTAACTTTAATACCCCATGGATCTGTAGCCACATCAAGCTGAGCTCTCATCTTTGTATTAATAACTTCACGTGATGTAAGTGTCTGGTCAAGGTCAAGTTCACCGATTATATTACGAAGAGTTGTTGCAGTAAGATTTTCAATCGCCATAATGGGATTTTCAACACCGTATGCAAACAATCTCGGATCTGTTACCTGATAAAATACAATAGTATCTATTCTCATTGTAACATTATCTTTTGTAATAACAGGCTGGGGAGCAAAATCAACTACCTGCTCCTTAAGGCTGATCTTTCTGGCTCTCTTATCAATAAAAGGAGCTCTGAAGTGAATTCCTACATGCCATGTATCAAGGTAAGCACCAAGTCGTTCAATAACATATGCATTTGCCTGAGGCACAATTGTAATACATCTGACAATAATCACTATCAGAAATATCACTAAAAAAACAATAAATACTCCTACTCCATCCATATAATTTCTCCTTTACAGAATAAATAATTTTAAGCTCTCTCAACGAGCAACTTAACACCTTCAACTTTTTTGATAACAACCTTTTCATTTGCAAAAATAACAATGTTATCATCAACAGATCTTGCAGACCATTCCATTCCATTAACGGATACTTTTCCTTTTGATTCCAAATTACTGATATCTTCCATAACCAATGCCGTCTCACCGACAACCTCCTCAACATTGGTCTTTGTAATCAATTTACTGTAATGTTTCATCAGCACCGGTCTCGTGAAAAAAAGCAGAACAATCGAAATTGCTATAAATAAAATCAACTGTACCCATATAGATGCATCAAGAGCTGCTGCAAACAAAGCAACTACGGAACCTCCTGCAAACCATATCGTCGTTATTCCCTGTGTAATAAACTCAACTACAACAAATACAACTATCAATGCCAGCCATACTATCGGCATAATTACATTCAAATCGAAACCCATTATTTTTCCTCCTTTCGATTTCTATTATTATATAATATGATAACTGATACCCAAAATGTTTTAAAGTACATATTCAGCAAAATATATATGCGTATCGTAGAATATTTTCACACGGTAATTGTACTCAGGATTTCTCCTATTTTTCCATGGAAAATATAATCCGCAGCACCGTCTCTGGCAGTCTCGTCCTTATTAATCAATACCAGTTTATTACCTCTGTAATAATCAATCAGTCCCGCAGCAGGATAAACAACGAGGCTTGTTCCTCCAATAATTAACATATCCGCTTCTCTGATACATTTTATTGCTTCCGTAAGTATCGAATTATCAAGGCCTTCCTCATAAAGGACCACATCCGGCTTAATATCTCCGCCACATTCATCGCACACAGGTATTCCATTTGCCGATGCCATATAATCGGCATCGAAAAATTTTCCGCATTTTTCACAATAGTTTCTTAATACGCTTCCATGCAGTTCTAATACTTTCTTACTTCCCGCCGCCTGATGAAGGCCGTCTATATTTTGCGTAATAACAGCTTTTAACTTACCTGCACGCTCAAGTTCCGCAAGTTTATAATGAGCAGCATTCGGTTCCGCTTTTCCGAGAAGTTTATCTTTATAAAATCTGAAGAATTCTTCCTTTTTTCTGCAGTAAAATGTATGAGACAATATCGTTTCCGGCGGATAATCATACTTCTCATGATAAAGTCCGTCAACACTGCGAAAATCTTTAATTCCGCTTTCGGTAGATACTCCTGCACCCCCGAAGAAAACAATGTTGTCACTTCCGTTAATCAGTTCCTGCAACTTGCTGATATCTTCACTCATTTTCGCCCTCCTTCTCGTTTAAATGTTTCTGAATCATTTCAAGATACGGCACCAATACCCCTCTTCTGACATCAAGAAAATATTCCTCATCAAGTTCGTTTATTCTAAAACTCTTCCTGCCACCATCTTGTGCCCTGTCCCAAAATTCTTTTAATTTATCGATTGCAAGATAATAAAATCTATCGGATTTTGAAAAATATATAAGAAAAAAAGCAATTCCTTCCTGCTTTTGAAAATCCAACATAAACTCAACCTGGTGCGGATGAATATTTTGGAGCGAAAATGTATCCGATGCACATTCTTTGGCATCAAAACAAACCGGAATACCCTGAACCGCACCAATATAATCCACCGTACTCTTTTGATCAAAATATGCCAAAGTAATGTGATGTGATTCTTTATCGATATTAATCGGAGTAATCGGTGTAGGAATCTTCTGAATCAGTGCCAGTCCCTTTTCTCTGTATTTCTCATTTGTTTTGTTAATCATATCCTCAAGGAGCGAACCTCGAAGACCTCTTGTTGACCAGGTTGCCATTCTATTCTCCGTTATTGGGAAGATTATTAGTCTTAATTATTATACTATTCTGAATATAGTTACGTGTAAACTGATTTTCCGTGAAATAAATATAAGTTTCCCTCGATAAAGATAATGTCTTATCAAAGGAAACTCATATAATGTTCTCATTATCAGAATAGTTTTTTCTTTCTGCCCTTCTTTCCCGTATCGGCAGTGTCATGATTTGCTTTGAATCTTTCGGCAGCTTTAAGTGATTCTCCCGTCTTTTCATCAAAGTTCTTCAATAATTCTTTTGCTTCGGAAGAAAGCTTTGTAGGCACCTGTATCACCAAAGTAACATAGTGATCGCCTCTCATTCCACTGTTTCTCAACGAAGGAACACCTTTACCTCTAAGCCTTACTCTTGTATCGGTAGAAGTTCCTGCCTTTACATCATAGCAGACCGGTCCGTCGACAGTATCTATAACTATCTCTCCTCCAAGAGCTGCAACAGCAAATGACATTGGAACAGTTGAATAAATATCTGTATCTTGTCTCTGGAAAATAGGATGCTTTGATACAACTGCCTCTACGAGTACATCTCCTCTCGGTCCTCCGTTCAGTCCCGGCTCACCAAGACCACTCATACGCTTACATTGACCATTGTCAATGCCTGCGGGAAATTCAACTTCGTAACGTTTCTTAATTGTCACATAACCCGATCCGTAGCAGTCTGAACATTTTTCTTTTACAACTTTTCCTTTACCGCCACATACCGGACATGTCTGAACATTTCTGACCTGACCAAAGAATGACTGTTGAGTGAATATAACCTGACCTTTGCCGCCACATTTGGTACATGTCTCCGGACTGGTACCGGTCTTTGCACCGGTGCCTTGACATTTGGGACATGGATCCTTTACATTTATTTCGATTTCCTTTTTACAGCCAAAAACCGCTTCTTCAAAAGTCAATCTCACACTGGCACGAAGATTGCTTCCCTTCATGGGACCGTTACTGCCTCTTCCTCGTCTTCCGCCACCGAATAAATCTCCGAATATATCTCCGAATATATCAGAAAAATCAGCTCCGCTGAAATCAAAACCACCAAATCCGCCGCCGCCGGCTCCTCCGTCGAAAGCAGCATGACCAAACTGATCATACTTAGCTTTCTTTTCGGGGTCACTGAGAACCGCATATGCTTCAGAGGCTTCTTTAAATTTTGCTTCTGCTTCTTTATCTCCGGGATTCATATCCGGGTGATATTTTTTTGCAAGAACCCTGTATGCTTTTTTAATCTCAGACTCATCAGCGCCTTTTGAAACGCCGAGCACTTCATAATAATCTCTCTTGTCTGCCATGATTAAATTTCCTTAAAATCTCCGTCTATAATATCATCAGCAGCATTACCTGATGCATTTCCTGCACCCATATCTCCGGTAAATCCACTCATATCAGGGCCTGCGCCGCCTGCTGCACCCTGCATTCCTTCATACATCTTGGTAAATACTCCCTGTGCACTTGTCATCATCTTTTCCTGTGCTGCCTTAAGTTCAGCTACCTGATCCTCTGACATCTCTTGATTTCTGTATTTCTCGACAAGTTCCTTAACCGCATTAATCTCTGTCTCAACAGAAGCCTTCTCTGAAGCATCAATCTTATCACCTACTTCATTAAGAGCTTTCTCTGTCTGGAATACCATAGAATCAGCGTCATTAATAGCATCGATAGCTTCCTTACGCTTCTTATCCTGAGCTTCATATTCTGCAGCTTCCTTTACAGCCTTCTCGATATCATCATCCGACATATTAGAACCAGCTGTGATTGTAATATGCTGCTCCTTACCTGTACCAAGATCCTTAGCAGATACATTTACGATACCATTTGCATCGATATCAAATGTAACTTCGATCTGAGGAACACCTCTTCTTGCGGGAGGAATACCGTCAAGTCTGAACTGTCCGAGTGATTTATTGTCTTTTGCAAACTGTCTTTCACCCTGAACTACGTTAATATCTACTGCTGTCTGATTATCTGCTGCTGTAGAGAATACCTGGCTCTTCTTTGTAGGAATAGTTGTATTTCTCTCGATAAGTCTTGTAGCAACACCACCCATTGTCTCAATTGAAAGTGAAAGTGGAGTAACATCAAGAAGAAGAATCTCACCGGCACCTGCGTCTCCGGCAAGTTTACCACCCTGGATAGAAGCACCGATTGCAACACATTCATCGGGATTAAGTGTCTTTGAAGGTTCATGACCTGTAAGAGCCTTAACCTTATCCTGAACTGCAGGAACTCTTGTTGAACCACCTACAAGAAGAACCTTTGAAAGTTCTGATGCATTAAGACCGGCATCCTTAAGAGCATTCTGAACAGGAATAGCTGTTCTTTCAATAAGATCATGAATAAGCTCCTCGAATTTTGCTCTTGTAAGATTCATATCAAAGTGAAGAGGTCCTTCTGCATTCATACTGATGAACGGAAGATTAATATTAGTTGTTGTTGAAGCGGAAAGTTCCTTCTTAGCTTTCTCTGCTGCTTCTTTAAGTCTCTGCATAGCCATCTTATCTGATGAAAGATGTACACCGTTCTGTGCTTTGAATTCAGATACCATATAATCTGTAATTTTCTGGTCAAAGTCATCACCACCAAGTCTGTTATCACCGCTTGTTGCAAGAACTTCGATAACGCCTTCACCAATTTCAATAACAGATACATCAAATGTACCACCACCGAGATCGTATACCATTATCTTCTGTTCTTTTTCATTATCAAGACCATAAGCAAGTGCTGCCGCAGTGGGCTCGTTGATAATACGCTTTACTTCAAGACCTGCAATCTTACCTGCATCCTTTGTAGCCTGACGCTGTGCATCATTAAAGTATGCGGGAACTGTAATAACTGCTTCCGTAACCTTCTCACCAAGGTAGTTCTCAGCATCAGCTTTAAGTTTCTGAAGAATCATTGCCGAAATCTGCTGCGGAGAATATTTCTTATCATCAATAGTTCTTCCATGGTCTGTACCCATATCTCTTTTAATTGATGAAATTGTCTTTTCTGAGTTTGTAACAGCCTGTCTCTTGGCAGGTTCACCTACAAGACGCTCTCCTGTCTTTGTAAATGCTACAACCGAGGGAGTTGTTCTTGCTCCTTCAGTATTAGCGATAACTGTAGGCTTTCCACCTTCCATAACTGCTACACACGAGTTTGTTGTTCCAAGGTCAATACCAATAATCTTTCCCATATCTTTAATCCTCCTAATAAAAATTTAATTTATTGTACAACCGAAACCATTGAATGTCTTACGACCTGGTCTCTATATGTATATCCTTTAAGTAATTCCTGTGCTACCGTTCCGGACTCATATTCATCCGATTCCGTCTGCATAACCGCATTGTGTAAATTGGGATCAAATTCTTTTCCGACTGCTTCTATAGGCTTAACATCAAGTTTTTCAAGTTCATCCATGAGTTGTTTATAAATCATCTGCATTCCCTCAGCAAACTTGCTGTTCTTATCTTCATCCGTAACAGTTCCGAGCCCTCTTTCAAAGTTATCCACTATAGGAAGTATCTTTTCAATAACACTCTTGGCTCCGACTTCAAACATTTGCTCTTTTTCTTTGTCTGAACGTTTTCTGAAGTTTTCAAATTCCGCCATCTGCCTCATCAGGCGATCGTTTAATTCGGCAACTTTTTCGCTTTCGCTTTGAGATTCTTCCTTTTGTTCTTCCTTTTGTTCTTCCTTTTCTTGTTTTTGATCCTCTTTCGAATCTTCCGTCATTTCTTTTGTTTTGTCCTCTGTATTATCAGCGTCGTCTGCTGCCGTCACGCTGTCCTTCTCAAGTTCCTTTTCATCGGATTTTTTAGCTTTGGTATTTTTAGTATCGTTCTTCATGAATATTACTCCGTTTCAATTATTTCTCTTTTTTATTGTAGGCATTTTCCAACTCATTCTTCATTGTCTGAAGTGTACCTACAACCTTTTCATAATCCATTCGCTTGGGACCGATAATAGCAATACTTCCTTTCATTCCGTCACCAAGTTCATACGTTGCGGTAACAACACTGCAATCTTTCATGCCCTGCATCTTGGATTCTTCACCGATATAAATCTGAATTCCGGTCTCTTCACTATTCTCGAGACTGTCTGCCGCAAGTTTGGCCAACAATTGTTTTTCTTCAAAAGTATTAATTAACTGACTTGCTTTTTCATTATCCGCAAGTTCCGGATATTTGAAAATATTGTTTGTACCGCTTGTATATATTTCAAGTTCTTCATCTGCATTTATAGCCTGGGCTACCGCATCAAGAACTTCACCGACTATATCACCGTGAATACCTGCCTGTGCTTTAAGAGCGGCAATCATACCAAGATTTATTTCATCTATACATAATCCGTTCAGATGCGTGTTAAGTAAAATGTTTAACTTCAACATTGTCTCATCATCAAGAGTCTGTGTAACATTAAGAATATTGTTCTTAATTACATTTCCTTCAATAACTATAACCGCAAGAATCTGATTATCATCAACCTTTGAAAGCTGAATAAACTTTAGTTTATTCTTGTTTACCATAGGAGCCGATACAACAGTGGCATAATTAGTATTACTTGCCAGGACCTTTGCAACATTTTTCAACATGTGGTCCATCTTGCCTTCCGTCTCAACAATGACACCCTTAAGTTCCTCTATCTCCCGATCCTTTTCCTTCATAAGGTCGTCAACATATAATCTGTAGGCTTTATCTGTAGGAATACGGCCTGCCGATGTATGAGGTTGAACAATGTATCCCAACTCCTCCAAATCGGCCATTTCATTTCGAATGGTTGCGGAACTTAAATTCAAATCCGTATATTTGGAAATGGTTCTGCTTCCTACCGGTTCTCCCGTATCCAAATAATTACGAATAAGCGCATATAGAATTTTTAATTTTCTTTCATCTAATACTGTTTCATTTGATTTCATATTCTCACCATTAAAAATTCCACTTGTTAGCACTCAATTCTTTGGAGTGCTAACATAAAAATAGCACCGGCGTTTTTCTTTGTCAACAAGTAATCCTATTTTATTTTAAAAAGCCGCAATACAGTTTTAACTATATCGCGGCTCTCACCCCTATTCTTTACTTTTAACAAGAACTACTTTCTCTGAAAAATATATTAGAAAATACCATCAGAATTCATTTTCTCAGAAACAAGTACTGTTGTTTCATCATATACATTTATTGTAATAAGAACAGTCTCTCCGTCGGTAAATGTATATAATGTTCCTTCATCTGTCTCTTCAATTGTAGGCTCACCATAGGATGCTGTTTGTTCCTCAATCACTTCTGCAATTGCGGTCTCAAGCGATTCCGGTGATTCATAAACGCATGCATATGCCATATCAATATTGTAAGAATCATTGCTTGATGCCTGTAATGTCTTCATAGCCATTAATTCTTCAATTATAGTTTCATCTGAAATCTCATCTTCCTCGGATTTTAATACCATGTATCCCTCAGCTACATATTCTTCACATATATCTGCAAGAATCTCACTGTCAAAATCTTCAGGCTTACTGTTTAATTCAGAAATATCAAGATCTTCGTCACCGGGTTTTTCCGTGTCGGGATTTTCTTCATCGGGTTTTTCTTCGTCAGGATTTGCTTCATCGGGATTTGTTTCATCGGGATTTTCCTTGTCGTTTTCCTTTTCCTTTTCCTCTTCCTCTTTCTCTTCTTCCTTTTCCTCTTCTTCGGCAACTTTGTCATCCTTTGAATCATTTTTTGTGTCACCGCAACCAGCAAGGACAAAGCAAGAAGCCACAGCAGCAAAACCAACTGTTAATACTCTTTTCATTAAATTTTTTCTCATCATAAAAATTACACCTCTTTCTTTTTTGTAACCGTTTCTCGTAATTCCAATTAATCTTCTATGTTAATTAAAACTGATATTTCGGTAATTCTTTACTGCTGAGTACTTTTCTCAGCAAAATTGAGTATATAATAATCAACATTTTTTCAAAAGTATTTTTTTACTACATTAATTATTATTAAAATATAAGTAAATCAACGATAAAAATTTCCACAAAAAAATCCCCCGTGCTTTTGTTATATACCTTTCCCGGCATAACCGAAAAATGAGTACATACCATTTTGCACGAAGGACTCTTTTTTAATTATTATTTTATTAAATATTATTACTTATTATTCTTCTGTTATTTCAACATTCTCGACCGGAGTCGGAGCATTGACTCTCACTTCCGTCTTATCATCGGCACCTTCTCTTATTGATACGTTAACACCGTCAATTCCTGATACGTTAATATTCTTATTAACCTTAGCTTCGTATGATTCGGCATTAATTATAGAAGCAAGATCGATTCCGGTAGCCTGTTTCATGCTTTCAAATACTTTGGCCATTACAACAGGTACATTGCCTGCAACCTGATCAACGCCGTTTCCTCCTTCTCCTCCTCCGATGATAGTAATCTTATCAATCTGAGTAAGAGGTTCAGCAACCTTGGCAGCAATATCGGGCAACACTTTAATCATCATCTCGGCAATTGCAGCCTTGTTATACTTAGCATAGGCTTCTGCCTTCTTTTCCATTGCTTCTGCTTCTGCAAGACCTTTTGCGGCAATCGCACTTGCTTCTGCATCACCGACAGCTTTAATACCGGCAGCTTCCTGTTCCTTAGCAAATCTGTCAGCTTCAGCCTGGGCTTTTTTTGCTTCTGCTGCCCTCTGAGCTTCAAACTGCTTAGCTTCCGCTTCCTTCTGGCGCTGGTAAAGAGCCGCATCAGACCTCTGTTGAGCTGCATATTTTTCAGCTTCTGCCTGTTTCTTAACTTCTGCTTCAAGAGCCTGTTCCTTAACAGAAACCTGTTTCTGCTTGAGTTCAATCTCTCTTTCCTGTCTTGCAATATCGGCATTTGCGGTAGTAACCTCAATTGTCTTACGCTGTTCCTCTTTCTGGATTTCGTAAGCAGCATCTGCCATAGCCTTCTTGGTATCAGCATCCATCTGAAGTTCTGACTTCTTAATGGCTAATTCGTTCTGTTTCTTGGCAATCTCTGTCTGAGCAGCTACAGCAGCATCATTTGATTCCTTATCCGCAGCAGCCTGAGCCACTTTAATATCTCTTTCACTCTCTGCTCTTGCAATTGCGGCAGATTTTTTAATCTTTACAATGTTATCAATACCGAGATTCTCAATAACTTCATTGGCATCAATAAAGTTCTGGACATTAAAGCTTATGATATCTAGTCCCATTGCGGCAAGATCAGGTTCTGCATTTTCTTTTACGAGATTGGCAAATTTCTGACGATCGGATACCATTTCCTCAAGTCTCATCTTACCTACAATTTCTCGAACATTACCTTCCAAAACCTCTCTTGCAACTGCGGCTATATATTCCGTAGGCTTATTAAGAAAGTTCTCGGCAGCAAGGCGAAGTTTGTCCGGAACGTTACTTACCTTAATATTAACTGTTGCATCTACACTAATGTTAATGTAATCGGCAGTAGGTACAGCGTTACTTGTCTTAACATCAATCGGTATGAGGCGAAGATTTAATTTATCAAGTCTTTCAAAAAAAGGAACTCGAACTGTTGCTTTTCCTATTACAACCTTTGATTTTTTCTTCACACCGGATACAATATACGCCATATCGGGCGGAGCTTTTACGTAACCCGTGAGCATAACAATAATAAACAACACCACTACTGCAATAATTGCAATTAACCATCCAGGAATAGAACCCATATTGTTTCCTCCTCATTTTTTTCTTAAATTATATCAAAATTTTAATTTCAAAAAATATAAAATTTACAACAATATATTGTTAATCGTTTATATAATATTCTTTAAAGTTTTTTTATAATAAATCCTGACTATGCCATGCAGAAGCCCCACACCAAAATAAGAAAGAACTGCTGCACACCTGTTGATCTTTCTTGATTTTTTATCAGAAATAATATTTTTTCTGATTTTCTTAATATCTTCATATATCATAGAAACAAGTTGTTTGTTTTCACTGTTTTTCTTCGTCTCAGAAAGAATCTGAAAACATGCACTGAAATGACGATTATAGGCTGCCCCGATTATATCCGGATAAAATTGTTCGATATATTCGATTATTTCCTTTGTATGCTGATAATAAAATCTGTTTTTTTCGGAAAATGTCGAATATACCGTACTGGTACTGCGCTGATAATAGTTATAAAGAGGTCTGTTTATATATGTAAGTTTTTCTGCTGCCTCAAACTGTCTGTATACAGTGGCTACATCTTCAACTTTTTCTCCTTCCGGAAACGACACCTTTTCCCAGATTTTTCTTTTACTTAAGCTTCCCCAAGGGGCACTTATAAAAGTCTGCTGATACAGAAGTTTCTCCATTGCCTCTTTTCCGCTGACAGTAAAGCAACTTTGTAAGTCAGTGTTGCTTTCTTTCCTGTTTTCCGAAAAAACTTTATAATATCCGCAAACCGCAATATCGGAATTTTCATTTTTTAAATAATTATACAGTACCTCAATAAAATCCTCGGTTACGGTATCATCCGAATCAACAAATGTAATATACGCTCCGTTCGAAAGCCTTACCCCTGCGTTTCTAGCAGCAGCCGCCCCTTTATTTTCCGTATGAGATACAATAATTCTGTCATAGATATTGGCCAATTTATCACATATTTTCGGACTTTCATCCTTTGATCCGTCATCAATAAGAACTATTTCAATTTCTTCATATGTCTGACTTACAAGGCTCTTTATGCAATTTTCCAAATATTCCGATGCATTATAAACCGGAACTATAATACTAACCAGCTCTTTATCCATATTCATCCTACAAAAAACCCCACCCCGGTCTGTTCGACTAAAGGTAGGGCAAATGTTTCAATAATAATGTTTTTCGGCAATTATTTAGCGGCCAATGCCGTCTCTATATCCTCTTTCATATCAAGAACAGCCTGTCTTGCGGCATCGGCATAATTCTCAGCGCCAAATGCTGCGTACTTCTCCTGTTTGTATGCTCCGATAATACCTCTTGAAGAATTAATAATTGCACCAAGACCGTCCTCATTAAAGAAATTAACAAGGTCAGCTCCTTTTCCTCCCTGAGCTCCATATCCGGGAACGAGAATATAATTCTTAGGCATAAGCTTTCTGAGCACCTTTCCCATCTCAGGATATGTTGCTCCCACAACTGCGCCCACATAACTGTATTCATCGCCCATACATTCCTGTCCCCAGCTAACCACTTTCTCTGCAACCCATTCGTACAGCGGTCTACCGTCAATAAGTCTGTCCTGGAACTCACCGCTTGAAGGATTGGATGTCTTTACAAGAACAAACATACCTTTCTTTTCTTCCTTACATACATCCACAAAGGGCTTTACACCGTCCGTTCCCAAATAAGGATTTACCGTTACAAAATCCTCATCAAATCCTCTGTAATCTTTTCCGTCAATTGTAACTTTACCGAGATGAGCGACTGCATATGCTGTACTTGTTGAGCCTATATCGCCTCTCTTTATATCTCCGATAACAATAAGTCCCTTTGACTTACAATATTTAACCGTCTCCTCAAATGCAATAAGTCCGGGAATTCCAAATTTTTCATACATTGCAATCTGAGGTTTTACTGCCGGAACAAGATCAGCCACTGCATCTACTATAGCCTTATTATATTCGACTATCGCTCTGGACACTCCTTCAAAATCTGCTCCGTACTGTCCGTAATTCTTATTAAGAACATGTTCGGGAATCAACTCCAGTGTGGGATCAAGTCCTACAACTATAGGAGCTCCGGTCTTTTTGATTTTTTCTGTAAGTTTGTTAATCATTGATAAATCTCCCAGTAAATTATATATTAAAGATTAAAATCTCCGTTGTTCTTATTAAGAACATAATAAACTTTACCGTCCTCAGGTTTAATGTATATCTCAACATTTTTTAAATCTGAAGATTTCTTCTTTAATTCCTTTGTCCAAACAGATTGAACTTTTTTTACAATAGTATCTGTATCATAACTGTTATCGTTAAACTGAACAAAAGTTTTCACAACGGTTGCTGCCTCGGATTTAACAGCCTTTTTGGCAACTTTCTTTATTTCTTTCTTTGCAGATTCCTGAGGCTCTTTTTTGGTTATGTTTTTATTTTCCTTCTTAACATCAGCCTTAGCCTTGGTTTCTTTCTTAGTTTTGACTTCTTTCTTAACCTCGACTTCTTTCTTATTCTTGGGCTCGACTGCTTTCTTAGGCTCGACTGCTTTCTTAGGCTCCGCTGCTTTCTTAGGCTCGACTTTTACCGGTTTTTCGGACTCGCTTTTAGCCTTTTTATCGGTAACCTTTTTTTCTGTTTTATTAATTTCTTTATTCTTATTAATTTCTTTATTTTTAGTAACTTCTTTATCTTTAGTAATTTCTTTATTATCTTCTTTGTCGGCTTCTTTTTTTACCTCTATTTTTACTTCAGTCTTAACTTCAACAGGTTTTTCTTCTTTAACCGCAGTTTCAATACTTTTAACTGTTTTTTTCTTTTCCCTTTTACTTTTCTTTGCAGGAGCACTCTTCTCAAGAATCGATTCTTCCTGAGGTTCGGTACTCAAAAAGGTCTGTGCTAACTGCTTAACAATAACCTTTTTTGCCAAATTTTCTGCCATTTCTAATTCTCCCTTCATGACAATTGGGTATACAAAGCCCATTGTCGTAAATTGTATATCTAATTCAATAAAAAGTCAAACAGCTTCAATTTTATAATATTATTTTTAAAAAAAACTTGACCTGTATCTGTTATTGGTGTATATATATCACATAAACAGTTAGTTGAAACAATATGTTCTCAGCTGTTGAAATCAAATAAACATAATAAATCAATATATGAGGTAATTTAAAATGAGTTTGGAAGTAAAAAATCTGGTAAAAAGCTACGGTAACAAAGTTGTTGTAAATAATCTTTCTTTCACAATGGAAAAACCCGGTGTTTATGCTCTCCTTGGAACAAACGGTGCAGGTAAAACAACTTCGATTCGAATGATTCTCGGAATGCTTCTCAAAGATAGCGGCGAAGTCATATTCAACGGCAAAGAACTTAAGAGTTCAGAAGTCAATGTCGGGTATCTTGCGGAAGAAAGAGGACTTTATCCCAAAACTTCAATTATGGACCAATTAATCTATTTTGCGCAGCTTAAAGGAGTTTCGAAAAAAGAGGCCGAACAACGGATAAAGTACTGGTCCGGAAGATTAAAACTTGATGAATACTTTTACCCGGAACCCAAAGTAACAAGAAACGGTCCCAAGAAAGTAAAATCTCTGAGAGCCGATCAATTAAGTAAAGGTAATCAGCAGAAAGTTCAGCTGATGGCTACCCTTATTTCAGATCCGGATTTGATTTTCCTTGATGAACCGCTCTCCGGTCTGGATCCTGTAAATACCGAGTTATTTAAAGAAATAATTCATGAAATCGCTTCCAAGGATAAGTACATTATCATGTCAAGTCACCAAATGGCTACCATCGAGGAATTTTGTACAGACCTTACTATATTGAAGAGAGGAAATGTTATTCTTCAGGGTAACCTTAAGGATATTAAGAAGTCCTACGGAAGAGTTAATCTTGTTATCAGAGCCGATCAGGATATAACCCCTTATGTAGAGGAAATGGGTCTTAACATAACCGGTCAAACCGCGGAAGAAATTACAATAAAATTATCCGACGAAAGGCAATCTTACGAATTACTTACAAAACTTATCAGTAATGGCATTTCACTTGTTAAATTTGAAATTGCCGAACCTACACTTCATGAAATATTTATAGAAAAAGCAGGTGACAACGATGAAGATAAATAATCTTATAGGTCTCGGAAAAGTATATAAATATACATTTCTTCAATTAATAAAAAAGAAATCATTTATTATTACATCCATATTATTTTTATTTGCTTCTCTTGCCGTTTTTCCGATTGTTTCCATAATGAACGGTAATATGGCTGATAAAATTAAAGACGAAGAAATACTCATTGACACAATTTATGTTGTTAACACCTCAGATCTTACCGAACTTGATTTTTCACAAGGTCTTAAGGATATTAATAAAGAATTCAATGTCATAAAATCGGATGAAACGGTTGAACAACTTCAGGAAAAAATATCTGCCGAAAATGAAAATTCCATCGTTTTGGATTTTACTTTAAACCTTGATGAAGGCGGCTATATTATGAACTTCTCTTATGATAAAAGCTCCGACATTTCAAAAAATGAGGTTGAATATATTGCCAATACCATTTATTCCTGGTTTTCCGAGTACAAAATATCGTCTCTCAATCTTGATGCCAATCTCGTATCACTTGTAAACAGTGAATTGGAACACAGCGTTGTTGAGGAAAGCGATTATATCGATTCATTGGACGATAATCCGATTGCCGAAAATGACTTTTGGCTGATTTATGCCGTAATTTTCATTATATATTTAATTATTACCCTGACTGCAGCATCAAGTTCTACCAGCATTGCCGAAGAAAAGACAAACAAAATCGTGGAATATCTGTTAACAACCGTAAGACCAATGGCATTAATACTCGGCAAAATTCTCGCTAACATTACCGTTTCCCTCTGTCAGTATATCCTGTTGGCTTTATCGGCATTTTGTTCATCCAAACTAAATAATGCCATATTTGGAAAACAGGGAAAAAGCCTTCTGTCAAATTTCTTTTCGGCAGATACAATTAAGTCTGTTTCCGTTTTGAATATTACTCTGGTAATATTAATCTTAGGAATCGGAATCCTGATGTACAGCCTTATCTCCGGACTTTTTGCCTCATGTGCAACCAAGATGGAAGAAGTGGGTCAGACGATGAGCACATATGTGTATATTCTTATGATAGGTTTTATTCTCTCATTTTTTGCGCTTTCAAATATGTCATCACACGGATTTAACGGATTTGTATTATTTACAATATACTTCCCGTTGTCATCGGTAATGATGCTTCCCAGTGCAATTATATTGGGAAAAGCATCTGCTTTAACCATACTTATAAGTATTCTCCTGTTAATTGCCACCACAATAGCAATACTCTGGGTTGTATCTCTGTGCTATGAAACAGTAATTGTTTCTAACGGGGCACCCGTTACAAAAAAGCAACTTGTCGAAATAATCAAAAACAGCCTTAAATCTAAAAAAAATGCAAAAGCGGAGGCAGTTAAACATGAAAAATAAATCATATGGTTTCAGCATCGTATATAAATACTATTTTAAAAATACAGTGCAGACAAAAAAGTATATCCTTACAACAATATTGATCTCTCTTATACTGATTGTAGGTATTTTTATAGCGTTAAATGTCATTTCTTCCAAAAATGAAAAAGACAATGAAGCATCCGAACCAATCGAAAAAATATACATTTGCAATGAATCAAGTTATAACGTTCCTTTGTATGACAGATTTGCATCCTTATCCGATGATACGGAGATAAGTTCAATAGAATTTGAAATTATTGATACTGATGCGGCTACATTTATAGAAAATACAAATGAAGATTTCCTTCTTCTTATCCAGCATGAAACAGACGGTATTTGTTCTCTTGAACTCATTGTTTCGGATGACAATAAAGTCACTGTCTCCGAAGCCGAGAAATGTCTTGATTCGCTTTCAAATTACTTCAAAATGTTTCTTTGTACCATGAACGGTCTTACCGAAAAAGAAATGGTCCAAATAATGGTTCCCTGTGTACTGAACACCGTCGGATTCGGTGAACAGACCGATCAAATAAAACAGTTGGTAACTTTTATTGCCGATTTGATAATAATAATTATTATGTACATGATTGTTATTTTGTACGGACAACAAATATGTAACAGTATTACCATCGAAAAAACCAGTAAATTGGTTGAACAGCTCCTTATGAGCGTTACCCCCCAATCGCTTCTTTTCGGAAAAATACTGTCTATTGTATCCGCATCTCTTCTGCAGTTTATGATTTGGATAATCTCAATATTCATCGGACTGTTTGGCGGTGACAAAATAACAATGCTCCTTTATAACAGAGACTCTTCAACATTATCCATCATTTCCGGTTATATTTCCGAATGGTTTTCCGGTCAGTCAATATCACCGATCCGAATCGTATTGGCAATAGTAGCGTTATTACTTGGATATGCATTTTATCTTATTTTGTCGGGTGTTGCCGGAAGCTTGGTTACAAAGCCGGAGGAATCATCAAGTGTTACCATGGTTTATATGTTCCCCCTTATAATAAGTTATTTAATATTGATAATATCACTTTCCTCATCAATGGGTTCTTTACCCACTGCATATGTACTGATACCTTTTACCGGATCAATGTGTGCTCCGATGGCAATTTTGCTCGGCCAGGTATCCTTAACAATAGGAATTATCTCTATACTCATTAACCTTATTTGTATATTCCTTCTGATTTATGCAGCAGGCCATATTTACAAAGCATTTATATTCCTTAATGATAGGAAGCCATCATTTAAAGACATTCTTCTCGCATTAAAATCCTAATTGTTTTGACTGGATTTAATAAAAATTGTAAAATAGAAATCAGTGGGGAAACTTACTGATTTCTATTTAATTTGGATTTTAAACATAAAAGGAGAAGGATATGACAAAAGAAGAAATTTTTTCAGAAGCAAAGATATGTTACGATAATTGCAAACTTATTATTTCAGGACTTAGCGTACTTACAAAAGAACTGGATGATAAATTTGATTCGGAAAGGCCTCTCAAGTTATTTGATATGTTACTCCAGGCACTGCTTTTTAGCGAGGCTCTCGCCGATAAAGATTTTTGTCAGGAAGAAAAAGAATTTATCGAATCCCTTTCAAAAGATGCTTCATTGTTTGATAGTACAGACATCGAAGCTCTTAAAGATCTTTCATGGGAGAAAATATTTAATATGAGCATAGAAGAACAGGAAAAGCTTGTAGACTCTGCCAATGAAGCTCTCAATAAACTTGCTGACGAATTTGTTCTTCCGTTTGCAATACTTGATGCAACAACTACTCAGAACACTCTGTATGATATCTCAACACAACTCACCAATATAAGCCTTTTATTAAGTGCTATTGACGGAGAGGTATCAGAAGAAGAAATTCTCTCATTCCAGACATATTCCGACCAGCTTATCGTCGGAAAATGGGCCGATATTAAAGGTCTTGCAGAGATGGTAATAGACGAGACCGACATTCCTGCCGAACCGAGTGATATAAAAACCGAGTAAACATTTGAAAAGACGCCTTAAGAATAATGTCATCATAACTAAATGATATTATATATAAGGCGTCTTTTTATGAATAAAATACATAACATAAGTGTCAAAAGCTTAACTGTTTATGTTATTCCACGGGTTCATATCCTGTGGCTTCAAAATATATTTCGCTGTCTGCATCATTATCACAGAATGCATTCCGAAGAAATCCGTAATGCATTTCTCCGATCAATTACAATCACTTTATTTACACTGCTTTATTACCTGTATAGAGTGAATAGTATTTTCCTTTTTCTGCAATAAGTTCATCATGAGTGCCTCTTTCTATTATACGGCCCTGCTCGAGAACCATAATACAGTCACTGTTCTGAATTGTAGATAATCTGTGAGCAATAACAAAGGTTGTTCTGCCGCTCATAAGTCTGTCCATACCACTCTGAACAAGCTTTTCCGTTCGCGTATCAATTGAACTTGTTGCTTCATCCAGGATAAGAACCGGCGGATCTGCAATAGCAGCTCTCGCAATTGCAAGAAGCTGACGCTGTCCCTGACTAAGATTAGCGCCGTCGCCGGTAAGCATCGTATCATAACCTTCAGGGAGCTTCTTAATAAACGAATCTGCATTAGCCAATCTTGCTGCTGCATATACTTCCTCATCAGTTGCATCCAATTTACCGTATTTGATATTCTCCCTTACAGTACCTGTAAACAGATGAGTATCCTGCAATACTATGCCCAGCGACTTACGAAGATCGGCTTTTTTAATCTTATTAACATTTATTCCGTCATAACGAATCTTACCATCCTGAATATCATAAAACCTGTTTATGAGATTTGTGATAGTGGTCTTTCCGGCACCGGTAGAACCCACAAATGCAATCTTCTGTCCCGGCTTCGCAAACATTTCAATATTATGAAGAACCATTTTCTCATCGGTATATCCGAAGTCGACATCATCAAATACTACATTTCCCTCAAGTTTCACATAAGTAGTAGTATTATCTGCTTTATGATAATGCTTCCATGCCCATATTCCCGTATGTGAGTCTGTTTCTTTTAGTTCTCCGTTTTCCTCTTTGGCATTAACGAGTGTTACATAACCGTCGTCAACCTCAGGCTCTTCATCCATTAAAGTAAATATTCTCTCCGCACCGGCAAGAGCCATAATAATACTGTTAAATTGTTGGCTGATCTGATTAATAGGCATGTTAAACATCTTATTAAAGGTAAGGAAAGAAGCAAGACTTCCTAAAGTCATCACTCCTAATCCGAGAAAATCAAATCCGCTTAACGCCATTGCGCCACCGGTTATGGCACATATTACAAAACTCAGATTACCAAGCTGTGCATTTATAGGTGCCATAATATTTACATACTCATTAGCATTTCTGGCACTTGTATAAAGACTGTCATTAAGGTCGTCGAATTTTTTAATACCCTCTTCCTCATGACAGAACACTTTAACGACCTTCTGACCTTTCATGGTTTCTTCTATATAACCGTTTAAAGAACCCAGGTTCTTCTGCTGTTCAATAAAGAATGTACCGGATTTACCGGCAACCTTACCGGAAACACACAGGATAACCGCAACCATTACAAGAGTAACTCCGGTAAGCGGAATACTTAACGATATCATACACACCAATACACCAATAATGGTGATTCCACTGTTAATAATCTGCGGAAGGCTCTGGCTTATCATCATTCGTAAAGTATCAACATCGTTCGTATAAACTGACATTATGTCGCCATGAGAATGTGTATCGAAATATTTAATCGGAAGACTCTCCATTTTCTCAAATATTGAAGCTCTGAGTTTATTTAATGTTCCCTGAGTAACCGATATCATAATCCGGCTCTGAGTATATTGAGCCACAACACCTGCCAAATATATACATCCCATTGTTACTATTGCCTTTAAAAGCGGTCCGAAATCAGGTGAATCCTTTCCTATAAGCGGAGTAATATAATCATCAATAAGTGTTTGTAAAAACATTGTCCCCAAAAGGGTCGTAATTACCGTTCCGATTATGCATAAAATAACAATTATCATCTGAACCTTATATGCGGAAAATGAATATGAAATCAATCTTTTAAAGGTTTTTCCCGGATTCTTCAACTTGGGTCTGGGTCCCATAACCCTTCCTCTGGGTCCGCCCATCTTTACTTCACGAGTCTTTTCTTCTGCCATTATGCTTCACCTCCCTGTTCATCAAAGTCGGCATTGGCTCCGGTCTGGCATTCATATATTTCTTTATAAATCTTATTACCGTCGGTTCCCAGTAATTCCTCATGTGTTCCGAACCCGTTAATATTACCGTTTTCCATAACTATAATTCTGTCGGTATCCTGAATGGAAGAAATACGCTGCGAAATAATAAACTTGGTAACTCCCGGTATTTCCTCACGAAAGGCCTTCTTTATTCTGGCATCCGTAGCCGTATCTACCGCACTCGTACTATCATCGAGAATAAGTATCTTGGGATTCTTTAAAAGTGCTCTGGCTATACATAATCTCTGTTTCTGTCCACCGGAAACATTGTTACCGCCCTGCTCTATATATGTTTCGTATTTATCCGGCATTGCTTCGATGAAATCATCGGCACAAGCAAGCTTACATACTCTCTTACATTCTTCAAGGGATGCTTCCTTATTACCCCATCTTAAATTATCCAAAATGGAACCGCTGAACAGCACATTGCTCTGAAGAACTACGGAAACGTTATTTCTGAGGGTCTCCAAATCATATTCTTTAACATTTTTACCACCGACAATTACCTCGCCCTCATTGGCATCGTAAAGACGGCTGATAAGATTTACCAAGCTGCTCTTTCCGCTTCCGGTACCACCGATAATTCCTATGGTTTCCCCGCTTTTAATATTTATATCTATATTCTTAAGAACCGCTTCTTCGGAAGTACTGTAATATTTAAAATTAACATTTTTAAATACCACACTTCCGTCAGCAACCTCATAAACCGGATTTTCGGGATTAACAATATCCGGCTTTTCATTGATTACTTCAGCAATACGTTCAACACTGGCCGCACTCATTGTAAGCATTACAAATATCATGGAAAGGAACATAAGTCCCATAAGAATATTCATACAATACTGAAGAAGTGTCATAAGTTCACCGGTTGTCAGATTTCCGGCAGTAATCATATGTGCTCCGATCCAGCTTATTACAAGAATACATCCGTATACCGTAATATTCATTGAAGGGCCGTTAAGGATAACCATTTTCTCAGCTTTAATCGCAAGATTATAAAGTGCATCCGAAGCTTTTTTAAATTTGCCGATTTCATGTTCCTCACGTACATATGCTTTGACAACACGTATAGCTCCGACGTTTTCCTGTACGGATGCGTTAAGCCCGTCATATTTCTTAAACATATTCTTGAAATACTTCATAGCCGAAAACATTATAATCGCAAGAACAATACCAAGACATACAACCGCAACCATATATACAGACGCTATTCTCGGAGATACCATAAATGCCATAACCATGGCGGTTATCATACTTATAGGTGCTCTGAAGCACATACGAAGAACCATCTGATATGCATTTTGAACATTGGTTACATCCGTTGTAAGTCTTGTTACAAGACCGGCTGTAGAAAATTTATCAATATTTGAAAAAGAAAAAGTCTGAATATTATCATACATTTTCTTACGAAGATTCCTTGCAAAACCGGTTGAAGCTCTTGCACCGAACACGCCTCCGCCTACACCTGCCAGAAAACCTCCGACCGCAAGCGCAACCATTACAAGTCCCATTTTGAGGATATAATTCATGTCTCCCTCATCTACACCTTCATCAACAATTTTACCGATGCACAACGGAATAAGTGTCTCAAAGAGTACCTCAAGTATCATAAATACAGGTGTCAGAAAAGAATCTTTTTTATATTCTTTAACCTCTTTCAGCAAGGTTTTTATCATTAGAAAACAACTCCTTTCAATGATTGATTTACCCAAATTTCTCCCCTAAAATTTTATTATACAAAATTTCACAAACATTTGTCATAAAAATATGATAATATTCTGAATGAAAATAAATGTTTTTTTACAGTTTACTGTTCAATCGTTGATAAACAGCGATTAATACGGAAAATATAAATATTTTTCATTGCCATATATGCCGCACAATTGCGACATGGGAGGATTAATATGAATAATCTGATTAATTTTTTTAAGAAGGAAACCGTTTTTTGTATATCACTTATTCTTGCCGTCATAAGTTTCTTTTTAGTAACTCCGTCAATTGAATGTCTCGGGGGAATAGATCAACGCGTACTTGTGCTACTGTTTAGTCTTATGTGTGTTGTAGAAGGTTTGAAAAATCTTCTTGTTTTTAAGAGAATAGGACATTTCCTTACGGCAAAACTTCACAAAACCGGACTTTTGTATCTGTTATTGATATATCTTTGTTTCTTTTCATCAATGTTTCTTACAAACGATGTTGCTCTCATTACCTTCGTGCCGTTTGCAATAATGCTCCTTCCAATGATTGGAAAGGAAGACAAACTCATAACCATAGTGGTTCTCCAGACTATAGCCGCCAATCTCGGCAGCATGCTTACACCACTTGGTAATCCTCAGAATCTTTATCTTTATTCAATCTCCGAACTGAGCCTTTTATCATTTATAAAAATCGTGCTCCCGCCCTGGTTAATGTCGCTTGCTCTGATTACAATTCCTGTTTTCTTTATGAAAAATGAAGAAATAAATAATAACGAATCGCAGTATCTCCCTCCCAGAGATAAAAAAAGAGAAATCTGTTATTGGATTCTTTTTTTCTTATGTCTTCTTACGGTTGTTGGCGTAATTAAATCATTTTACATTACAGGTATCGCCGTACTTGTCGGAGTTTTTTTTATAAATCGCAAAGTACTTGCACATGTAGATTATTTCCTTTTATTAACCTTCGTATGCTTTTTCCTTTTTATATACAACATAAAACAAATCCCCACCGTCAATGAATTCTTACTCAATATCATCAACGGCAGGGTTTTCGTTGTAGGGTTATTAACAAGCCAGATTATAAGCAATGTACCGGCCAGTCTTCTTCTTTCAGGTTTTACTACCGAATACAAGAGTCTTATTCTTGCAGTCGATGTCGGCGGCCTCGGTACTCTCATCGCATCACTCGCAAGTCTCATTTCATTTAAGCTTTACGCGTCATGCAAATATGCCAAACCCGGGAAATACTTCATTCAGTTTACTCTTTGGAATGTAGTATATCTTCTGATTCTCGGTTTCTTTACTTACTATGTTATTCTTTAATCTACTCTGTTGTAATTAATGAGACATCCTTTAAGAATTATCTGTCTCTCTTCATCGGTCATTTCGCCAAGAGTCATTGTAAATTCCTTAAGAGCTCCATCCTTAACTACATATGCCTTAATCTCAGAGGCTTTATCCTCAACAGCCTTTTTAATTCCGGGAAGGAAAATATAATCCAAATTCTTAAAAGGAAGTTCACCTTCCGGAATAATGAAAGGAAGCATACCCCAGTTAATAAGATTAGAACGATATCTCTTTGTAGCATATTCATTGGCTATATTGGCCCAACCGCCAAGAACCTTCTGACATGATGCTGCCTGCTCACGGGCAGATCCGTCACCGGGTTTAACGGCGAAGATTGTTGAACCGACGCCCATATTTTCTTTTCCTACACCTGTAAATGTCTTCTTAACTATATCCATTACAGCCTTTACTTCGGGAACTGCTTCTCCGGCACATTTACCTTCTTCAAGTGCCTTCTGTGCTTTTTGAATCTCCTTAGCCCTTCCTACATACTCGGGATCCTTTCTCGAAAGTGCAAATTCGGCAAGTCCGAGAGGATTTGATCTGTATGATGAGGTCTCACCTGAAGGAATAAGCTCATCTGTTGTCGTAACAGGATCGTGAATCTCAGATACAACCTTAAGAAGCATATTCTCCGGAAGTGCTACCATTGCAGGCCAATCCTTGATGTTGGGACCGAATTTAATCTCGGTATCGGGATCGGCAACACCCTTTGAATCAAATACTCTGTTGGCATAAATAGTATCATCAAACGAATATTTATAATAACCGATTTTCTCAGGTACATCCGTAGCTGCTGTAAGGTAACCTTTGTTAGCTGCAGTTGCGGCAATTGAACGTGCATCCATAAGTGCAACAGACGCAATCTGGCCATTCTGGAGCTTTGAGCCCTCTCTGTTGGGGAAATTACGTGTACTGTGTCTGATTGAAAATGCGTTATTTGAAGGAGTATCTCCGGCACCAAAGCAAGGACCGCAAAATGCTGTCTTCATAATTGCACCGGTCTGCATAATCTTAGCAGCACAGCCGTGTCTGATAAGTTCCATATAAACAGGCATTGATGCGGGATATACATTAAGAGTAAATTCATCAGGACCTATGGAAGCTCCGTCTAATATATCTGCTGCCGCACAGATGTTTTCAAATCCACCTCCGGCACAACCTGCGATAACACCCTGCTCTACATAGAATCTTCCGCCGCGAATCTTATCTGTAAGTTTATAATCAACAGCTCCGTCAAGAGAAACAAGTGCTCTCTTTTCCGTCTCATGAAGAATATCTTCAAGATTGGCATTAACTTCTTCGATAGTATATGCATTTGAAGGATGGAACGGCATTGCTATCATAGGCTTAATCTCGGAAAGATTTACCTCTATTACTCCGTCATAATATGCAACACTGCCGGGATTGAGTTCTTTATAATCCTCAGGTCTCTTATGAATCTCATAGAATTCCTTAATCTTATCATCCGTTGACCATATAGATGAAAGACAAGTTGTTTCGGTTGTCATTACATCAACACCTATTCTGAAATCGGCGCTGAGATTCTTTACACCGGGACCTACAAATTCCATTACTTTATTTTTAACATAACCATTTTTAAATACGGCTCCTATAATAGCAAGTGCAACGTCCTGAGGGCCCACACCTCTTGCAGGTTCACCTGTCATGTAAACAGCAACTACACCCGGCATATTAATGTCATATGTTTGATTCAAAAGCTGCTTAACAAGCTCAGGTCCGCCTTCTCCCATTGCCATTGTACCAAGTGCTCCGTAACGGGTATGGGAATCCGAACCAAGAATCATTCTTCCTCCGCCTGCAAGCATTTCTCTCGCGAACTGATGAATTACAGCCTGATGAGGCGGTACATAGACTCCACCGTATTTCTTTGCGCAGGTAAGACCAAACATATGGTCATCTTCATTTATGGTACCTCCTACCGCACACAATGAATTGTGACAGTTTGTAAGTACATAAGGGATAGGAAATTTCTTAAGTCCCGAAGCGCGGGCTGTCTGGATAATTCCGACAAATGTAATATCATGGGAAGTAAGCTTATCAAATTTAATCTTAAGCTTATCCATATTCCCCGATGTGTTATGGCTTTCAAGAATACCATAACTGATAGTATTTTTTCTTGATGCATCCCTGGATACATCAGACCCTGTTTTGGATTTGATTATTTCAACTGCTTCATTAGAATCCTTAACAAGTTCTTTGCCGTTTAATAAGTAGGCTCCGCCTTCGTACAGATTAATCATTTCGTAATCCTTTCTTACATTTCAATTTTTTACAAACACCTATTATAGCATTGTTTAAATAAATATGCCATCATAGTGATTTTATCAGTAGTATTAATCTCCAAAATGGTATTTTACTTCCTCAAGAAATTCTCTTATCTGCAAATGCTGAGGACACATTTGCTCACATTTTCCGCACTTAATGCAATCTCCCGGTTTTGAATTAGACATACAGTGAAGATTATAATACTCAACCTGAGGTGACCAGCCGCCTCTTTCATTGCCCTGTTTTAAATCCATATTATACAAAGAGAAGAACCTGGGAATATCGATTTTCATCGGACATTTAAATGTACAGTACGAACAACCGGTACACGGAATTTTGATGTCGCTTCTGATAATATCCCCTGCTTTGTTTACCATTTCTTTCTCCGCTTCACTGAGAGGTTGGAAATCTCTCATATAACTCATATTATCTTTAAGTTGAGAAAGATTGCTCATTCCGCTTAATACTATTTCCACATTATCGAGAGAGGCTGCGTATCTGATAGCCCACGAAGCCATAGATGCATCGGGATCGGCCTCTTTATACATCTTCTCAACCTCTTCCGGAACATTAACAAGTGTACCTCCCTTTACAGGTTCCATTACAAATATTTTCTTTCCGAATTTCTTTGCAACTTCGTGACACTTTTCCGAATTAATTGCGGGACTCTTCCAATCAAGATAATTAATCTGAAGCTGGACAAATTCTGCCTCCGGATGCTCCGTAAGAACTTTTTCCAAAAATTCCGGCGAATCATGGAAAGAAAATCCCACATGCTTAATAAGGCCTTCTTCTTTCTTGGTCATAGCCCATTTAAAGGTTTCACACTCTTCATGCTTAGGATAACTTTCTCTGTTTACATCATGTACAAGATAGTAATCGAAATAGCCTGCTCCCGTTCTTTCAAGCTGCCCCTTAAATACTTCATCCATTTCTTCTTTTGTTTTAAAGAATCCGGCATGCATTTTGGTTGTAATTGTGAATGACTCTCTCGGATAACGATCCACAATCGCTTTTTTTACTGCTTTTTCACTTATTCCGTTATGATACATAAGAGCTGTGTCAAAATATGTGAATCCGTTTTCTATAAATGCATCCACCATTTTGTTAAGTTCTTCATAATCAATACTTTCCTGATTGTTTGCATCCTTAAGCGGCAATCTCATTAATCCAAATCCTAATTTTCTGTTCATGTTTTTTCCTCCGAAAACCTCAGATAATTCGCGCCTGTCGCGATTCCACCATCGTTTCTATTAATAAAATTATTATAATTCTTTTTTTTCGTCGATGCATATATGTTTTGGATTTTATTAATGTATTATACAAGAATCAAATCATAATTCTCACACTGATTATAATCACCTTCATAAATATTGTTATATAGCGAATGATATACATCGGGTATTTCTTTTTCCGTTATCAAATCAATTGTTACATCATGAAACAGCATATCCGGAATCGTTACTCCGGATACAAGATTTTCTTTAATAAATAATCCGTATCTGTCAAGAATCGTATCAGGATTATATTCTCTTATTTCGTCCAGTATCTGTACCAGCGTCATGTCCGAACAACAAATAACCTTCTGCTTTTGGTTAATCTCTTTTTGTGATACAGCTCCGCTTATATATCCGTATAATGTAAGTTCTCCGTCAGAAGTATGTGTATGATATTCTCCCCGCCTGTTTATCTTATAGAACAATGACTCCGTAAGAAGCTTCATATTTTCCGTTTCCGTAAATCTCTGATTCAGCCTTAACTGCAACTCGTATACAGCCGGCGACTGTTTTACGCAATCGTCTATACAATTTTTAACACAATCAAATTCTTTATAAATAATTCCCGTAAGATAATCCATAATAAAGTAATCAATTACCTTATCATCTTTTTCAAAATAAATATAATACGCCTCCGTCAAAAGTTGAAAAAGCGGATGGTTTTTACGTGCCATCCAAAGAGAAGTTGACCATCTGGCCATTGAAATATCATCTCCGAACAAAGGTCTCTCAAACGCTACCGTGAAGAATTCTCTGTCGAAAAATTCTTTCGGTATCCGATTGGACACGTAATATGTCGCATCTATCCACATTCCGCCGTATCTGTATAAAAGTTCACTTCTCAGCACCTCTGACAAATGAGTATAATCTATAAGTCCCTCATTAAATTTGTTTACTATCGCTTCATTGAAAGTTACATATTCCCCAACATTGGAAAGCGTAATAATTCTGAGTGCCGCATTATCCGGCAGGTTTCTTTTTACAGAGTTTACACAGGCTTTGACAATATCCGGCATCTCTTCCTCACCCTGCCACCAACATATAAATACAGGTATCTTTCCGTCAAAATCATCTTTACATTCCTTTTCATCACATAAAGGGTTTTCAAATCCGTTGATTTTTCGGAAATTGATCAAATCTTCTTCACAAGTTCTCAGATATTTATATATCAGTTCTGTTTTTTGCTTTCTTATTTCTTCTTTTTTGACATTTTCCGCCGACAATTTTTCTTCTTTAATTTTGTATCTGTTATTCATCAAAAACAGCCTAAGAAGAAACTGTCTGTCATGATCTGTCAATTCTATATTCAATTTATTTTCTATATCTTCAATAAAACCTACCGTTTTATCTGTCAATTCACTTCCTGCAATAAAAGCACATTCCTGTGTTCTGGCACTTGTCAGTAACTTTTCGAGTGACATATTCATCTCGGGACGGCTTTTTTTTAAAAATCGGACAATTTCCGAATTTACTCTGTCCCGGGCACAACCGTCTTTATAACAGACAGAATACGGAATGATTATATCGTATTTTTTTAAAATCCCTTTTATGTAATATTCCGTAATAGGAGAATCATACCTTGTGAATCCGTATCCCTCCGGAAAATACCCTGATATTTCATTATCCGATTTTAAATCTGTTTGTTTTTTTAAATATAATCTGCTCATTTCCAAGTATCCTATTTATTGGGGGAGTAATCTGTAAATCAACTTTAAATATAACATATTGGATTAAGATTAGATAAGAAAAAAGTTTATACAAAAAACAAAAAAGCCCGCATGAATTCACACACGAACTTCCTTGTTAAAAGTATAAAAGGGGGGGAATTAGTCTTTGTTTACAAGACGCTTTGTTTCGTCTTTGTAAAGTTAATATATCATCATGCTCTTAACAAAAACTTAACAATCAAATTTTTTTTAATTTTTTAATCTAATTCTATTATTTCCCTTGTTTTAAGAGCTGTTTCTATCATCTCATCAATGTGCTCCGCAAGATTACCTTCATGTTTTCTTATTACATTTACATTAGGCTTTGTAACAGGATGCTGTGCTACCCATATGGTACAGCAATCTTCAAACGGCAAAATGGAAGTTTCGTATGTTCCGATTTTTTCCGATATTTCTACAATATCCTGTTTATCAAAAGCTATAAGAGGTCTGTAAACCGGCATCTTGTCACAAACATCGTTGGTACAAAGAAGACTCTGCATTGTCTGTGATGCAACCTGTCCTATAGATTCGCCGGTAACAAGACCGATACACCCCTTCTCAACGGCGATCAACTGAGCAATTCTCATCATATATCTTCTCATGATGATTGTTAACTCATCCTTGGGGCAGGCATCATATATATATTTCTGAATTTCCGTAAAATTAATTACATGAAGTGTAATGCTGCCCGAATATCCCGATACAATCTTTGCAAGATCGACAACCTTCTGCTTGGCTCTCTCGCTGGTATATGGCGGTGCATGGAAATATACCGCTTCTATCTTAACACCTCTCTTTGAGATCATATATCCTGCCACAGGACTGTCTATTCCGCCGGAAAGAAGAAGCATTGCCTTTCCGCCGGTTCCTATCGGCATTCCCGCAGCTCCCTTTATTTCCATTGAATAAAGATATATTTTCTCTCTGATTTCAACATTAATCCATTCCTCGGGATTATGCACATCTACCTTTGTGTCCGGATATGCTTCAAGAACAGCCTCTCCGAGAAGGGCATTTATCTCCATCGATTCAAGAGGATAATTCTTGCGAGCTCTTCTTGCGTTTACTTTAAATGTAAACTGCTTCTTTTCATAGATTTTATCCACATAATCTACAACTGATTTTTTAAGTTCATCAAATCCGTTATCTTCAAGAACAACTACCGGACAAATTGCGGTTATACCAAACACTTTTTTCAGTGCTTCCAATGTCTCATCATAATCATATTCACCAATCGTTTCTACATGAATACGTCCCTGTGTCTTAAAGACATTAAACTCTCCTTCTACTCTTGATAATGCTCTTTTTATCTGATATACAAGAGCATCCTCAAAAATATATCTGTTTTTTCCTTTAATAGCAATCTCTGCATATTTAATTAAAAATGCCTGAAACATACTTCCTCCGTTACATATTAATACTCGGCTAATATATTACCATATTTATTGAACATGTGAGATAAAATTCCAAGAATCTTTACACATACGTTCGAGATTGTACTCCGCTTTCCATCCCAGTTCTCTATATGCTTTACCCGGGTCTGCATAACAGGTTGCAATATCTCCGGCTCTTCTCTCTTTTATGGAATATGGAATTGTTAAATTATTTGCCTTCTCAAAGGCTTTGATAATCTCAAGTACAGAATATCCGTTACCTGTTCCTAGATTATATATAAATACACCATTTGCGGAAGCAGCTTTATCAACTGCACACACATGCCCTTTGGCAAGATCCACAACATGAATGTAATCTCTGACACCTGTTCCGTCCGGAGTATCATAATCATCTCCGAAAACCCCAAGTTCCTTAATCTTTCCGACCGCAACCTGCATTATATAAGGCATAAGATTATTGGGAATACCGTTTGGAAGTTCTCCTATAAGACCACTCTCATGTGCTCCGATTGGATTAAAATATCTAAGAAGAACTACAGACCAGTCCGGATTGGCCTTCTGGGTATCCGTAAGAATTCTCTCCAACATTGCTTTCGTTTCGCCATACGGATTGGTTCTCTCTCCCAAAGGACATTCCTCGGTAATCGGTACAAAAGCAGGATTGCCATATACTGTTGCCGAAGATGAAAAGATTATTTTCTTTACACCGTATTCTTTCATACAATTAATAAGATTTAATGTCCCGTATATATTGTTATAATAATATTCAACAGGCTTGGCTACAGATTCTCCGACTGCTTTTAACCCTGCAAAATGTATTACAATATCAAATTTATTTTCTTCAAATACAGCCTTAAGTTCTTCAGGCTTTGTCATATCGGCTTCATAAAATTTAACCTTTACACCCGTAATTTTATTAATTGCATCTATTGTCTCAATTTTTGAATTATAAAGGTTATCAAAAATAACCACCTCATGGCCTTTATTTATTAACTCTACTACTGTATGTGAACCAATATATCCGGTTCCTCCCGTAACAAGTATTTTCATATCTGTTCTCCTTTTCCGAGCAATATGGCATTGCCCCATTTTATTCACATTTTTTATATTTCATGAGGACCATCGCCTACATCGACACAATAAAATGACGCTTCGTATCCGATTTTATCATAATATGCCTCACCAACATTCTTTATAAAATCATTAACATATTCTTCCTTAACAATACTAACGGCACATCCTCCAAACCCGGCTCCGGTCATTCTTGCTCCTATTACGCCCTTCTGCTGCCATGCTGCCTCTACAGCCGCATCCAACTCTTTTCCGGTCACTTCATAATCATCTCGAAGCGATATATGAGATTCATTCATCAACCTTCCGAAATAATCCATATCATTTAGCAACAATGCTTCTACCGCTTTTACCGTTCTTATATTTTCACTGACGGCATGTCTTGCTCGTCTGTATAAAATCTCATCACCTATGCAGTCTTTGTTTTTCTCAAGACTCTCTTCATCAAGTTCACCAAGAGAATTAATCTGTAATCTGCTCCTAAGACGACTTAATGCTTCTTCGCACTCACATCTTCTTTCATTATATTTGGAATTTCCCAAGCCTCTTTTTTTATTTGTACAGATTATTACAAACTTTGCTTTTTCCGGCTTAATTGGAAGATACCGATAATTCAATGTTGCAGTATCGAGAAATATTGCATGATTTTTCTTTCCCATTGCTATAGCAAACTGATCCATGATTCCGCATTTAACTCCGCAATATTCATTTTCGGCATATTGAGAAATAAGTGCTATATCGGAATTGTCTATTTCCAAATTATAAAGATTCTTTATTGCAAATGCGGTAAGGACTTCTACTGATGCAGATGATGACAGCCCCGATGAGCCGGGAATGTTTCCGAATATCAACATATCCATTCCTTTATCAATATTGTAACCCTGCTCTTTCAGAGCCCATATCACGCCCTTTGGGTAAGCAGTCCAGAACTCATCCTTTGAATATTTAAGACTTTCCAGAGAAGATTCAATAATTCCTTTATTTTCATAATTTAAAGAGATAAATCGTAATTTACCGTCTTCTCTCTTCCTTACCGCCGCATATGTCCCTATTGTAAGTGCGCACGGGAATACATGTCCGCCGTTGTAATCGGTATGTTCGCCTATTAAATTTACTCTTCCCGGAGCAAAAAATACGCGAACCCCTTCGTTGTCTTTATAATATTTTTCAAAGTTTTCCAGAAGCTGATTCTTCATATTTCTCCTTGTCACACATTTATGTGCGGCGAAATTATTTCCAAAAAAATCACCTCATTTCGAGGTGATTTAATAACTATTGATATTTATAAAATTTAAATCTTGTATCCGAATAAAGTTGCTGACTGACAACTATCTGTTCGCCGTTTTTCATTGTAATCACATATCTCTCTATATTTTGCATCTTTGCGAGATTTACAATATACGAACGATGACATCTGATAAAATCTTTTTCCGGAAGATATTTTTCCATATCCGATATCTTCTCGTGCGTAACAATCTTTCTGTCACCTAATGATATCTCAACATCTCTTCCCGTACTCTCAACATAATAAATATCTTCGTATTTTACCGATATTTCATTGCCGTCAACAAACAATCTTATATCATCTTTATCGGCGTGCTTTGAATATGACAGCATCAAAGCTTCTTTCAATTTATCGAGTTCCACCGGCTTTTTCAGATATCTGAGAGCCTGTACCTGATATCCTTCAAGAGCATATTCCGCTGTAGAGGATATAAAAATAATATCAACCTGCTCTCCGAGCTTACGTATCTTTTTGGCAGCATCAATACCATTAATCTCTGTAGTAAGAATATCTGAAAGGAGTACATCAAATCCCTGTGTGGGCTTAACACGCATCATAACATCCAAAAGATCGCCCATGCTCTCAAAAGTCTCGATCTCATAATCAATCTTTTGTTCCTGCATGATTTTTTCCGTAAGTGACTTATTTAAAATTAACGATGTTGCCTCATCGTCACATATCGCAATTCTAAACATGAAATTTCTCCCATCTCAAACATATCAATTCATTTTAACACAATTTTTATTTTGTGCCAAAGAATATCTGCTTTAATAGTTTTACAAGGTCCGTATACTCTTTAATCAGTTCGTCATGATTATCCCAAATATAGTGGACATCGCCTCTTTTCGCAGCTCGCTCAAGACTGTACGCTTTATCTGCTATATCGTGAGCCGCGATATTCTTTGCGGCGCCCTTAATAGCATGAACAGTTACACAATAGTTTTCCAAATCTTCACTTTCATAATATTTATTAATTGTATCTGCCATATTTGAAGCTGCAAAGGTTTGAAGAAGATCAAAATACACATTTATGCTTCCAGCACAATTCTTAATACCCGTCTTGGTATCAACACCTTCAAGGCATTCAAGAATTTCTTCCCGGTTCATGAATTCATAATCAATCTTGCTGTCCTTCAATTCTATTTCATCTATTGATGTATCAGGTGAAAATTGCTTAGCCAGCGGAATCCATTTTGAAAGTATCTTTGCCAAAGCGTCCAATTTAATCGGCTTGGAAAGATAATCATTCATACCGGCCTCCTCAAACTGTTCCTCAACACCCTTTATTGCGTTTGCGGTAAGTGCAACAATAGGAACCCTCTTTGCATAATCATCCTGCATGGCTCTGATTTGCTTTGTTGCCTCAACACCATCCATAAAAGGCATCATATGATCCATAAAAATCAAATCATATGTTACAAGATGACGATCGACTTTATCAATTGCTTCCTGACCGCTTTCTACCAAAGTAGCCTCGAATCCGAACAATTTCATCAGTTCCTTTGCAACCTGAAGATTGACTTTATTATCATCCACTATCATTACTTTCGCTTTTGGAGCTATAAAAGGAATAGAATAGTTATCATTATCTATACTTACATTTTCTTCATCGGCCACAAAATCACATGGATCCAGATCGCTGATTTTCTGAGGAATATCTATATAAAATGTACTTCCTTTTTTAAGAATTGATTCTACTCTTATATTACCTTCCATTAAGTCAATCAAATCCTTAACAATTGCAAGACCAAGACCGGTACCCTCAACATTACGGTTTTTCTTTGTGTCAAGCTGTCCGAATGCGGTAAACAATTTTTCTATATTTTCCGGAGATATACCGATACCTGTATCTTCTACGGCAATTTTCAGAATACCCTCTTTTGATGAAGTACTCTTCCATCTCATTCTAAGCATAACATTTCCGCGGTTTGTAAATTTAACCGCATTATTCAACACATTAATCAAAATCTGTTTTATTCTTATCTCATCACCGATAAGTCCGCTGGGAATCATCGGATCTATATCTATCAGCATTTCAACATTCTTATCACGAAGTCTGAACCTAATAATCGAAATAACATCATTAAGCATGTTATTAATACTGTATGACACCAAATCAAGAGTCATCTTTCCCGAATCAACCTTCGAAAAATCAAGGATTTCATTAATAATTGAAAGAAGATTCTCTGAAGAATTCTTAATTACGGCAATATAATTTTTCTCCTCCGTAGGAAAATCCTTCTCTTCAAGAAGCTCTGCCATACCATAAATTGCATTCATGGGAGTACGTATTTCATGGCTCATATTGGCAAGGAAATTACTCTTTGCATTTAATGCTTCCTTGGCAACTTCATTCTTCTCTTCCATTTCTTCTTTATATTTGTTAACACCGATTACGATAAAAAGAAGTGCCACAAAAGCAAATGCATACATCATCATGTAAGTTATATATATTCTTATGTCTATACTTGCATTGGAACCTTCAACCACTATCTCATATCCGGCTATCCCGAGAAGAACCGTCAGCGTCACTATAAAATATTCCATAAGTATTTTGTAATTTATAAACAGCGCAATCGTGACACCCATTGCCAAAAATAAAAAGGCAATAGCGCTCATAAGATTCATATACAAACACATAAATACAAATGTGGTTATTGATGCCAGATACATACATCTTATCAATACAACGTCTTTTCTGATCTTTAATGCGATAAATACCATGAAAATTGCAGGCAGTAATCCCATAAGAACGACACGAGCAGCCTCCAATCCCGAGATTGATACAGCGTAAATAGTCTGTAATAAAACCGCACACACATATTCAATAATAAAGATTTTTACATTTGTCTTAAAAGGAAGCATCTTTTTCTCCTTATATGATTTTGTATTATCTTCTGGTATACTTTCTGAGTTCAGGCAATATTTCTCTCATTGACTTTACCAAATATTCAAGTTCTTCCTGTGTGTTAAATATCGACATACTTATTCGTATGGTTGAATCCAAATATTCCTTAGCTAATCCTATTCCCTTCAATGTTCCCGACACAGAATTTTTGTTGCTGGCACATGCACTGCCACTCGATACATATATTCCTTTTTCTTCAAGTGCGTGAAGCAGAACTTCCGCACGCACACCTTTAACAGAAGCACTTACAATATGGGGGGCCCCCTTACCGTTCTCAGGCCCGTTAATCTGAATTCCGTCTATTGATTTAACAGATTCGACAAGGAATTCCCTCAATTCATACATTTTCTTTACTTCTTCTTCGAGATTACCGTAAATAAGCTTTGTTGCCAGTCCGAGACCTGCGATGGCCGATACATTCTCCGTCCCGGATCTCATTCCGGACTGTTGTCCGCCACCGATAATATATGGATTGACTTTTACTCCCTTTCTTATATACAAAAATCCGATTCCCTTAGGTCCGTGTATTTTATGAGCACTGACACTCATTAAATCAATTCCCATTTTTTTCGGAACTATTTTATATTTTCCAAATGCCTGAACCGCATCTGTATGAAAAATAATATCTTTATTGTATTCCTTTACAACTGCCGATAAACGCGTTATATCCTGAGTACTTCCCACCTCATTATTTGTAAACATAACAGAAACAAGAATCGTCCTATCGGTTAAAGCATTTTTCAAATCATTTATTTCTACAATCCCTTCACCGTTAACAGGAAGGTATGTTATTTCAAAACCCTGACTTTTTAAGTATTCGGTAGTTTCAATAATCGCAGGATGCTCTATAGCCGTTGTAATAATGTGATTTCCCCTTCGCTTATACGCATTGGCACAACCGATTAATGCCGTGTTATCACTCTCTGTACCGCCTGAGGTAAATAAAATTTCACCGGGCTCACATTTTAAAACACGTGAAATATTATCATAAGCTTCTTTTAAATAGTTTTCGGCATCTAAACCAATATTATGCTTACTTGAAGGATTACCGTAATGATTAAGTGCAATATCACTCATTAGATTAACAACTTCTTCGTATGGTTTTGTAGTTGCCGAATTATCAAGATAAATATTCTTTTCCATTTTCTTTTATATAATCTCCATATTGTACATAAGAATTGATAATACAGTCATTCCTGCTGTTTCCGTTCTCAATATTCTTCTACCGAGAGAAATGGGAATTACTTCGTTCTCTTCCGCCATTTTTATTTCATCCTCATCAAAACCACCTTCCGGACCAATAAAAACAGCTATATCTATTTCTTCCGAACAATTGCTTCTTAACAGATCTTTAATTTTATCCAGCCAATCCTTTGTTCCTTCCATTCCTTCCTTTAATTCATATGGAATCACCTTAGAATTAAAGTCTTTTACCATTGATACAGCTTCTTTAAAAGAACATACATCTTTAACCGTCGGAATAATTGCTCGTTTGCTCTGTTTTGCCGCAGCTTCACTTATTGACTGCCATCTTGCTATCTTGGAAGATGCTTTTTTTTCATCCAATTTAACAACACTTCTTTTTGTGTCTACAGGAACAATATAAGAAGCTCCCAATTCAACAGCCTTCTGAATAATTAATTCCATCTTATCGCTCTTTGGAAGACCTTGAAATAACCATACCTTTGCCGGGAGTTCAACCCCGGATTGTTTAATAAATCTGAGTTTACATACAATACAATCCTCTTTAATCTCTTCAATTCCTACACGGTAATCATTATCGTCAACTCCGTTACTGATTGATATCTCATCACCGATTTTCATACGAAGTACGTTTTTAATATGATTAACATCTTCGCCCTCTATAATAACGGTGTCTCCGTTAATAGATGAGGGTTTAACAAAAAAATGCTGCATTCTGTGGCACCTCTGTATTTATTTTCTGGCTGTAATACTTACCCATTCACCCTGATAGGTTACTTCCAAAATCTCAAGTCCGGCTTTAATTACAGCCTCTCTGACTACATTTTCTTTTTCATTTATTATTCCGGAGGTAATATATATACCACCTTTTTTCATTTGATTTACTATTACCGGTGTAAGAGGAACAAGAACATCAGCAAGTATATTTGCCACTACAATATCATAGCATTCATAACCTACTTCATCCCGGATTTCTTTATTATCGATTATATTACCGATAATTAATTTAAATTTATCGGGAGATATATTATTGGTTTTCATGTTATCGGAAACCGCATCTATTGCACATGGATCCAAATCGGTTCCAACAGCATTATGGGCACCAAACATGATAGAAAGAATAGCCAGAATACCACTACCCGTACCGACATCCAAAATATCAGTTTTATCTGTGACATATTTCTTAATCTGTCTTATACAAAGCTGTGTAGTCTCATGCATACCTGTACCAAAAGCGGTTCCGGGATCGATATGAAGAATCATTTTATCCTTATCTTCCTCTTTCACTTCTTCCCACGAAGGTATAACCAAAAGATCATCAACATAAAATTGATGGAAAAATTCCTTCCAATTATTAATCCAATCTTTATCCTCTGTCTCGGATACTGTAATACTGCCTTCACCTATGTCCATAAACATTCTGAGATCTTCAAGTTCCTTTTTGGCATTATCAACTATTCCGGATATCCTACTATCGAGATCCTCCTCAGACTCACCTTCAATCTGCTCAACAAAAAAATTCAAATAAGCAATACCGTCATTTTCAGGACCTTGCGGCATGATATCAACAAACATTTGCTCTTTTTCTCTGGATGTAAGAGGTACACTGTCCTCTATCTCTGCGCCTTCCAAACCAATATCATATAAAGTCGATATAACAACATCTTCGGCATCTGCAAGTGTTTTAACTCTAATTCTTGTCCATTTCATAAATTAAATCTCCATATCACAAATAAATATAGTCAATCGATATACTTTGTAATTTATAATCACCACGATATACCTAAATTATTATTTTATCATAAAAGTAAAAAAAACTGAAAAAAAGCATAAGCATTAATTTATTTATTGATAACAACTTTAAAAATAAAAAAACTTCGAATATTCCTATTCGAAGTTTAGAGGCGCGAACCGGATTTGAACCGGTGATCAGGGTGTTGCAGACCCACGCCTTACCGCTTGGCTATCGCGCCATAATTAGAATTCAATCAGATAGACACCTTACTTAAGAATGTTTACCTGATACATGAATCTACACTTATTAATAAATAGCTCCCCAAGTTGGACTCGAACCAACGACATCATGATTAACAGTCATGCGCTCTACCGACTGAGCTATTGAGGATTATTCCCTGAAAACCGAACACACACATTATATCAGATACTCTTGAGGTCTTTCAACCTCTTCTTTTGAACCATACCCGTTTGGATAAGTCCTCGACCTATTAGTAACCATCCGCTGAATGCATTACTGCACTTACACTCTG
>JAZUDQ010000024.1:0-7975 GCA_045639745.1 Lachnospiraceae bacterium | reverse complement strand
TATTATTAAGAACTTCAGCAAATCTCTTTGTCTTAATCTCATCCATAACAATTTCATCAACTACGATGAGCTTACTGTCATTAACTTTGCTTGTAAGAGCAGACTTAAGAGCAGCTCTCTTTTCTTTCTTGTTAAGCTTGAAAGTGTAATCTCTGGGTACGGGTGCGAATACTACACCACCGTGTGTCCACTGAGGAGATCTTGTAGAACCCTGACGAGCATGTCCTGTTCCCTTCTGTCTCCAAGGCTTTCTTCCGCCGCCGGATACTTCCGAACGTGTCTTTGCCTTCTGTGTTCCCTGACGATTATTTGCAAGCTGCTGTACAACTGCTAAGTGAACTAAATGTTCATTGATTTCTACACCAAATACTGCATCACTTAAGTCGATTGTACCAACTTCTTTACCTTCCATATTTACAACAGATACTTTTGCCATTGTAAGTTGTCCTCCTTTCGACTAATTATGCTTCAGCTTTTGTAGTCTCTTTGATTGTTACAAGAGCCTTCTTTGCTCCGGGAACTGCGCCCTTTACAAGGAGAAGATTCTTCTCTGCATCTACACTGACTACTTCAAGATTCTTTACTGTTACTGTTACGCAACCCATATGTCCGGGCATATGTTTTCCCTTGAATACTCTTGAAGGGCTTGAACATGCACCGTTTGAGCCGGCATGACGATGATATTTTGAACCATGTGCCATAGGTCCTCTTGACTGACCATGTCTCTTGATTGCGCCCTGGAATCCTTTACCTTTTGAAATTGCGGTAGCATCAATCTTATCACCTGTTGCGAAGATGTCTGCTTTGATTTCCTGAGCGACTGTATACTCATCAGCATTTTCAAACTTAAATTCTCTGAGGTATCTCTTTGAAGATACACCTGCTTTTTTGAAAAGTCCCTGCTGAGCTTTGTTAACGCCATGGCTGTGAACTATTTCTTTTTTACCGGACTTATCTTTGTTAATGATCTTGTCCTTTTTCTCTCCGAAACCAACCTGAACTGCGCTGTAACCGTCATTATCAACAGTCTTAATCTGAGTTACTACACAGGGGCCTGCCTGAAGTACTGTTACGGGAACGAGTGATCCGTCTTCTGCGAAGATCTGTGTCATTCCAACTTTTGTTGCTAAAATCGCTTTCTTCATTTTTCCTCCTTCTTTCTACTAAAGCGGTATAAATCCGATGATGTTTGCTGTGACGAACCATCTTCTTCATACATAAAGTTAGTAGAGGTTAAATTATTTCATTTTGATATCTACATAGACACCTGCGGGGATGTCCATCTTCTGCAAAGACTCAACAATCTTAGCTGAGGGATTGATGATATCGATCAGTCTTTTGTGTGTTCTCTGTTCAAACTGTTCTCTTGAATCTTTGTACTTGTGAACAGCTCTGAGGATTGTTACAACTTCCTTTTTAGTAGGAAGAGGAACAGGTCCGCTTGTTTCTCCACCATTCTTCTTAACTGTTTCGATGATTTTCTTTGCTGATGCATCAACTAACTGATGATCATAGGCTTTTAATGTGACTCTCATTGTTTGACTTGCCATAAAAAAAGTCGCCTCCTTTTCGCACTTATTTTTACAAGTACGACAAGCTGGTGACTGTACCACTTTCCCGGGTGTGTCCTGATGTAAAAACATCATAACATCACACGTCGTTTCTGCCTTAAGCAGACTGTTTTAAGCTTTGTACAGTGACTTGTCGTCATATTATCTGACATTCGCTCCACGGAAAACCTGTTACCGCTTTCGCAATAACAGCAACCTCACGCTTCATAGCTATCATGCCACAGCAATTGATAGTATACATTTATAGGCAAAATAATGCAAGTACTATTTTCTATTTTTTTAATAATTTTATTAATGCTTTTTTGTATGCTTTGACTAATTGTATCTTTTGTACATTACAGATACTAAATATTGTATTTTATAAAGCTTATTAATTTTTCCGATGTTATATTTTACCCATATGCATTATTTCACATGTGAATTTATTTGGATATGTACATATTTATAGAAGAAACCGAAAATAATTATCCTTTCTTTGACTCATTCAATATGCTTTTCAAATTATTACAACCCCGGTTTATTCTTATCTTGTGTGTTGCACTTTTATCTCTGTCAAATTATTATATCAGTATATATCTTTGACATTTGGGAGAAATAAATTATGTGGACTGCAGACAACTGGAAAGACTACGAAGTTCTTGATACATCAAACGGCGAAAAATGTGAACGTTGGGGTGAATATATTCTGGTAAGACCGGATCCTCAGGTAATATGGGACACGCCTCATGCAAATAAAGCTTGGAAAAACAAAAACGGCCACTATCACCGTTCTGTAAAAGGAGGCGGAGAATGGCAATTTTTTAATCTTCCGGAGGAATGGTCTATCAAATACAGATTACCGCAAAACGTTGATTTCGGAGAACTAACATTTAACTTAAAGCCCTTTTCTTTTAAGCATACCGGACTTTTCCCCGAACAGGCAGCCAACTGGGATTGGTTTTCTTCTATTATCTCGAATGCAAAAAAAGGTGGGCGTGATATAAAAGTTCTCAACCTGTTTGCATATACCGGCGGAGCCACAATTGCTTCCGCTGCCGCAGGAGCCTTTGTAACTCATGTAGACGCAGCGAAAGGAATGGTCGGATGGGCCAAGGAAAACGCTGCCGCCTCAGGAATTCCCGGGGACAGAATACGATGGATAGTTGACGATTGTGTAAAATTTGTTGAAAGAGAAATCAGAAGAGGCAACAAATATGATGCAATAATTATGGACCCTCCGTCGTACGGACGCGGACCCAAAGGTGAAATATGGAAGATTGAAGAATCGGTTTTTCCCTTTATAAATCTTTGTGAACAGCTTCTTTCGGACAATCCGCTGTTTTTCCTGATTAATTCATATACCACGGGACTGCAGCCCGCCGTACTCACTTATATGCTGAATATCACCGTAAAAGAAAAACACGGCGGTCATGTTGAAAGTTCGGAAATAGGTCTCCCGGTTTCCAATGGTCAGATTCTGCCATGCGGAGCCAGCGGCCGTTGGACAAAATAATTCAAAGATTAAAAAACTTCTCAATCAGATTATTGTAGTCGCTAAAAATATGCTGCAACATATTGTCATACGTAAATGTAAGCGGTGCCTCAGAAGGGAAACATGTGGCCATTCTATATACATAAACACCCAATGTGACCAAACCGACAATAATGCCCAGGGCATCGCGATACTTAATCTTATTTCCCAACACATACCGCTGAATAAACATATACATAAAATACGCAGCCCACATAAAGCAACAGGGATTATAATAAAATGCCTGTTTAAAATCAAATCGAAGCATTGACATTCCGGCTCTTGTCATACCGCACCCCGGACACGGAAGTCCTGTTATCAATACCATCGGACAAACAGCTTTAAACAGAAATTTTGCAACTAACAGATATAAAATTATAAAAAGAATGCAAATTTTGATTTTCTTCAAATCCGCCGCAATTCTTTTAATCATATTAATAAACAATCCGTACATTTTTTTCATTTTTTATATTGTACCGTCTCGGTCAGGCAGCTGCTTGGTGGCCGTTAAAACACTTTTTATAAACAGGCCTATTCCGTAACCGATTATCTTTCGTTGTTTTTCATCAAGTCTTCTCAAAGATTGCGTAAGTGTCTTGGTATTATTAATAAGATGCTTGCTAAAATCATTTACCGTTTTACAATCCAAGTCATTCATTACTTCCACAACCGACTCCACAAGAAGTTCCAAATCCGGCACGGTCATCTGCGAAAGCCACTCTCTTATTGTCGATTCAACAAAAATACTGCGCGCGGTTCTGTTTTCTTCATATATAAAATTCACACAAAATACATCCCAAGAATATATATCATGTTGTTCTACCATGGACCCCTTTTTGGTTCTTACCACACAAAACGGTTCTTTATGTCCCATAATTATACCGACAAGCGAATTCTGCGGAACAAATGTATTAATCTTGTTGCATATAGCAAGATACCTCTCCGATCGCAGAATCTCATCGTCAAATCCCGGTCCGTCGTAATTAATTACTTTATCAATCAGTTTATTTTTTTTATCCGATGCCTCCATTGCTGTATATACGGCGAGATTACCACCCTTTGAATGCCCGAGCAGTATATATTTCCCGCCATGTCGGTCCGAATACTTGTCAAAATAATCAAAGGCAAGCTTGTGTGAATCAAGCGGATAAAAAATACCAAGTTTAAAATTTTCTTTCCACCCCACAAGGGTACTGTCCGTCCCTCTGAATGCAATTACCGTAGAACCTTTTTTCAACCTAACGGTGCAGGCTGCAAACTGAATGTCTCTGACATTGTCACTGACCTTCAGATAATTGCCAATTAACATTTCACTGAAACGACTGCAGTTCCGAAGAAGATAAAGAAGCTCAATATCCTCTTTTTCCAAGACGGTATCTTTTATATTTTTACTGTTTATGAGTGCGTCGGCAACAACACCGACAGTGGCAAAATCATTACTCTTTTCTTCGAAATATAATTCCAACGGTAAATATGCGACTCTTGCTATAATAATCCCGTCAACCTCATTAAATTTCGAAACATCAATAGGGACATCCCCTCTCCACCTTAAATATTCAAGGATATTATTATTCATTTACATCTTTACCTTTTTGACGCTTAATTATTATAGGTTACTCGATATCGGATGCTGTCTCATCCGGGCCGTTATTATCGGTTTCTTCTTTATTGCAATCTTCGTTGTCACGCCCCTCGAGAAGAAGCAGTTTTTCAGCCAGGAGTTTGGCAAAGCCGCCTGTAATCGCTGCCGAAAAAATAATATCTATGGTTTCCTCGGTAGATAATTCCTCATTTTCCTCATTCCCCAGAATAGGTCCCGCAGCTATACGCACCTGATTTGCAAAATACATCGTAGTCTTTTTATGACGGACCACATACCCTTCATATACATTACGAACTTCTTCCTCATCAATACCGACAGGCATAAGTTTTTGGAGCAGCGCAATGCTTAGGGTCTGCTTCATAGTGCATATAATTATCAAATACGCAATGTGAATTCGATAATATTTTTTCTTAATCGGTTCCGGCATGATTTTTGTTCTGACGTAATTATTGATGGCCGAAGGAGTGACTACCTGTTCATCCTTAAGTTCCGGCGGCAAATAATCAACATACTGGTTCAGAAGAATAATTACCTGTTCCATGTAAAGACCGAAATTGGGTATATCGTCCCAGTTCGGCAAAGTATAGTCAGCAATATATTTATCCCATCTGCGAAGTTTGGATGCTATCAGATTATTATCATATTTCATTACTTTATCCCCCATCGTTATTCACCCACATGTTCTCTGCCTTGGTCTATAATCGTTCTTACATGGTTGTCTGCCAAGGAATAATATATCTGTTTGCCGTCTCTGCGCGCTTTAATCAGCTTGCTTGTTTTTAATACTTTAAGCTGATGTGATACATTTGACTGAGTCATTTCCAATTTTTCCGCAAGATCGCACACACAGATTTCTTCTTCAAACAATGCAAACAAAATCCTTAATCTTGTTGAATCTCCAAAAACCTTAAACAATTCCGCCAAATCATATAATTCCGTACCTTCCACTATATTCTTCCTTTCTTATCTCACAACCGTGCTCTTTCTTTAATCATGAACATCACTGTATTCCCGGCATCTTAAGTGCGCGTATTGCATTAAAAACCGCAATAACCATGACGCCCACATCCGCAAAGACCGCCGACCACATTCCGGCAATACCGCATGCACCCAGTATAAGACAAATCAATTTTATTCCCAGGGTAAAGAATATATTTTCGTATACTATTCTAATACATTTACGTGATATGAAAAAAGCCTTTATTATTTTTTCAGGGTCATCATCCATCAGGCATACATCAGCAGCTTCTATAGCCGCATCACTTCCCAAACCACCCATTGCAATTCCTATGTCGGCCCCCGCAAGAACCGGTGCATCATTAATACCGTCTCCTATGAATCCGACTATCGATTTATTCCTATTGTCATCAAGTATTTTTTCGATTATACCAAGTTTGTCCCCCGGAAGAAGATTGGAATATACCTCCTTTATACCTGTCTCAGCCGCAACATATCCCGCATTTAATTCATTGTCACCTGTGAGCATAATTACCCTTTCCACTCCGTTTTTACTCAATTTGCCGGCAATATCCAATGCTCCTTTTTTTATTCTATCATTAATTTTAATACATCCGACATATTCATTGTTATAGGCCACATATACTTTTGTTCCGGACGCTTCATCATTTATTTCGTCAACTGCAATATTATTTTCTTCAAGAAGTCTTTTACTGCCGACAAGTATATTATCGTTATTCCGTTTTGCAATTATACCATATCCGATTTTCTCAACAATATCATTTGTACACTCGTCTTCGGTCAGACAACCGAAACGAACTTCATATGCCTTTTTGATTCCTACGGCAATAGGATGATTCGAATAATATTCTGCCAACGCTGCCATTTTCAAGACAGTTTCCTCGGTATTTCCATTTGATGTAACCACTTCGGAAACAGCGAAAGCCCCTTCCGTCAATGTTCCGGTTTTATCCATTGCCAAAATATTAACCTTTGAAAGAAGTTCAAGATATTCCGAGCCTTTAACAAGTATCCCTTCCCGTCCGGCGCCCCCTATTCCGGCAAAAAAAGTAAGAGGTATACTTATAACCAATGCACACGGACAGCTTATTACAAGAAATGTAAGTGCACGGTATACATATACTCCCACATCAGGTTCCATGCCGATAATATATCTGACAATCGGCACAGCTCCCGCAAGAAGTATCGCGCATATGCATACAATCGGTGTATAAACGGCTGCAAATCTTCCGATAAATCCTTCGGTTTTTGACTTCCTTGAAGAAGCACTCTCAACCATTTCCAAAATTTTTGATACGGTTGATTCCTCAAATGATTTTGAAGTTTGAATCTTAAGCACGCCGTTGAGATTAATCGAAGCACTCGTCACTTGCTCCCCCGGCTTCACATCAACCGGAACACTTTCACCGGTCAGCGATGAGGTATCCAATGTTGCTTCACCTTCTACTATAAATCCGTCTATAGGTATTTTTTCACCCGGTCTCACCACAATAAGAGTTCCCGGCAGGACTTCATCCGGTGACACTCTTTTAATCTCACCGTCAATTACCGCATTTGCATAATCCGGCCTGATATCCATCAGTTTTGTAATGCTCTTCCTGCTCTTTCCTACAGCCATACTTTCAAAAACTTCACCTATTTTATACAAAAGCATAACAGCCACGGCTTCGGAATAATTTCCAAGCGCAAGAGCACCTATTGTAGCCAGTGACATAAGAAAATTCTCATCAAAAATCTGCCTCCTGAATATCCCCTTAAGCGCTTTTTTCAAAACATCATATCCAATAATAATATATATTATCAAAAAGCTCGCCGTCGAAAGAACAACCGGCATTTTACTTTTAAATATCTCCGACGGAATAAGAAGAATAATCGAAATGCATATTTTAATTAAATTCTTTTTTTGTTTTTTATTCATAGATTTCTATGTCATCCTCTATTCTTTTACAATTCTTTTTGACATTTTTCAGAACGGTCTTTTCATCGGCGCCTTCTTCATATTCTATAGTCAGAGTAAGTGCCATAAAACTTACCGCGGCATTTCTTACCCCCGGTGTCTTTAATACGGCCCGCTCCATTTTGTTGGCACAATTGGCACAATCCACTTCAATTCGATATGTTTTTTTCATATTCACCTCTTTCCGAGCAACTATACACGGCAGAATTTTAATATTGTCAATGATATTCGCAATCCGCTTCGCTACTTGCTCATAAAAAAGCGGCACTTCGTGCCTTACGAGGTACGGGGCTTGAATCCCCGCACCTCGTACAAGAGCACCCACCGCCTAAAGGCAGTGGGTTTTCTTGTACTTT
>JAZUDQ010000023.1:0-37620 GCA_045639745.1 Lachnospiraceae bacterium | reverse complement strand
AATTCAAAAAGCGTCGTACACTTCTGATATTCAGAATCATTACAAGAAGCGGAAATGAAATATTACCGACAACCCGCGCATATACGCCCATATCGGTAAATCTGAGCAGAATAAACACCAACGCAGCATGAACGGCCAGTGAAATGCCCGAATGAATCACAGGTATATTCATATGATTGCAGCCCTGAAGCATAGATGTTGTAAGGGTAGAAAGCGCATAGAAAATAACCGCACTCGATCCCGTCCTGATGAGCATAACCGCCAAACGCTTATATTCGTTAAGTGCCGGAAACAGAACAGTCATGATCGGTTCAGCAAGCACTGCCAACCCTACAGCCGATGGAATAGCAATTATCATATTGGTTTTAAGAACCATATCTGTCTTTTCTCTTACTCTGTCCATGTCACCAATCGTATACGAAGCAACAACACTGGGAAGCGTCGCACTGGCCATGGCAGTTGCTATTGCAACCGGAAGATTAATCATCTGATTATACTGCGTATTAAACACACCCTGCATGGACGTTGCTTTTATAGGGTCAACATGTCTGAAATTCATTACATTACCGTAAATAAAATCATCAAACGTGCTGCCGAATTGATATATGGACTGACTGATAACAACCGGTATAACCGTTAATATAATACACTTGAAAATAAAGACATTTGTTTCTTCCGATTTATCCGCATTCTCCCTTGAAGACAGAAGAGTATTATTAAATCTGCCTGCGATAAAAAGTGCACCGAAAAGAGCGAGGGCAAATATCGCTCCCATCAATGTACCGGTTGTTCCTCCCATAGCTCCGTAGGAAGAAATATCCTCAGGGTTATTGCAGGCCTTAACAAATTCATATGATGCAAACACACTTACGAACGCATTAACGATCTGCTCTATCACCTGACTTATTGCGGTAGGCACCATATTACGCTGTCCCTGATAATATCCTCTGCAAGTTCCGAGAATTGCAACTACCAATGTTGTGGGAGCGAGAATCCTTAGCGGTCTTGCAAGCCCTTCCGTTTTATAAAGATATGCAATAAAATCAGCCCCGAAGAAAAGCACCAGGAAAGCTATCAATCCGGTGCAGCTTGCAAAAATAAGAGCCAGTTTAAAAGTTTTTCTGGCATCTCCGATATTTCCTTTTACTATTCGTTCGGTCATAAGCTTGGATACGGCAAGAGGCATGCTGTATGACGAAAGCGTAAGCGCTACATTATATATTCCAAATGCAACGGAATAAATACCGTTGCCGGAATTACCAATAATATTTGCCATCGGTATTCTGTAGATAAATCCTATTATCTTGGTGATAATACCTGCCACCGCAAGAATACTGCCCTGCAACAATATACTCTTCTTTGTACTTTCCGACATATTTATCTCCCGTTTTATTATTATCCGATAACCACTCGTTAATAATAAAAAGCCGGTATCAATGATACCGGCTAAGTTCTTTTATTTACAGGAATTAACAACCCTGTGCTTTCTTCTTATATTCCATGCATTCCTCAGGGGTACCTATTTCATGATATCTCTGAAGCTCCTGAATAAGAACTATCAACATATCAACATCTTTTTGTTTCATAGACGCATTAATCTGTGATGATTTAAGACCGGTATCGTCAATCTCACCCAAACTAAGCGCATCCAAAAGAGTGTTAATCTCTGCTTTACTGTATTCCTGTCTCATAAGCATCTCCTATCCACCTTTTATAAAAAACAATACCAAACATATTTTACCACACATAGTTCGTATTATCCATAAAAAATATTCACGCGGAAATGCTTTTTACATAACATCAACAATATCTGATATAAATACTCACCATACATATCAACATTACAATTACCGTAGCGGGCGCCAAATACTTACAGTACTTCCCCCAACCGAGTCTGTGACCGTTCTTCTGAATAACGGCAACACCTACAACATTGGCAGATGCACCGATCGGTGTTGCACTTCCGCCTATGTCCGTTCCCATTGCCAATGTCCATGCAAGTGTATCAAGCGGCACTCCCGACAATACGCTGAGTTCCTGAATAACCGGTATCATTGTTGCCGCGAACGGTATATTATCTATGAAAGCACTTGCAAATGCCGATATCCACAATACAATTGCAATCATTACATATATGTTTCCACCGCTGACATTTGCAATAAAATTAGCTATTATTTTCAAAATACCGGTTTCTTCCAAACCGCCTACAACTACGAACAAACCGACAAAAAACAGGAGTGTTTTATAATCTACCTTTTTCAAAATTTCAAGGCTTTCTTTACCGTTTGTTATCAGAGTAGCCACAGCAACAAAAGTGCCGATTGTAGCAACGGTAAGCCCGGTCATTGAATGTGTAACGAGCAGACCTATTGCGCACAAAAAAATAATCGAGCTGATAACAAAAGCCTTTTTATCCTTAATTGCCTCCTTAGGCTTGGGATACGAAGTCGGCTTATCATTCTCATTACTCTTAATTATCAGTTTTTTATTAAATATCAGATAAAAGTATATAACAATAAACAAAAGTGAAATCAGAGCTATAAGCCCGGTATTGCAGACAAATTCACCGAACGAATATCCAAGACTCGTTCCGATGATAATATTCGGTGGATCACCGCACATTGTGGCACTTCCGCCAAGATTGGCACAAAAAATCTCCGACAATATTACCGCAACGGGATCAAAATTCAGAAGTTTGGCCAGTTCTATCGTAACTGCCGCAAGGAACAGGATAACCGTAATACTGTCGATAAACATTGCAAGAAAAAAGCTCATCAACATAAATGTAACAAAAACCGCTTTGGGTTTATATTTAACAGCCTTGGCAATACAAAGGCAAAGCCATCTGAAGAAGCCGGCCTTTGCCATACCCTCAACCATAACCATCATTCCGGCAATAAACAGTATTGTAGCCCAGTTAATTCCGGATGAAGAGCCCTCGCTTTCTCCGGCAAGATACCAAAAAGAAACTTTGCCGAAATCCTTCAATGCCAGAGTATTCCAAACAGCCTCCGCATCTCTCATGCAGATACCGAAAACAAATATAATCACAAGAAGGCCGCATCCCAGTGAAACATATTGTCTCTCAATCTTTTCAGTAACTATAAATACAAACATAACCAAAAAAATAGTTAAAGCAACAATCTGTGCTGCGTTCATTTGTTTTTTCCTCCTTGTCCCAATTCAAACATCATCCATTTTATCACACAATATTTTTTTCTTCTTTTCTTTTATTTACCATTTTTTAATGATAAAATAACCATTGTTTGTGCATTCAGACCATTATTATGACCCTGAAAGGATATTCCGGAATAACTATGAAGAATAAAACTTGTTACAAGCTTGGTATAATTGACGGTATTCCGATTGCGCTCGGCTATCTGGCGGTTTCATTTTCTCTCGGTATACAAGCAAAAAGCGCAGGATTATCAGCATTTTATGCGACATTAATGAGTCTGCTTAACAGTACATCAGCCGGAGAATTTGCCGCAATATCAATAATCGCCACCACGGGTTCTTACACAGAACTGGCATTTTCACAATTAATAATAAATCTGAGATATATGTTGATGAGTTGTTCTCTCAGCCAGAAAATTGACCCCGGGTCATCCTTTTTTCACCGATTCATCATGGCCGGAGGTATTACCGACGAAATATTCGGAATATCATCCGCAATATCCGGTAAGCTCAATCCATTCTATACCTATGGTGCAATGAGCGTCGCCGTTCCCGGATGGGCTTTGGGGACATTACTCGGTGTGATTTTCGGAAATATTTTGCCGGAAATTGTTGTAAATGCTCTAAGTCTTGCACTTTACGGAATGTTTATTGCCATCATTATTCCTCCGGCAAAAAAAGAAAAGCCGGTAGCGGCCGCCGTTATTATATCAATGATTGTAAGCTACGGATGTACAATACTTCCGTTTATTAAAGAAATTTCATCAGGAACCAGAATAATTATTCTAACAGTTGTAATATCATTAATATTTGCAATTTTCTTCCCGATTGAATTGCCCGAAGAAACCAAAAGCGAGGTTAACACATGACAAGAACACTTATTTATATCCTGATTATGGCAACTGTAACTTATCTTATAAGAATGCTTCCGCTTACACTTATTCGAAAAGAAATTAAGAATAAAACCATCCGTTCATTTTTATATTACGTTCCGTACGTAACTCTTGCGGTCATGACATTTCCCGCAATAATAAATGCCACCGGCTCAACAGTCAGTGGCATAATAGGATTTGCAATCGCACTCATACTTGCATTTACCGGGCTGGGTCTTCTTCCTGTTGCAATCGGAAGCTGTGCCGCAGTCCTTATCTGCGAAATAATCATGACATATATTTAAAAAACGACTCTATTCTATTCAATGTATCTTCCCACATGTTGCGAAGTTGCGGCCATTCGTTCCGAACAAATCTTTCGTTGCCGGCCTTACTCTCAATCTCATGTTTCCTGGCTTTCTCGGATAATGCCTCGTCATAAATAAGTGCCGCATCATTCTTAAGGCCATGGACAATAATTGAATAATTCTTTAAATCAAGCTTCTCGTAAAATGTGATACAGTTCTTAAGTTTTTCCTGAGATTCCGACTTGAAAATATCAAGCATTTCTACAAACTCTTCAGCTGTAATACCATTGTCGATGAGTTCGTCAATCATGGAGAATCCGGCCTCAACAAGCCTGTCTCTGACATTTTTCTCATCCTTGTCACCATGTTTGTCAATCTTAATTACAGTCTGCTCACCTTTTCCAAGATATCTTTCCAAGATACTTGCTACACTATCGGCATTCGCAGGTTTCATTAAATATTCGGCAAATCCGGCCGCTTTGTACTCGGCTTCAAGATTCTCACCGTAATTAGCCGTTAAGACAACTACCGGTGTGTTAAAATCAGGATTCTGCTTAAGAATCTTCAAAGTCTCGATACCATCCATATCAGGCATCATATGATCCATAAAAATCAAATCATAATTTTTCTTTAGGGCTTTTTTTACACACACCGCACCGCTCGGAACACAATCAGATGCTATCCCGAACTGCTCCAATAAAATATTCAGAACATAAAGATTAATTTGGTTGTCATCTACCAAAAGCACCTTTGCATTTTCATACAGTGTCTTTTCAGCCATATCCAACCCCCTATCTTTAACTACGGATTTCTATAGGATATTAACTTTCGTAAAGGATTCGAAGCTGGATTCTTTTCTGATAACAGACATCTGAGCCTGACTTACTTTCGTAATCTTCATTGTTTCAACTTCACCGGTCTTAACATCGGTTAATGTAAGAACCATCATACCGTTTTCATTTTCCTCAAGGGTATATGTATAATCCTTATTATTTCTTACGGATCCGGTTGTAAATTTCTCATATGAATGAGCCGTACCGTCAGCATATATTGTAAGCATTAAAGAAGGATTTCCGGGCAACTTCCATTCACCTGAAATTGTAACAGTATTAATCTCTTCTCCTCTGAAAAGAGTATAAAGATAATATCCGCCGGCTATCAAAATACATGCAAATACAATTGATACAATTGCGCCGGCTATTCCTCCGCCGCCCTCTTTTTTCTTTTTCTTAATCCTTGTGTTATAATGCTGTGCCATTGATAATCCTCCTTTTTACAGCTGATTGCTGTTTATCTCATCAATTTTTGCTCTTGCTTTATCACTTACCGCACTTGTAGGGAATGCAGCAATTAATTCGTTAAATTTTTCCGTGGCGGTATTTACATCACCACTCTCATAATATGAAAGGGCCAGATAATAAAGAGCATCATCATTAGCCGGATTATACATATATGCCTTGGAAAGACTTCTTATAGCAGAAGCGTAATCCATTTGGTTAAAATATGCAATACCTTCTTCGTAATACGTTCCGGCCACTGACGGGCCTATCTGTGTAAGAAGATATCCATACACCTCATTATATTCATAGGAAGCCATCTCAAGATAATCATTTCCTATGAGATCAAGTGCCGATTCCACTTCCGAGTATCCCGCATCCGTCATATAATTATAAGCTGCCGTGAGCAGATAATTATTGGCATCGATGGCGCCGTCCGCTCCCTCATAGAGTTCAACCGCGTCACGAAGAGAAATGTTATCATTCTCAAGTTCCGATACACGACTCTCATACTCTGTTATTTCGGCATTTTTCTTATCTATCGTCTCTCCATATGCGGCGATATCGGCATTCATGTTTTCCTTAGCATCATTAACCTTGGCGGGAACTATCAGGAAATACACAACGCACAATCCGATCAAAAATCCCAAACCAATCTGTATAAAAGCGGTAATTCCTCTTGGTTCTCTATCATTAATCGGTTGAATAATAACCTCATTACCGGCTTTATATGTCTTAGTACCCGAATTATCTTTTGAGCTGTTAAATATTCCCTTGTTCCGTCGGTCCTCGGACGGATCCAGTATTGAATCTACTTCCTTAAAATACAAAAGAGCATCAGTATTGCCTCTGTCTATATCAAGAGTTCTCTCCAGTTCGCGTCTGGCTTTTTCATATTCTGCCTTTTCTATATAGATAAGTGCAAGAAGCTTATGCGCCTGAAGATACTTCGGATTCATACTGAGGACTTTTTTCAACTGAATCACTGCCAGGTCAAGGCTGTCTTGCTGACACAATTCCAAAGCCTTGTTATATTTTCTTATTGTGGTAGTAATACTTTCAAGTCGACCTTGGTTAGACTGAACACGATCTATAAAATCATTGGCAATGTTCTTTTCTTCCCTGATGGTTCGGCTTATTACCCATTCCGACAGTCCTGCTACCGCTTCTCCGGTTTCAAAATAAATAAGTCCCAGAAGGTTCCTTGCTTCAATATGGTTTTTATTTAATTTTAAACAATTTTTCAGGCAGCTTATCGCTCCCGACAAATCTCTGACATTGGCACGTTCCAAGCCTTCATTATATGCTCTGTTGGACGCATATACGATTTTTTTGTATTTGCCTACATCAACTCCGCAGGCATTACAAAAATCATTCTCGGAAAGACGCGCTCCACAATTATAGCACTCCAAGAATCACAACTCCTACTCCCTGATTTCCTCTTCGTCATAATCTTCTTTAACAAGCTGAATAAACAAATCTGCCATATCAGTCAAATCTCTGTTATATATATCCGATTCGGAATCTTCTATTTCAAGGCTGGGATGGAATTTTTTCAATTCCTCCTCAAAATTAATCATAATAAACTCTGTATCCTTTCCAAAAAATCACGCATTCAAAGCGTTTTTTTTATATCGAAAGTAAATCATTACAAAAATCATCAGTATATATATTACTAATATATATCAAAAAAATCAATGAAAATGAAAAAATGTCACCTAAGCACACTTCAATATGGTTCGGCTCCAAAATATTTTTTAATTTCTCCAACAAGATACAATGAACCGGACACCATCAATATCCGGTTATCCGTATCTTTTCTGCACTGCTCAAATGCATCCGTAACATCATCCTTGGCGTTAACCGTAACCTTATCCGACAAAACTCCGTATTTTTCAAGTCGGCTTTCAAACAATCCCGCAATAAGTTTCACATCCGTAGCTCGATCCTCTCCGGCTTTCGTAATCACTATTCTGTCGAAACAACCGCAATCGACAATCTTGTCTATCATGCTGTTGTAATCTTTATCGTTAACCACAGCAAACAAAAGTGTCATCGGCTTCTTCATCTTCAGAGCACATTCAATCATTGCATCGATTCCATCCTCATTATGAGCTCCGTCAAGATAAACATTTTTGCACAGTTCTTCCATTCTTCCCGGCCAATACATTGATCTGATACCATCAAGAATATTTTCGCGTGTTATTCGTTTATCATCCAACATATCCAGCGCATTAAATGCAAGCAAAGCATTTTCCGTCTGATATTCAGCTACCGAAGCAACAACAAGCTGCTGCGTTTCGTTCCCGTCATATCGTATCTTAAAAGCAAGCCCCGGCTTCCCGCTATTCTCATCCGCAAAGCAGGTCTCTTCATCAAATATGTCTGCTTTTCGGACAATTCTGTATTGAGTCTGAAGGTCTTTACATCTCTGTTCTATTACCCTTGTCGATTCTTCTCTTTTATCAAAGAAAACAACTTTCGAATTCTTTTTAATAATTCCGGCCTTCTCAGACGCAATCTCGGCATATGTATCTCCAAGATACCGCACATGATCTTTACCTATCTGTGTAATAACACAAACCTCTGTATTATCAAGGCAATTTGTTGCATCGAGTCTTCCGCCCAGACCTGTTTCCAGGATAATATAGTCAAGATCCGCTTTGGAGAATATAACCATCGCCATAAGAAACAAAAACTCAAAAAAAGTAGGTTTAATTACTTCTTCCGGAATATCTCTGACACATTCAAAAGCTTCAACAAATTCATTTTCATCAACATCACGGTCATTAACAGAAATTCTTTCCGTCATACGAACAAGATGCGGTGACGTAAATGTTCCGACTCTGAGTCCGCTTTGTATAATGGCACTTTTAATAAATGCGCAAACCGACCCTTTCCCGTTTGTTCCCGCAACGTGAATAATCTTCGGGAGTGAAGACAGATCCATAAGTACTTCCAGAGCTCTCTTCACCGCCTTCAGATCGTTCTTGGCCGTAAATCTCGGAATATTTAAAATATATTTTTCACAATCTTCATATTTCATTTTTCAAGCGAATTCAGTCTTTCCTTAACCTGAGCCATCATCTGTGTATATTTCTCAAGTTTTGCCTTTTCCTCATCTATTTTAGACTGAGGTGCCTTTGATATAAATTTCTCGTTGGCAAGCATACCGTTAACTCTCTTAAGTTCGCCTTCAAGTCTTGCTTCTTCTTTTTTGAGTCGATCGATTTCCTGAGTAATATCAACAAGCTCGGCAAAAGGAATATAAATATTGGCATTGGGAATAACTACGGATACCGCATCATCTGCAATTCCGGTCTTATCCTTCTGAATATTAACTTCCGATGCATATGCAAGCGGGGTGAAAAATACTTTTCCTTCCGTAAAAGCGTTTGCAACGGTATCGTTCGTTGTTACCACAAATACCTGAGCTTTCTTGGACGGAGCAACATTCATCTCGGCTCTGACATTTCTTATGCCTCTGACAGCCTCTTTTAAAATCTCTATATCCTGTTCTTCCTTGGCAAAACTGCGTTCTTCCGAATACTCCGGCCATTTTGATATCATAATGGATTCTTCCTCATCCTGTAATGTACAGAAGATTTCTTCAGTAACAAAAGGCATATACGGATGAAGAAGCTTAAGCGCATCTATAAGAACGTTCTTAAGTGTCCAGAGAGCCGCATCTTTGCTGTCCTGGTTATCCGTATTGTACAGACGAGGCTTAACCATCTCTATATACCAGTCACAGAGTTCGGACCAAATAAAGTCATATACTTTCTGTACGGCAATACCAAGTTCAAAGGAATCCATATTTTCCGTAACATCTTTAACAAGAGTATTCAATTTTGAAATAATCCATTTATCTACCGGTTCGAGCTTCGGATTATTAATCTTAAGTCCGTTTTCCGGCATATTCATCATAATAAATCTTGATGCATTCCAAATCTTGTTGGCAAAATTACGGTTAGCTTCCACTCTGGACATATAGAATCTCATATCATTACCCGGAGCATTACCGGTAATAAGTGTGAGTCTTAACGCATCTGCACCGTACTGATCTATTATTTCGAGCGGATCTATTCCGTTACCGAGAGACTTGCTCATCTTTCTGCCCTGATCGTCTCTTACAAGTCCGTGGAACAATACCGTCTTGAAAGGTTTCTCACCCATCTGCTCAAAGCCCGAGAATATCATTCTGATAACCCAGAAGAAAATGATATCATATCCGGTCACCAACACATCCGTCGGATAGAAATATTTAAGATCTTCGGTCTGTTCGGGCCATCCCAATGTTGAAAAAGGCCACAATGCCGATGAAAACCACGTATCAAGAGTGTCCGGATCCTGTTCAAAATGATTTTTTCCACATTTTGGACATACCGAAGGGGCCTCTTTGGCAACAACCGTTTCTCCGCAATCCTGACAATAATATGCGGGAATTCTGTGTCCCCACCAAAGTTGTCTCGAGATACACCAGTCACGTATATTGTCGGTCCAGTTAAAATATGTCTTTTCCATTCGTTTGGGAATAAGTTCAATATCCCCATTCTTAACAGCCTCAACAGCCGGTTTGATAAGTTCATCCATCTTTACAAACCACTGTTTCTTAATGAGAGGCTCTATGGTAGTTTTACATCTGTCATGAGTTCCGACATTATGAGAATAGTCTTCAATTTTAACAAGAAGTCCAAGATTTTTAAGTTCTTCTACAATTGCTTTTCTTGCCTCATATCTGTCCATTCCCTCGTATTTGCCACCGTTTTTGTTAATGGTTGCATTATCATTCATGATATTAATTTCAGGGAGATTATGGCGTTTTCCAACTTCAAAGTCGTTAGGATCATGAGCGGGAGTAATCTTTACAACACCTGTTCCGAATTCCATATCAACATATTCGTCTTCAACAACAGGTATCGCTTTGTTAACTATAGGAAGCCATACCTGTCTTCCGTGAAGATATGTATATCTGTCATCCTTCGGATTAACCGCTACGGCGGTATCACCAAGCATGGTTTCGGGTCTTGTTGTTGCAAAAGTTAAAAATTCCGTCTCAGAAGGCTTGCCGTTCTCATCAACAAGAGGATATTTTATATGCCAGAAATGACCTGCCTGTTCCTCATATTCTACTTCCGCATCGGAGATGGAGGTATTACAAACAGGACACCAGTTAATAATTCTTGAGCCCTTGTAAATCCATCCTTTTTCATGCATCTTGCAGAACACTTCGGTAACAGCCTTATTACAGCCCTCATCCATTGTAAAACGTTCTCTGTCCCAGTCGCAGGAAGAACCCAGCTTTTTCAGCTGATTGATAATTCTTCCGCCATACTCTTTCTTCCATTCCCAAGCTCTTTCAAGAAACTTTTCCCTTCCGAGAGATTCCTTATCAATGCCTTCCTTTTTCAATGTCTCTATAATCTTAACTTCGGTAGCAATTGATGCGTGGTCGGTTCCGGGCTGCCAGAGTGCGTTATATCCCTGCATACGTTTATATCTTATAAGAATGTCCTGCATGGTATTGTCAAGTGCATGACCCATATGGAGCTGTCCGGTAATATTTGGGGGCGGAATTACTATTGTAAACGGAGTCTTGGAATGATCAACCTCCGCATGAAAATATTTCTTTTCAACCCATTTTGAATAAAGTCTGTCTTCTATGCCCTTGGGGTCATAGGTTTTCGCAAGTTCTTTTTTCATAAATAATCTCCTTTTCTGATGAAAATTCACACACTCCAAACAACAAAAACGCCCTTTACTACGGTTATAAACCATAGCAAAGGGCGAATAATCGCGGTACCACCTTTGTTCACAGCCTCGGCTGCCTCAGCGATTTCATGAAATCATTTCACAAAATCTCATCCTGTAACGCGGATGAAACGGAAGGCCCTACTCAAAATCGCTTATTTCGTTCAGGTCTTCGGCTCGGAAGCTACCTTCGGCATCTCTGTCTTAAGATTTCTTTTCAGCCCACGGGAAATCCTCTCTTTTAAGCGATTAATGCGTACTCCTCTTCGTCATTGCCTTTTCTATATTTAATTAACTGCTAATATATATCAATTTACATTAATTTGTCAATCATAATACTGTCCAAGGTCTCATTCATAATCAAAATTACGTCCGCAAAATATCATTCCGAATTATTAAATGAAAAAATAATATCCTTTATTTTCATCGTATTTTTATTTATAATATGATGTGAGAATAAAGGTAAATTTTGTCACTCATTGATAAAAGGTCATATTCCTAAGTAATGATTCCTGATAGGAATTAGCGGGGTAAAAAATGAATAAAGAAACTATAAAAAAAGAGCGCATTTCTAATAAAAAAAAGAACATGTTAGGTCCTGAGGAGACAGTGCGCGTAAAAGAAAGTCTCCGACGAATGAACCTAAATATTTGGCGTGCGATATCAAGAGATTTGATTCCGATTTCTCTGCTGCTGTGCGTTTTTTCCCTTTTGGTGCCTTCCCTTAATTCCAGTTTTTTCTTTGCCCTTGCAGGCTTTATCTCCACAGTTGTCAACATAACAATATACATGCCAATGTACAAAAAAGGCATATATAAACCCGGTTATATTACTTTCTTTTTTGTTTTCTGGTTTATTCTGGCGCTTACGGATTCTTGTCTGAATCGTCCGGGTCAACCCACAATACTGATACTGATAGTTCTTTTATCCTTCTCGGCAGTTCAGCTTATAAATCCGGTTACGAATGCAATAATAACCTTTTTGTCAATCATTACAGGCGCTGTAATGATATGGGTATTTAAAGATCCCGAAATAAAAAACATCAATATAATCACAATGATCTTAGGCGGTTTATACTGTTTTCGTTTCGGTATCAATGTATATATGTCGAAAAGCATAAGTATGGGAAAAGCCATGGGCACAATCGACAAACTGTACAAGGATGAAATCGATAACGCCAGACGAATCTCAGCTCTTGCATCATTATCAAGCGAATATCGTACAATATTATATGCTGACCTCAATTCCGAAATAATCACGGATGTATATGCCTCCGGTATAAATACCTTTACCGATAACATTGTCGGAGTTTCTTTTCCGGATGCTCTTCGAAAATACTGCGACGATTTTGTTTATATCGAAGACTCCGAAATGGTAAAAAGCACTCTCACACTCGAAAATGTTCGAAATGCCATTAAAGACGGCAAGGCCCTTTCAACCAGGTACAGAATTCTCGAAAACGACTCTCCCGTTTATTATGAAATAAAAATAATAAACTCTTCAAAAACAGAGCTGACCGAACTCAAAAAACAGAATCTGATTATCATAGCCGTTAAAAATGTTGATGTCGAGGTCAGGTTGGATATGGTATTCCGTGCCAACTTTGAGGAAATTGAGAAGAAAGCCACAAAAGACATGATGACCGGTGTAAAAAACAAGGCTTCCTACGAAGAAAAATATCAGGAACTTCAGCAAATGATTGAATTCGGCGAACAACTCGAATTCGCCATCGTAATGTGTGACGTAAACGGATTAAAACATGTTAATGACACCCTCGGACATGAAGCCGGCGATCAGCTCATCAAAGATGTCTGTCATATTGTCAGCACCGTATATACACACAGTCCGGTATACCGTATAGGCGGTGACGAGTTCGTTGTGATACTTCAGGAAACCGATTATCAAAACAGAGATGCTCTTGAAAAAAATATCAGACAACATGCTTCTTCCAATCCTCAAAATGTTTCCTTCGCGGTTGGTATGTCCGTTTTCGACAGAAATAAAGACACAAATGTAAGCGACGTATTTAAAAGAGCCGACTCGATTATGTATCAAAACAAAGTTGAAATGAAAGGAACACGCGAAGATACCGCTTATCAATAAACTGTGTTTGTGATACAATTACATTCGAATTTATGAACGGAACACAGTACAATGTCACGAAAAGGAAAAAAGAAGAAAAAATACAATTCTTCACAGATAAAAACTTCTGCAGAAAAAGATACATCCAAAATAAAAAACAAACGTCAGGCGGTAATTAAATCCAACATGGTGAAAATCATCAATGTTGACGCCAAAGAGGCCCGTTGTTTTTCAGACACTTCCTCTGTTCAAAGTCATATGGGTGCCTGTTTTTTTGTTGCGGTTTTATTGTTTGAAGAAATCGTCCTTCATCTTTGTTGTGATATCTTCAAGACGGAATTCAGACTGTTCGTATCGGTAATTCCCATTATCTGCTACGGCCTGTTGTTAAATCTCATAGCCTCTCTGTCCAAAAACAGAAGCGTAAATACAATCATTCACATAATATTCATTGAAATAATCTGTCTTATATATACTGTTTTTTACTTTTCTTTTAACTCATACAGAGTATTTATGTCCCCGGATGCCATGATAAACGGAGCCGGAGGTGTAATTAAAGGATTCTCGGACCGAATTATCGTCATGCTGACCGACGGTCTTCCTTATATCACTCTTTTTCATATTCCGCTCATAGTTTTTCTCCTCATAAATAATAAAGATATAACGCTTCATTTTAACAATACTTTTTCAACCGTCAGGCATCTTGTCGTAACCGCTTCATTTGTAGTCATATGGGTGCTTGTCAACAGAGGCACGCTTTCGATACATAACGCATTCACCACCGAATATTCCTTTGATCATCTGACAAGAGAATACGGTCTTTTTTCTTCCCTGAATCAGGAAATGATATACTCAGTCATGGGGAACCCTTATGAATCGGTCTTTTCAAACAATTCATCCGGTGATGCCTATGCGTTTTTAAGAGAGAACAGTACATCCGTATCTTCAAATGTTACTATGCCGGTATCTTCCAACAATCCCGGCAATGAAATCGAAGAACCGATCGTATACGGACCCAATGCTCTTGATTTGGATTTTGCCATGTTGGCAGAAAACGAACCTAACGGTACTGTTGCAGGTATCCACTCTTATATATCCAATTTGGTTCCCTCTTCACAAAATGCTTTCACAGGTCTTTTTGAGGGCAAAAATCTGATACTTATCACAGCCGAAGCATTTTCCGAAGAAGTTATCGACGAAACCCTTACCCCCACACTATACAGAATGGCCAACAGCGGAATCGTATTTGAAGATTATTACCAGCCTGCATGGGGCGGTAGCACTTCAACCGGCGAATATTCCATACTGGCAGGTCTTGTTCCGACAAACGGGGTCAGTTCAATGACATCCACCATCGGACACGACCTGAGTCCCACAATCGGCAATCAGCTTCTGTCTCTCGGCTACTTCTCCAGAGCTTATCATGACGGTGCATTTGATTATTACAGCCGTAACCTTACACATGAAAATTTCGGTTACGAGCAGTACATCGGAATGGGAACCGGAATGGAACAGGGAGTAAGCAGCGTATGGCCCGAGAGCGACCTTGAAATGATGCAGTTCACGGTTGATGATTATATTAATAACGAACCTTTCAGTATATATTACATGACAGTCAGCGGTCACTGTCTTTACAGCAACTCCGGCAATATGATGTCATATAAGAACAAGGATGCGGTAGCCGACCTTGAATATTCTTCAACGGTAAGCGCCTACATTGCCGCAAATCTTGAGTTGGAATATGCCATGGAATATTTAATCGAACGATTGGAAGAAGCCGGTATTGCAGATGACACCGTTATTGTAATCAGCGCCGATCACTATCCTTACGGGCTCGAAGCAAGTACCGCCTGGCAAAACGATCAGAACTATCTTGCCGAATTGTACGGTTTTGTTCCGTCAAACGGAAAAGAGCGTGACCACAATGCCCTAATAATATGGAGCGGCTGTCTGGAAGACAACGATCCGATTGTTGTCAGCACGCCCGTATACAGCCTTGACATATTACCGACACTCTCCAATCTCTTCGGCGTAGAATACGATTCGAGACTTCTTGTCGGAAGAGACGTTTTTTCGGAAGAAATTCCTCTTGTAATATGGCCCGACTACAGTTGGCTGACAGACAAAGGCTACTATATAAACAGTTCGGGAACTTTTATCCCCACTGTTGAAGGTGAAGATGTAAGTTCCGAATATATAGATGCCGTTAAAGCAATTGTCAGCGATAAAATCACATTTTCCAGAAATGTCCTAAATTATGACTATTACTCATATGTATATTCCGCTCTTTTGTCGCCCGACGAAAACAGCGACAACTGACTTTATGCGGTGATATCCATTTTCTGCGACGTATATAATTGGTAATACAATCCCTTTTTCTTCATTAATTCATCATGGGAGCCGCATTCTTTAATTTCACCGTCGTCAATATACATAATTCTGTCACAGCCTTTAATTGTAGACAATCTGTGGGCAATAATAAACGAGGTTCTGCCCTTCAACATATTATTAAGGCCTTTTTGAAGTGCCTTTTCGGTTTGAACGTCGATACTGCTGGTTGCCTCATCCAACACCAAAATCGAAGGATTTGAAAGCAGTGTCCTTGCGAAACTTATAAGTTGTCTTTGTCCCTGCGAAAGCTTCGACCCTCTTTCTTTAACCTCATGAAGATATCCGTCACTGAACTTTTCGATAAAACCGTCGGCGCATACAAGCTTGGCGGCTTCCCTTATTTCTTCACTTGTAGCATCAAGTTTACCGTACCTTATATTATCCTCTATGCTTCCGGAAAAAATAAAACTGTCCTGAAGCATTATACCCATTTGACTTCTTAACGACTTAAGCGTGACCCCGGAAATATCCGTATCGTCTATCAAGACTTTTCCGCTGTCAACATTGTAAAATCGCGAAATCAGGTTCACTACCGTACTCTTTCCCGCTCCGGTCGGGCCTACAAGTGCTATGCTTTCACCCGGATTCACCGTAAATGAAATATTATGAAGAACTTCCTTCCCCTGTTCATAAGAAAATGAAACATCTTTAAATTCCACTTTGCCTTTAATCTCGGGCATAGTCGTTGCATTCTCCGCATCATATACCGTAACAGGTTCGTCCATGGTTTCAAAAATCCTCTCCAAATATGCTATATTATTAAGAAAATTATTGAAAATGTTACCGAGATTCATAATCGGTTGCCAGAAAAAAGAAGCATATCCGGAGATAGCAACAATGGTACCTACGCTCTCATTCCCATTTCCGAATATTACCAGTCCGAAAATGAATATTGCGGAGCGAACCCATACCGAAATATTATCTATACCCGGCCATACAAGATTGGTATATCTGACAGCCGTCATCCATGTTTTTCTGCATTTTTGCGATAATTCGTCAAATATTTCCGCATTTTCTTCTTCTCTTGAAAAAATCTGGGTTATTCTGGTCCCAACAATATTTTCCTGAAGGTAAGCATTAAGATTGGAATTCTTATTGGAAACCATCTGCCATGCCTTTCGCTGACGATTCTTTATCCACAACAGAAATACCGCCAGCAGCGGTACGCCTGCCATTACGACCAAAGAAAGTTTAACATCTACCACAAACATAAAAACAACTATAAAAATCAGATTAATCATTTCCAAAACAACATTAATAAGGCCGTTGGAGAGCATGTCCGATACCGAATTAACATAATTTACAACCCTGATAAGAATCTTGCCGTGCGGCCTGTCATCATAATACTGAAACGGCAATTTCTGAAGATGCTCAAACAGGTCTTTTCTGATATCATAAATAATATTCTGTCCCACCTTTGTCATAATAACCGACCTTATTGTAGAAAACAAAACACTTACAAGGTATATCGCCAGAAGGAGCAGACATAATATATAAAGCTTTCTAAAATTTCCTTCGGGAATTACATTATCCAAGGCCTCACGCACTATCATGGGCGAAAAAAGTCCCGTTACCGAGCCAACCGCGCTTAATACCAGAGCCGCCAACATTTTCCATGCATATTTTTTTATATATGAACCGGCGCGTAAAAGATGCTTAATATCAAAAGGTTCGTCGAGAACTTCATCTTCTCTGTATGTATTTCTTCTTCCTGCCATAATTAACCTCATTTCCTCTGTTGTTATAAAGTATCAGTCAACAGTTTCTTCTCCTGTCTGAAGCATAACAATCCGGTAATAATACCCTTTTTTAGCCATAAGTTCCTCATGGGAGCCCGCTTCTTCAATATATCCGTCCCGGAGAACAATGATTTTATCCGCATTCTTGGTTGTCGATATTCTCTGTGCAATAATAATCTTTGTACACTCAAAATCCAGATTTTCCAAAGCATCCTGAATCTGCTTTTCGGTCTCCATATCCACAGCCGATGTCGTATCGTCCAATATAAGAACAGCCGGCTTTACCGCCAGAGCTCTGGCGAGAGAAATTCGCTGTTTTTGACCGCCGGACAGTCCGACGCCTCTTTCTCCCACAACAGTATCGTAGCCTTCCGGCATTCTTGCTATAAAATCCGCCGCAGCGGCATAACCCGCAAATTTGACAACTTCTTCCTGCTCAATATCCGAATCTCCGTATGCAATATTGCCGTCAATTGTGTCCGAGTAGAGCAGGACATCCTGGGTTGCAAGGCCTATATTTTTTCTCAATTGATTCAGTTTTAATTTTCTGACATCAATGTCATCTATCAAAACTTCTCCTTTTGTGACATCATAAAATCTTGGAATCAATTGAATAAGCGATGTCTTTCCGCATCCCGTTTCACCCATAATTGCAACGGTTTCTCCCGGATTAACCGTAAAAGAAATGTCCTTTAAAACAGGAAGGTTGCCATCCTCATATTTAAAACACACATTTCTGAATTCCACCTTTCCCATAAACCTTCCCGGTCTGTCGATAGCATCCTTTTCGGTCACTATTTCCGGCTCCGAATAGTATATTTCCATAATCTTGTCGGATGCCGCATTAAACCTTTGAAATTCGTTCATTATATTTCCCATCTGTCTCATTGGATTGGCAAGCGCCCATGTAAGCCCCGAAAACGCCACATATTCACCCATTGTAAGCTGACCTTTCATAAGAAAGATTCCTCCGACAAGAAGAAGTACAACAGGAAGCAAATTGGCACACATTTCAACATACGGATAGAATTTAAGCCATACAAGTGCGGTCTCTTTATTTGTTCCGGCATAATCCCCGCTGCATATATCAAACTTTTCATTTTCATAATCTTCTCTCGCGAAAGCCTTAACCACACGATTACCGGAGATATTTTCCTGAGCATGGGTATTTAAGACCGCAAGTTTTTCTCTCAAGAGGGCATGCATCGGAGCAACTTTTCTCTTAAACAGCACGATAATAATAAAAATAAACGGAGCTATCAGAGTAAGTGCTAATGCAAGACGTACATTCATAAGATAAAAAAATATCAGCGTCGAACCCATAAGGGATATCGCTTCAATAACCATTCTGACGACCCATGCAATATTGTGACGAACGGCATCAAGATCTCCGGTCAGTCTTGTCATAAGATCACCCGTTCTGTATGTACTGTAAAACTTCATATCCTGCCGTTCTATCTTATTGAAAAGGAAATTTCTTATTCTGTAGAGAACCGTCTGCGACACATATTCGTAAGCCATGCAATCCAGATACACAATAAGCGTTCGCAAAAGTGTAAGAGTTATCATCAATATTATGAGCCTGTAAAATACGTCTTTATGAAGTCTGAGATTTTCGGATGCATTTTCGCCTGTCAGAAAATCATCGATTACCTTCTGAGATATATACGGCACCGTCAGTTGCATAAAATTGTATATAACGGTCCCCAGCATGGCTACAACAAACAGCAGTCTTTTGCCCTTCATATTTTCCCATAACCACACGGATTTCTTATTTTTATTCTTTTTCTTACTGTCCACGTTATTATTACTCATGATTTCCATCTCCGATAAGCCGGCTTAAAAACATTTATTTACAGAATTAGACTTTTTATATATGATACATTTAATGAATATTAGTACTGTATTGATAAATTGTATATATCAATAATTGATATCTCATTTCGAAAAATACGCTTTTTGTTATTTTTTTGAGAGAGAGGGGGAGATTTTAAATATGAATGGCACTTATACGCTCAGCCAATACGGAAGAATATATAATCCGTCCAACTGGTATCATAATCCCGGTCATCTAACCAACAGAATATACTATATTGTGAAAGGGACCGCATATTATCAGAACGATATCAAACTAAAGCCCGGCTATATATACATCTTTCGTTCTTCTCCGAATTTCAGTGTTCATCAGGATTCTGACGACCCTATAGATCATGTTTTTTTCGATTTTATCACCACTGATATTTTCAGAGACAGGGAATATTCGGAAATAAATATAAAAAACAATCGAAGACTGATAATGCTGGCAGAATTAATCACAGAAGAATTTGAAAACAGAAAATGCCCCTGGAATGTTGGGCTTGCATATTTTAACATTCTTATTCATGAACTGTCGTCATATCTGATTAGCAAAGAAGAATACAGCCCTCTCACAAACAGAATGCTTCATGAACTTTATAACTGCAGCCCTTCGGAAATGTCCGTATCCGGAATATCCGCAGCACTAAACATCAATGAAAATCATCTGATACGTACCTTCAAAAAAGATACCGGCGAAACTCCGCATAAGTACATTAATCAGATAAAAGCCAATCTGGCCATCAGTTACCTTCAGCAAGATATGACAACAGAGGAAATCTCGGAAAAGCTGGGATTTTCCTCCGTTTCGTCGCTATGCGTATTTTTCAAAGCTACCACCAAAAGAAATCTCTCTTATTACCGTTCGCAGTTCCAGAAATAAATGCTATACGGTTGCAAAAGGCTGCCGCCGCCGAAATCATGTTCCTCACCGGAAATAAGGTCGGTTGCCTTACCGCAGCCCGCATCAAAATGTGCCGTAAAAGCATTCGAATCCATATTTATTGCTACCAATACTCTTTCATCATCACATTTTCTTTCAAAAATACACTGTTTGTTCTGAATCAGGACACTTCTGAAGCCTCCGTAATTCAGAGCTTTGGATTCACGCTTTGCAAAAGCCATCTTTGAAATAATATCCGTAAGCTGATTTCTCTTTGGTTCATCAAAACATTCACGCAACGCAGAATCACCGTCTTTTTTGTCCCCCTGAGCTCCCCATTCACTGCCGTAATATACGCAGGGAATTCCGGGCATGCCGAATATACATCCGTAAACAAGCTTAAGGCATTCCGGATTATTTAATATTGTTGCAATACGTGTAACATCATGATTATCAACAAAACTCAAAAGATGCGAATCCCGAGCCACAGCCCACGGCTGATTTTCAAATAAACGATTAAGCGAATGAACTATTTCAAACATATTGCAGGAATTGAAAGAACTGTATATTCCCTTATAGCACTGATAATTGGTAAGAGAATGTAAATGCATTTCATCAAGCATTCTTCCGTATTCTCCGTGAAGTACCTCTCCCAGAAGGAAAAAATCATTTTTCAATCCGTCACAGTATTCTCTCAATCTTCCAAGAAATCCTCTTTCAAGGCAATATGCCACATCAAGTCGTATACCGTCAATATCAAACTCATCTACCCAACCCTTTATTGCCGAAAAAATATGATTAACCACCTCATCGTTGTAAAGATTGAGTTTTACAAGATCGTAATTGCCTTCCCAGCCTTCATACCACAAGCCGTCGTTATAATTCGAATTGCCGTTGAAATCAATTCTTGCGAACCAATTGACATACGGCGATTTTTCTCTTTTCTCCAGGACATCCTTAAATGCCCAGAATCCTCTACCCACATGGTTAAAAACTCCGTCGAGAACAACTTTTATACCGGCTTTATGAAGATTGTCGCAGACATTTTTAAAATCCTCATTTGTTCCCAAGCGACAGTCAATTTGGGTAAAATCTCTTGTATTGTATCCATGCGTATCGGATTCAAATACCGGAGAAAAATACACGGCGCCAATTCCCATTTTTTGCATATGATCAATCCAATCGTTCACTTTAAGGATACGACTCTTGAGAATTCCGTCATTTTCAAACGGAGAACCGCAAAATCCCAAAGGATAAATCTGATAAAATACACTTTCATATGCCCACATAACATTTCCTCCTTTAATACTTCTCCCGTTTTCGATTATTTCTGTTTGCTCCAGAATTCCTTAAGATTGCCCACAATACTTCTCACATCAACCCGTTTAACATTATCCCACTCTCTCGGAAATAATTTTCTGTACGAAGGCTGAAGAAACCTTTCATCAAGAAGCAGTACAACACCGATGTCTTTTGTCGTTCGGATTACTCTTCCCGCAGCCTGAAGCACCTTATTCATTCCCGGATATCGATAAGAATAATCAAAGCCAACCGCATTTTCATCGTCGAAATGATCCTTTAACAATTCCCTTTCATCGCATACCATCGGCAATCCTACGCCCACTATTATCGAACCTATAAGGCTGTCATTTTTCAAATCAATCCCCTCCGAAAAGATTCCTCCCAGAACGCAGAATCCTACCAAAGACTTGCCCGTATTGTTGTCGGAAAACATTCCTATAAATTCTTTCCTTGTCTCATCATTCATATATTCCTGCTGGAGAACACAAACCATTTGATTTTTATCAAGGAAATTATCGCTGAACTCCTTATATACATCGGCAAGAAATGCATAAGACGGAAAAAAAACCATATAATTTCCTTTTTTTACATTAATTGTCTCATATATATACTCGGCTATACGATTATATTCAAGCGAATTGCGTCTTGTATACTTACTTGTAACATCGCTTGCAACAAAAATCCCTCTTTTGGAACTGTCAAAAACCGAATCTGCATAAGCTTCATAATCATCTTTATCTCCGCCCAGAAGATTTTTGTAATACTGAATGGGTAATAAAGTTGCGGAAAATAAAATGCTGCTTCTTCCTCTTTCCATACATTCTTTCAGATTCAGTGACGGATCAACACAAAAAAGTTTCACTATAAAGCTATGATCCGGAAGCATCGAGGAGTATATAACATAATGAGAATCCAACTTTTCATATATCATAAGAAAATGACAAATCTCAAAGTAGAATTCCAATGTTTCCTTTTTGTACGGGTGTTCGTTTTCATCTTCAAGGAATTGTTCCATAACCGTTCTGAGACTTTCCGTAAGACCCGCAAGCCGATCAATATCCTCATGAATCACACATCCGTCGGATATTTTTTTGAGCGCAAGCATTTCTTTGTTACATCTCTCCAATCCCCTGATTAATCTCATTGCCAGTGACGGATTTTTAAAGGTTTTCTTAATTTTCTGTTTATCAAGTTCGTCATTTATAAGTTTTTTTAGTCCGAGTATATCTTCTTTTTTCAACACGGCACTGTACATTTCTCTTCCGCGATCTACAAGATTATGCGACTCATCAACAAGAAACGTGTAATTCCCTTTGGTTCCTTCCGCAAAATACCTTTTTAACGAAACATGTGGATCAAATACATAGTTATAATCACCTATAATTGCATCGGCAAATATACTGGCATCCAAAGAAAGTTCAAAAGGACACACTTCATATTTTTCCGACATTCTTGTTATTATTTCTTTATCTATCGAATCATAATTGACAATCATGTCATAAAGAGCATCGTTAACTCTGTCATAATGTCCTTTTGCTCTGTTACAAACAGTCGGATTACAATCGGCTTCCTCAAACGGGCAGATTTTATCTTTGGCAGTTATGGTAACCGATTTCAAATGAAGACCTTTTTCTCTCATAAGCGAAAATGCCTCTTCCGCCACTCCGGCCGTAACGCTCTTTGCCGTAAGATAAAAAATCTTCTCGTTGAGATCTTCGCCCATTGACTTTACGGCAGGAAAACATGTCGCTATGGTTTTCCCGGTTCCGGTAGGAGCTTCCAAAAAAAGTTTTTTCTTTTGAAGAATCGTTCTGTACACATAAACAGCCAATTGTCTCTGACCGTCCCTGTATTCAAACGGGAATTCGAGTTTTTTTATAGAATCCTGTCTTAACAAACGCCAGTCATATTGGAAATCCGCCCACTTCAGATATGATTCCATTACTGTTTCAAACCATTCCGAAAGTTCTCCGTACGAATACTCATATATAAAATATTTCATTTCTTCCGTTTCAACATGACAATAACTCATCCTGACACGTATAAACGGAAGTTTCTTTTGCTTCGAATATATATATGCGTACACTTTTGCCTGAGCAAGATGGACCTCGACAGGCATCTTCAGGAACTCAAGCTGCGACGAAGTTGTTTTGATTTCGTCAATCGTAATTTGCACAAATTTTTCATTTGTTAAATCCTGATTATCACTTGTATTTTCCCTATCCGTCAGAAGATGGGATGTTTTTTCTTCCATGAGCAGTATGTTGTCATCCCATTTTTCGGTGATTACCCCGTCAGCTCTGCCTTCGACGCAAATGTTAAATCTAGAAGCACGATATATTAGTCTCAACATAACCTCAGGGTAATAGTTTTCTCCCATTTTAGCCTGGATTTTTCTGTGCAACCTGCTTCCTTCGCTCATTGCATTCTGAATCCCGGAAGTTCTTCTGTTATCTATATCTCCGGTTCTCAATATAAACTCCACCAGTTGGCGTACCGATACGCTGATACTGTAAGCCGGATCAAATTCGTCGGAATTATCCTCATCTTCTCGCACTTCAGCGACAGTTTCAGGGTTTATAACAATATTTACTTCTTCGTTTTTAAGTTTGAGTTTGTTCTTTTTCATAACATTTTTATTATACATTTTATAAGAATTAATGTAAATTGCTCTTCAAAGACGAATATAGATTGTTGGTTAACATAACATTTCCTGCAAGATATCTTTCCGCATTTTTTTCTTGACATAACATCCGGTTAGCCCGGGCTAATTATCTCTTGATTAATTTTTATTATTAACAGTACGTTTTTGCTATATTTATTCTGCAAATGACTCTTACGGTTAATTCACATAATTTTTTCACTGACTCAATTTTCATTAACATAATTTAACAAAAATACACTATTTGATACACATATTTTTTTGATTAAATTTGGTTTACATAATATATTGGTTTACATAATATCAGCGGCATTGTATGTAAAAGTTGGTTTACATAATTAGTCTACATAAACTGTCTTTTTTTACAGTATTTTTAAAATTTTCGGATATAGAAGCCACGAAAAAACAAAAGAAATATGTAATATAAATTAACAGAATAAAAAGAAGAATATAAAACAAGAATATAAAACGAGAAAAATAAAAAACAAGAATCATATACCTTAATACAATTACCCGGAAACAGGAGTCGGAATTATAAGGCGAAATATATGTCAAATTATAAGATGAAATACAAGTCGATATAAAAGAGTAAATATAAGTTGAAATACAAGTCGAAATTCAAGAAATAAAAGTAAAAAAAGAATCAATACAATACCGTTAAGAAAAACATTCCCGAAATGCCGTGATATTTTTCCCGTTTTCACTGCCATATACAGCAAAGCAGACCTCATCAAAAAGTTTTCCGTATCCTTCGGTCACAAGAACCTGTTTAAAATATCCGGCTACGTCAGACGGTTTATTATGAAACGCCCCGCATCCCCATGCTCCGAGCACGAGATTTTTTCGTTTGTTTTTATAAGCTATCACCGACATAATCTTTATACGTCTCTTCATCGCTATCGCTACTTCTTCATCCGAAGCAAACATCGCAGCTCCGATTCTGTTGGGAGCCGGAGTCGAGATAACAGACGTCAAAAAGGGGCTCTCAAGTAAAGTACCGTCACTTTTTCTAAATACGCACACATCGGAATACAACATATAATCAGATTCAACTTTAGATATATGTGTATTGTTGTATCGATACATCTCAGCTGCTTTTTTACCGGAAATTGACATATATAACGTTGAACAACGACACAATGACTCTTCCTGAGCTGTTGCCCCCAACAAAAAACCTCCTCCGGGCACATGTGCATTTGCAAAATTCATCGACACACAATCATTATATCTTCCGGCAGCTTCATACGTATCTTCTGTCGTTATTGTAATCTTACACATATTTCCGCCAAGATCGATATTCTCATTAATAAGCTGCTCCCCGATTTCGGGGGAATAAACACAGACATCGGAATAATCGATTTCCGGCAGAAAAATCTCATTGTCATTTATCGTATATTTTCTATTGTACGAAATTAATCTTGCTTCTTTTGCCAATGCAACATTATTCACAAGTGTTCTCCCTTAACATATTTATATTTCCGTCTTTAAATTGTTTCATCATCTCATTGGTCAGACTGAAACTCCCCGGTTGAAGAACTATATCTTCGCGCTTTACCCACTCGGCGTATTTTAGTTCCTCGGTATCCATTGTGATTGTATCATCACCGTCCAAATCACAGTAATATCCCAATAAGATGTCATTGGCACTTCCCCAAGGTTGCGACTTATAGTATCTGATATTCTTAACCTTAATACCGGCTTCTTCCATAACCTCTCTGGCAACTGTTTCTTCCATTGTCTCGCCAATCTCGGTAAAACCTGCAATAAGAGCGTTATGTGCAAATCCTGTTTTGTATTTTGTAAGAAGAAGTTTATCGCCGTTAATAACTCCGACAATGACAGCCGGCATAATCCTAGGATACACTCTGTTACCGCATTTCTCACATTTCATCGCACGTTCCTTATTGGAATGAACCATTTTACTGCCGCATCGTCCGCAGAATCCGGAATCCCTGTACCAGTCCGAAAGATGCTTGCCGGTAACTGCTGCAAACACCTCTGTATCGGGCCCGATACCCTCTATACGAAGGCTCCGTTCTGTTACATATTCCGTCCCTTCGGGGAGCATACTTTCCTCAAGTTGTCCTTGCAACAGGAAATATTTTTGCTCATCAACAGAAAACAAATACCTGTATTCATGCATCATTCCCAATGTCTTCACTGTTGGGAAAGCCACAATCTTACCTTCTAATTTTTCTTTATAAACAAGTAATTTCCCGTCGTATATGTTCAGTACGGTATCATTTTCTTCTGCTACCGCCGAATTATCATATCTATTAATAAGTTTATGTGGATATATATCCTGAATCATTTTTTGCTCCTTTCAAGATAACTCAGCCGAGTCGAGGACTATTGTAAACGGACCATTATTAACGAGTTCTATCTTCATATCTGCACCAAAAATGCCTCGTTCGACAATTTTAACCGCTTTTCTGCATTCCGCAATAATGTACTCATACATCTCATTTGCCATGGAAGGATTTCCTGCCTTAATAAACGAAGGACGATTGCCCTTCCTGCAATCCGCATAAAGCGTGAACTGAGAAATAAGCAGCAGACTTCCGTCAACATCAGCCAATGACAGATTGGTCTTGCCGTTTTCATCCTCAAAAATACGCATGCCAATCAGTTTTTTTATCATCTTGTCAGCTATTTCCTTGGTATCGTTTTCTGCTATACCTATCAAGACCATAAAACCTTGATTTATTTTACCGGTAATATTGCCATCCACAGTGCAGGATGCATGTGTAACCCTCTGAATTACAAATCTCATTATATTCTCACCTACATAAATACCGTATTTACCGAATTATCGGTTTATATTCTCGTTTTTATTTATAAACTGCATTTGAGGACTTCTTTCATCCAACTGCATAAGTTCAATTTTGATGCCATCCGGATCGTGAGTCCAACACTGCCAGTTAAAATCAGCTCCCTGCTTAGGCGGATCATCCTGCGGCGCTCCGGTTTCAACAATTCTTTTCCAAGCTTCCTCAATATCATCAACAGCTACACATATATGGAAGAAGCCGATATTTTCGTCTTTATAAGGGTTCTCCTTTGTAGCTCCATAGAACAACTCAATAAACTGCCCTCCGCCACCATACATATATACAATCCACGGTTCGCCGTTCTCAGGTCTTGGGATATCAAAAGCCTTTTTAAAGCCTATTGTTTCTTCATAAAATGCTATTGTTTTCCCCATATCCTTTACATTAAACGCCGCATGTCCGAGTCCCTTTATCATCATAATACCTCCGAAAATGTTCGCTATAGCCGGCTGCTGCCCCAGCTAATCATTGTCAAAAACTTACCACTTTTTACCACAAATTTATGAGATTTTGCGATAACTTACGATACTTTTTTCTTTTTCCTTTACGTCTGCAAATCCTTGAAAATCCTATGTTTTCGGTACTTTCCGTTCCTTATTTTTCGTCCACCACCTGGAAAATAAAGAACTTAAGGTAATAGCTCTCTTCCGTGCCCGGAGCACTGTTCCAAAGAATAGGATGATCCGGTGCCTGCGTTCTGAATTCCACCTGACGAAGACGCTTATGCACCGCTTTGGCGGCCTGATGCATCATGGTAGCAAAGAGTTCCTGAGTCATAAAATGAGAACATGAGCAGGTGGCAAGATAACCACCGTCATTTACTAATTTAAGCCCCTTCATATTAACTTCTCTATAGCCCTTAATCGCATTCTTGGTTGCTTCCCTGGACTTCGTAAATGCCGGAGGGTCGAGAATAACTACATCGTACCTCTCACCCGCTTCATAAAGTTTGGGAAGTTCATCAAGCACATTGGCTGCTCTAAACTTAACCACATCTTCTAAGTGATTAAGCTCTGCATTATGAGTTGCCTGCGCTACAGCAAATTCAGATATATCAAGACCTGTTACTTCTCTTGCACCGGCTAAGCCTGCATTAAGAGCAAAGGTTCCCATATGTGTAAAGCAGTCTAATACGCGTTTTCCGGGACAAAGTCTCTGAATCGCATTGCGGTTATACTTCTGATCAAGGAAAAAACCTGTCTTTTGTCCGTTTACAACGTCAATATCATAGTGAACACCATTCTCAACTATAAGAATATTATCTGTGCCCGAAAATGGCTCTCCGATAAAATCCTTTACCTTTGGAAGACCTTCCTTCCGGCGTTCCGCTGCATCGCTTCGCTCATACACACCTCGAATAGCGATACCGTCCTCTGCCAGAACTTCCTTTAATATATTAACAATTGTTTCTTTAAACTGTTCCATACCAAGCGCCAGGCACTCTACAACAAGAACATTGGCATACTTATCCACTGTTAATCCCGGAAGAAAATCAGCCTCTCCAAATATCACCCGACAACAGTTGAGGTCCGGTCTGCCCGTTGTACCGGTATGCGGAAGTTGTTCTATATTGCCGCCCAACATTACCGACTTACGATATTCCCATGCATTTTTTACACGCATACGAAGAAATTCTTCATTAATCTCCTGCTCGGGATTTCTGGTAAGCATTCGGATTCTTATCTTGGAATTCTGATTTATAAATCCCTTTCCCATACCATAGCCATCAAAATCTATAACAGATACCACATCACCGTTATTAAAACGGCCTTCGATAGTATCTATCTCGTTATCAAATATCCATGCACCGCCTGCTTTGATTGTCCTGCCTTCGCCTTTTTTTAATTTAACTGATGACATATTATCCTCTTTCCCGAGCAATTTATAGATTTTAAGAAAATTTCTTAAAACATGTACATAAACAAAATAATTTATTTTAATCGAGTAGGAGGACTCCTCCTCGACATCCCTTCGGGACACCTCGAATCCGCTGCGCTTCTTCTCGGTGATTACCGTTCGCCAAATAAATGCTTTCATGCAAGCATGAGCATTTACTTGGCTCATTCGGGATAACAAAAAAAGCGAAGATAAAATCTTCGCTTTAGTCGGAGTGACAAGATTCGAACTTGCGACCTCCGCGTCCCTAACACGGCGCTCTAGCCAAACTGAGCCACACCCCGATATCCTCACGGCTTTTTCAACCCGCGAAAATCATTATATGATGTTATGCTTCTCTTGTCAATATATTTTTTTACTTTTAAATAAAATTTGATAAAAAAAAATTATATATTTGAGCTTGCGTTTACGACTGCCTATAACTGATAGTTCTGAGCCACCAATAGTTTTTTCGTTACTCCTTACATAGAAAGAGTTTTTGGTATCGGGCTTGTAATCAAGCTGATAAGAATGTACAGTAATCATGCTTTTTAGGGCATGCGCATTCCCGGTACCGTAGGCGAACACGATATCATCAAAGGGGATGCTTATTTTTTATCCTCCTTGAATACACTTTAAAATAAGTCCTTCTGCCCAATAACCTCTATTCCTTTTGATGTTAATGCCGAAATTGCGGCTGCGTTATCATCAACTCTGAAAATCATATATGCAGACCCGCTCTTCTTAGTTGAAAGAAAAGCATATGTATATTCAACCGAAATATTGGCAGACGACAAAACAGTAAGAACCTTTGAAAGGCTTCCCGCTTCATCCGAAAGTTCAACCGCAAATACCTCCGTTATTGTTGTAACATAATTGGCAGCTTTTAATTTATCTTCAGCTTCCTCCGGATTCTCACATATTATACGGACAATTCCGAAATCCTGCGAATCCGCTATAGATAAAGCCCTCATATTAATTGAATTGTCAGCAAGAAACTGTGTTGCTTCCGCAAGCTTACCGCTCTTATTTTCAATAAAAATCGAAACCTGTTGAATGCTCATATCTTACTCTCCTTTTCATGATTATTGAAGTTTACGCTTATCTATAATACGAACAGCCTTTCCTTCCGATCTTTCGATGCTCTTCGAAGGAACAAGATGAACCTTGGGGCTGATTCCAAGCATTGTCTTTATCGCGCCTGCCAATGCCTTTTCCTTTGCCGAAATATCCTTAATCTTATCGGAGAAAATATCTGAAGAAAGTTCTACATATACATCAAGGGTATCATTATTATTGACACGATCCACCTCAATACGATAATTCGGCTTGTAGCCCTGTTCAAGAAGAACTGTCTCAATCTGTGACGGGAATACATTTACACCTCTGATAATCATCATATCATCGCTTCTTCCCATAGGTTTTGCCATCTTTACAAATGTTCTTCCGCATGAACATTTTTCTCTTGATAAAACACAAATATCTTTTGTTCTGTATCTGAGCATAGGGAAAGCTTTTTTATCAAGGCTTGTAAATACAAGTTCCCCCTTTTCTCCCTCCGGAAGTACCTCTCCGGTCTCGGGATTAATTATCTCGGCAAGGAAATGATCCTCGTTAATATGCATGCCGTTCTGAGCGCTACATTCAAAAGCAACGCCGGGTCCCGAAAGTTCGGTAAGACCATATATATCATATGCCTTTATTCCAAGGCTTCGTTCTATCTCTTTTCTCATTTCCTCGGTCCAAGGTTCGGCACCGAATATACCTGCTTTAAGCTTTGTATCCGAAGGAGTAAGTCCCATTTCGGCAAGCGTTTCTCCGATATATGCCGCGTAGGAAGGAGTACAGCAAAGAACCGTTGTTCCAAGGTCTCTCATGAACTGAATCTGTCTCTCCGTATTGCCCGAGCTCATCGGAAGAGTCATTGCACCGATTTTATGAGAACCGCCGTCTATACCGGCACCACCAGTAAATAAGCCGTAACCGTAAGCAATCTGACACACATCATTATTATCTGCTCCGGCCGCAGTAAGTGCTCTTGCAACGCATTCATGCCAAAGGTCAACATCCCCCTTGGTATAAAATGCCACAACACGTTTACCTGTAGTTCCGCTTGTGGAATGAATCTCGGTGACTTCACTCTTAGGAACAGCAAGAAGTCCGTCCGGATATGTATTTCTCAAATCGTCCTTACAGATAAAAGGCAATTGGCCAATATCCTCAAGAGTCTTTATATCTTCAGGCTTAACACCTTTTTCGTCCATAAGATTACGATAATATGGCACATTCTCATATACGTGCTTAACCTGTTCTATCAGCTTCTGTGTCTGAATTGCTTTCATCTCTTCCCTTGAAGCACATTCAATATCTTTTTGGAAATACTTCTCCATAGCACTATTCTCCATATCTCAACAAAATTACAAAAAATTATATCATAATGTATTAAAAAGAACAAGCCAAACGGCACTGTGCAAAAGCCAGCGCCATTCGGCTCCAATGATTACAATACCGATAATCCGTCTAATCGGATTAGTTCGTATAATTATCAAAATATCCCTGAACAAGAACAACCGGTGTACCCTTATCTCCGGAACCTGATGTAAGGTCGCAAAGTGAACCGATAAGATCTGTAAGCTGTCTGGGAGTTGTGCCTTCGCTTGCCATCTTTCCTACAAGGTTATCATCCTTCTCTTTAATGCTCTTTGAAATTGCCTCTTTAAGAGCATCGCCCGAAAGATCTGCATAATCATTGTCGGCAAGATATTTAAGTTTAAGCTCGTTAGGTGTACCGATAAGACCGTCTGTAAAAGCAGGTGATACAACAGGATCCGCAAGTTCCCAAATCTTACCCTTAGGATCTTTAAATGCACCGTCGCCATACACCATAACTTCAACATGTTTACCTGTTCTGTCAAGAATATTCTTCTGAACAGCCAACACAAGATCCTTGCATTCACGAGGGAACAATTTAACCTGATCCTCGGTTGCTTTATTGGAACCGAGAAGACCATACTTCTCATTGCATCCGCTTCCGTTAACGGGAGCATTCATAATCTCATCAAGACCAAATACTTTCTCAGCGCCTGCGGCTTTAAGAATTCTCTTGGTTCTTACTCTTGTATGAATATCACAGTTGATAACATTCTTTGTATAGTTAAGGATTGCTTTTGCCTGATTGGCAAATACGATTTCAACATCACATCCGGTTTCCTTAATAAGGTTACCATAGTATTCAACATAATCAACGCCTGTAAATTCGTGCTTGATGTATCCGAAAAGTTCACGATACTTTTCAAGTGAAAGAACATCACTGTACGGATTAACACCGGCTTCATCTATTTTGTCAAGATTTACAAGTTCATTACCTACTTCATCGGAAGGATATGAGAGCATAAGAACAATCTTCTTACAACCCATAGCAATACCCTTAAGACATATTGCAAATCTGTTTCTTGAAAGAATAGGGAAAATAACACCTACAGTCTCTCCTCCAAGTTTTGCCTTAACATCAGCAGCAATATCATTAACCGAGCAGTAGTTACCCTGTGCTCTTGCAACAATTGATTCTGTCATTGCAACAACATCTCTGTCGCGAAGAGAAAATCCTTCTATCTCAGCTGCTTCACAAACCGAATCGGTAATGATTGTCGATAAATCATCACCCTTTCTGATAATCGGACAACGAATACCTCTTGAAACTGTTCCGACTCTACGATCATCTGCCATATTTCTTACCTCCATAAATAAAGAACTTTACCTAAATGTGATGCTTTGTCATCACAGTTTTGATTATATGTATATTGATTATATAAGTAAATCAGAATATACTTATACTTATCATTACTTTTGCTAATGTTTAAAAATGTTATAAATCCAACCGATCATACCACTTCTTACTTGTATATAACATCAACAATTGATATACTATGACAAACATTAATTAGAAAGGATTCAGGAAAATTATGTCATTAAAAACCTTAAAAGTCTGGAGTATTTTATCTCCTATCTTTGCAGTTATATCAATAATTATTACAATAGTAGGAATTAATATTATGGTTAATTCCAATTTCATATTAATTGCGGCATTGTCATTTTGTGTAGTATTTCTTTTTTCTTTTGTCTCAATAGCACTTGTAGTAGTGTCTATTATTTTTTTAATCCAATACAAAAGAAAATCTAAACAAAATCAATAATCCCGAAAAAAGGCAGAATACTTTGCCAAACTAATCGCTGCATATATTTTCACGGAGGGACGAGCGATATGCAGGCCAAACTTGATCAGTATAAAATATTTAAAACCGTCGCAGACGTCGGCAACATTTCACAGGCTGCTGCCCGACTATACATCAGTCAGTCCGCAGTAAGCCAATCAATTAAAAATCTTGAAGATACTCTCGGAGTCAAGCTTTTCTCAAGATCCAAAAAAGGTGTCGCCCTTACAAGAGACGGTTCTACGCTTTACGAATACGTATCAACAGGTCTTTCCATAATTGAAACAGGCGAAGAACGTCTCGGTGAATCCAAAGAATTAATCAGCGGTGAACTTGTTATAGGTGCCAGCAACACAATTACCGACAGTTATCTTCTGCCTTTCCTGCAGCAATATCATAAACAGTACCCCGGTGTAAAGGTCCGAATCTTAAACGGAACTTCTCTTCGTGTCACAAATCATCTGAGTAATGCACTTGTAGATATAGCTTTTGTTACCGGAAGTTATTCCAATGATTCATTTTCCGCATATCAATGTTTTGAAACACATACTGCTTTTGTCTGCGCGCACGATTACCCCATTGATTTTAACAAAAGTTACACTCTTAGTGAGATTGCAACTCTCCCGCTCATTCTTCTGGAAAAAGAAGCCGGTTCCAGACGTTTCCTTGAAGAATGTTTCTTAAAAAACGGCCTTCGTCTTGAACCGGAGATAGAGCTTGCAAGTTACGAGTTATTATTATCCCTCGCAAGAATAGGTCTCGGTATTGCCGGAATAACGGAGGAATTTTCAAAGGATGCCATTAATTCCGGTTCGATTTGCAAACTCAATCTTGAATCCCCGCTGCCGTCAAGGCCGGTATGTATGCTTACTCTCAACAACACCGAGCCCTCCATGGCCGCCAAAAAATTCATGGAACTTATTATGGACGAAATCGAATAGGAGAAATCATATTACCCGGTTTAAAGCAGTTAATCTTTCATTCTCATCTTAAACATCGCTACTGATTTTGCATGCGGTTTCGCCTTGAACCGATGTGCCTCCACGCTTAATGTGCACACAAAAAAAACAGCAAAAAAATCAAATTCGATTTCTTTGCTATTCTTAATGTCAATGATATTCGCAATCCGCTTCGCTACTTGCTCATAAAAAAGCGGCACCTCGTACAAGAGCACCCACCGCCTAAAGGCAGTGGGTTTTCTTGTACTTTTATAAATAAGCTACTAACGGGAGTCGGACCCGTGACCTCCGCATTACCAATGCGACGCTCTACCAACTGAGCTATAGCAGCACTCATGAGCTTTCGTGCTCACCGAGTTATGATACCAAATGAAACAATATGTGTCAAGAAATAAATATACTTATTCCATCTCATTTACCCTTTTATTTCATACCGTGATATGGTAGATAATTGGTACATCTTTTGCGTATCATTTGATACGCTTTTCATTCTATCCGTATCGTTCAAAGAAAAGTGTACCCAAATTGTACCCAACGAATCATTTAAAGTCTTTGACGACCACGCTATATTGTAGTACAATGTAATCACTTGTTTGGAGGGTATTCGTATCCTCAGATATCCCACCTAATGTTGGTAGCATTAGATGGGATTTTTCTTTAATAATCAACCCATTCTGTATCCTTTTCAATTTCCCAGAATGTTTTTCCGTCAAATATAGGCTGTTTCAGGAACTCCTCATAACTCTCTTGAGCTTCTTTCCCTGTTATTTCCCAAAGTAATTTCACTTCAGGTTCCCACATTTGGATTCCGAAAACATACTCACCACCATCTGTTATGAATCCCTGCGAAAAATATTTTTTTCCGTTATATACAAATATCAGTTCTTCACCGCACCATAATTTATCTGTAAACTCGTTAATATCTCCATTAATCATATAGTTACCCCCTTAAAATACTTACTATAGGTTTTATATATTTTCGAATTTTTATGTAATACTTTTGAAGGGCGAACAGGCTTTCCATCTGTAGTTTTGCTAAATGAGGTGTCATAAATGTGATAGTGTAGTACTTTGCCTTTTCCCTCAGCCAATTTACTATCCACATGATAACCAATTTCAAGTCGTAAATTATGATTACTATCATATACACGCATCATATTAAATGTTCCGTCTGGATTCATCTTTAAGTAAGCGGTACTTGAATGTGAAGATTCTGGCAAACCGTGTTTTCCAGTTCCTTCCATTCCTTTTAAAACCTTTACTCCTTTATACTTACCATCCGATGAAAAGTTTGTATCAACTTCATATGTGTAAGGTACTGGATTACCAGCTGCAAATGTTCCTCTTCCTCCCATAATTATCGAACCACCTTTCTTGATTTTAGATAGTCCACAGGGATAATATTACCATCCATTTCATCAAACGGATCGCCCAAGCAAATTATTGCTTCTGGCTCAATCTTGGTGAGCATCTGATAATAGCCCTTAAGGAAATCAGCTTTATTTCTTTTGCAGCCAATCATCCCTACAGCCACTATACTATTTTTCTGAATACCATCAAAACAGAATTCAAAGCTTCTCGCTAATCCCCAACTCACAGTAGGAATCACAATCTTACCATTTGCCTGCCACTTGGCACCTACCCATCTTGCCTTTCCAACAGACTCAATCTGTCTCCAAGGATCCATCTCCGCATACAAGGAATAATCTGGAGTCAATAAAAATCTATATTTACCATAACGCTCCAAGGCTTTTTCTGGATGATCATATATAGTTTCAAATCTGAAATCGTCTACAAAAAAATGCACTCCCTTATGTAAGTTTTTATCGTCTTTTTTACTCACATCTGAACACGAAATCAGTTCAATATCATTAACATCCAGTTGCTGTTTTTTTATGATGGGGAATCCCCATCTCCCCTCTGTTTCAAACTCATTCCTTAAGAACAGAGGATCATTTCTATAAATTTTAGAAGTCATATAATCGGGCCTCCTTTGCCCCGTAAATTTAAATAGACGGGAATACGAAGCCATTTACTTGTTTGGAGGGCATTCGTATCCCCAGGTTAATAAAGTTATCTTTCCTGACATAACATAAGTTGGTAGCAAATGTATGTCAAAATAATCCGTTCATCGGAATCACCTTCTTTCAATAATAATATTTGTAATATCAAAGAACATAAATATATATATCTACCTTATTATCTCTAACAAGCCATAATAAATATATTTTCTATTCCGTTGCTTTCCATCTGTTATCAAAATCTTTTCTTCAACCATCATATTAAGTAATCGATTGACACTTGTTAGTGGAAGCCCTGTCTTTTCAACAATTTGTTTAGCCGTTGTAATAGGATACTCATATAACATATTCATTACCGGAATAACATTTGCTGCTTTTGAGAAATCACTCACTATTTCCAAATGCTGATCATGAAGCCTATTTATAGCAGAAACAATATTAATATACCTATCACATTGACTGACAACTGTCTTAAGAAAAAATTTAATCCATTCATTCCAATCATCATTTTCTCTGATATTATTCAGCAAGGTATAATATCTTAATTTATCATGTTCTAATGCTTCACTAATAAAAAAACAAGGAAGTTCTATTTGCTTTGCATAATATAAATAAAACGGTATAAGCATTCTCCCCACTCTACCATTACCATCCATAAATGGGTGAATTGTTTCAAACTGAGCATGAATGATTGCAGTTCGAACTAATGGCTTGAATGAATCCGTTGGATTATTGATATATGAAATAAGATTATCCATCAATTCCGGAACTTTCTTATATTCAGGTGGGACAAAAGTTATTTCATGAGTTTTATCATTTTTTCCAATATAATTCTGCTCTGTTCTATAGCTACCTATTTGCTTAGGTTTTCTGACATTTCCTTCTATCAGTACTGAATGAATTTCTTGGAAAAATTCATTCGAAAACCGCTCTCGATTTAGTATATATAAACCCTTTCTTGTTGCATTTGAATAGTTTACTACTTCGTTTATATTCACGTCTTCATCAGTCGGAAGCGCTTGATTCATTAACACACCATCCAACGTTGCTTGAGTTCCCTCTAGCTTGGATGATTCCAGTGCTTCTATCTGCTGTAATGTAGGCAAAAACCATTTACTGCTTAATTTACTGTCAGCCACTTTTTCCTTATACACTTCTAATTTAGCTGACGCATCAATTAATTCGTCTAAAAAATAGTTATAATCAATTGAATCATTACTCAATGGTAATAATCTTGCTTCAAATGCCTTCTTCATACTATGCACCGCCTTCCATAGTTCAGTACATTCGTTTAAAACCATTTCGTCAAGTATTTGGTTTTAATTCCCTGTTTATAAACCATTTTTGATGCATTTCATGCATATTATAATCATTCGTATTTGTATTGTCAAATATTTTTCTCAACATTTAGTGTCCCTGCAAGTG
>JAZUDQ010000022.1:0-28943 GCA_045639745.1 Lachnospiraceae bacterium | reverse complement strand
CGGTAATTACCTGACAGCAGTTCTTTTTATGCTGTCAAGGGTGGCGGAACTCATTCACAATCTTAAATATTTGCAGTTTTCAAGGTTCATATGAGTCTATTCTATTTAACTCATTTTTTCATAGGTCATTTGACACTATCTTTGTGTTATAAAAACCGTCACATATACAGAATACTGCAAATTTCTATTTTTGTGCTAAGAACAAAAAATATAAAAAGCAAGAAGTTATTGTCACTATGACTTAACTTCCTGCTCCCGAAATTTCATTATTGCTTTTACCGCACAGCTGCGGCACGCAAGAATCAGTATGTCAGGTGCCTCAGACCTGCGTGATACTCTTTATAAAGTCTTATTCTCAAGTTTCTTCAAAAGTGTAGTTGTAATCTACATATACAACCCAATCCAGTTCTTCAAGATATTCCACTTCTTCCTCAAGATCTTCATTTGATATGTTATATCTGAACCTTATCTGATATTCATTACTTAATCCGATATATCCGACAACATCCGCACCGATATATCCGACCTGAGTAGTTACATAATCGTAATCATAACCGTCTTCCGCCATAATGAGAAGTTCATTTTGTGCTATCGAATATCCATCCGGACCGTCAACCACGCCAATCGGCGGATCGTAATAAATATCATAATCATCATCGTATCCGTATCCCGAATAAAAACTTCCGGTATCGGAATCATCCAATACATCCGTTGTTGTACAATATGAATCCAAATAAATATTATCCATCATATACAGAAGTTCCGATTCATAATAACCGAAATCACAGCTGAAGAAATATGCTGTAAATCCATCAACATCGTCTATATACATACTACCGTCCGAATCATAAAATCTGCAGAATTCAAAACTGACATCTCCGCTTACCAAATTAAGACACATCGGACCGAAACTGCAATCATGAATATTGGAACTTTCAACATACAGATTTTCGCAATTATTGGCATATATTCCGTATACACCGCATCCGTACATATCCATATTATAAAACGAAAAATCATTACAGTTGTACATTCCCACCACATTACCGACACAATCACCGGCACCGAATGTATGTCCCAGGGTCATATTGCTCATTGATACACCGCTACAGTTTTCAAAGGCAATAACATCGGCATATCTCGGATCGGTCTGAATCTCCGTCTCCCACCAAGATTCACTCTCGCCTGTCATCTCAAGTACGTCAACATTCTGAATTACAAGTTGATATCCGTCGTACACCTCTTCAATTCTTACGTATTCATGGCTGTTATTGAAATCATCTATATCATCTATCTGCTCAATATATTCGGAAATATTATAATTTCCGGGTTCAAGCACAATTGTTTCGTATGGACAGATTGCTTCAATAAGACCGGCAACATCCGAAACCGTATATTCCGAATTATTCAAAGTAACGTTACATCCGTCATTAAAGACAAATCCTTCAACACTGTCCAGAGTAGCTATCATATACTGCTCCGAGGTTCCGAATTCACAGTCCTTAAATTCTACATCATTATCCATTTTGGCTGTTAAAAAATCCCACGAACACTCATTATCATAGAAACTGCAATCCATAAATGTTCCTTCACAGGATTCCATCCAAAGACAGGTATAACAAATATTATCATGTAATTCACAGTTCTTCACGTTGAGCCCGGTAACTTTATACATATCAACAATACCGCCGTTGCAATCCCGAATTACGGAATCTTCCAATGTCAATCCGTCAATATTGTACGCAGCTATTCCACAATATCCACAGCCGTATATATCAAGATTATCCATTTGAACATTCTCGCTGTCATGTATTTCCAATACATCACCGCAACAGATTCCGTCATCTGTGTGACCAAGCACAAGATTACTGATAACAAGATTATCGCACTCTTCAAAATAAAGAACATCCGAATATCTCGGCTCTATCTTTAATTCTACTTTTTTTCCGTCCTCACCGCATATGGTAAGATCGTCAACACCGCAAATATTAATCTGAAGTCCGTCACTTTGATTATCTGCCAATTTCACATATTCATGCTCTTTGTTCCAGTCTTTTTCATCACCGTCCGTAATATCGTCCAACGCATCTGTCATGTTATAGGTACCCGCATCTACAACAATAACCGCACCGGGCTCTATTGATTCAAGCAACTCTTCCACTGTTGAGACATGTATCTTTCCATCATCTTCTGTCTCTTTAACTCCGGTTCCTCTGTCACACCCTGTAAACAAAGACACTGCTACAGTAAAAGTCACCAACAGCTTAACCAAAATGTCTTTCTTCATCACTAAAAACGTTCTCCTTAAATCTCGGCGAGCTCTTCGAATTCATTGATTTTGTCTGTAAAACAATCCAAAATATCAGGATTAAACTCACCACATTCTCCCTTTAGAATCATATCAAAGGCTTTTTCCTTTGCAAAAGCAGTCTTATAAACCGTCTTTTTTACAAGAGCGTCGTATACATCCGCTATTGATACAATCTGGGCAGATATCGGTATATTATCCCCTTTAAGACCTTCCGGATATCCTTTTCCATCAAATCTTTCATGATGATACCTGCATATTTCATAACTTACCTTACCATATTCATCATCCCATATATCCTTGGCATTTTTAATAAAATCACTTCCCGCAACGGTATGATTTTTCATAATCCGGAATTCTTCTATAGTCAGTCTTCCCGGTTTCAAAAGAATGCTCTCAGGGATGGTAATCTTACCCATATCATGTAAAGCACTTGCCTCAACAATAATATCAACCATATCTTTATTCAATGCATATCTCGGATATTTCTCCGCAAGTCTCTCCGCCAAAATTCTTGTATATCCCTTTATTCTTCGAATATGATCGTTTGACTCAAGACTTTTATTTTCCACAATATTACCGAGAAGTTCTATAATTCCGGTGTTTCGCTTTTTAATCAGCGACGTCTGCTCCGCAACTGTATCTTCAAGGTGCTGTTTATACAGGTAAAGATTAACTACATTGTTTACACGTGTCCTGACAAGATCGGGATCAAAAGGCTTGTGCAAAAACTCAGATACGCCGGCATCATAACATTCCTTTTCGGAAATTACAGACTCATCAGATGTAATAACCATAACCGGAAAAACGGATAAATAATGCTTCTCGTTAAGCGCATTCAGAAATTCCAATCCATCCATATTAGGCATTACAAGATCACTTAGAATACCCAGAATTCGGTCTTTATTTTTCTCAACCTGTTCCATCGCATATATTCCGTCCTCTGCCGTAATAATACGATAGTCTTCGTGGAGAATGTTTTCCAATACCACACGATTAATCTCAAGATCATCGACAATAAGTAAAGTATCCCTCATAATTTGTTCCCTCCAACATTTATACTCACCCCGTAATACTTTCTCCGAAGTAACACTGCATCCTCTAAAAGAAAGTGATACCTGTTTATTATATCATTAATTCCCGATTTAATAAATATTCCTTTTTCACAGCCTTAAATTAAGGTATAATCCTCTATATAAGCATTTTAAAAGAATTGGAGGTTAATAAAGTGAAAAAATCAATACAAATGCTTTTAATTCTGTTTGTTCTTCTTTTCTCATTCTCTGCATGCGGAAAATCAGAAGAAACAAAGGACAAAGATTCATCACATTTAGACCATGATGATGAAGATGATGATGAAGAAGATGATGATGACGACGATGACGATGACGACGATGATGATGATGACGAAGAAATCGATTTCGACGAACTCAAAGAAAACATGGGAGCAATGTTCTCTGCAACAGAGTGTAACTGGGGTCTGGTCAATACAGAGGACGACTATTGGGCGTCAACTTCTTTTGATGTTTTTTATGACGGAGAAATATATATATCCGTTAATTTCAACCTTTCGGGAAGCTATACCTACGATGGCAAGCTCTCGGACGAAGATTATGAAAAGATAGCAACTTTTGTAATCCAGCAATTTAATGAAGGTGAATTCGATGATGTCTCTGTCGATGCCTGCGACGGTACCTCATGGGTAATGTATGGATATAACACAAACGGCAATGGAGAAGGTTATTTCTCCGGATATACATACGGTGTAACCGATCTCGAGGCGATAGAAGATATCTTGCAATCCTATATGGATAATATCGATTATACCAATACCAATCCGATTATAGTTGACAATTATTATCCCGTCGCCGACACATCAGACATCTACGAACGTTTTTTGGAAGATGATGCATATCTGTCGATTGAAGACGGCTTCTACACTCCTGACTTCGCACTTGCAGACGGACCGATCTTAACAGAAGGCAATGATTATACTTTTTCCGAAATGGTGGAAAGTATTAAAGAAGCTTATCCCGGTATGGATGATGAGTATGGTGTCAGCTATATTATTTCAACGTATGCAAATGAAATTCTTTACTTAAGATTAGATGTTTCCGGATTAACGGAATATGACTCAGAAATCAAAAGTAATCTTTATTTTGTATTTAACTCAGACGGGTACAATCTCCATCTGATGGCTGCATATGAATGTCCCAACTATTCGGATGACGAAAGCGGACGAAGCACTATGACTGTAATTGATAACGGTGTTTATATCGTAGACCGCAATTACTTCGTTGACGGTGTTTATGATCCCAATAGCTATTATGAAGAAATCGGCTATTATTACAACAACGGTTATGGTATTTATCCTTCATATTACTCATATTACCTTTGCGGAAGTGAAGCTATTGAATACAGCACTAATGATGTATTTTACGATATGCACGCCGAAGATTTTGATGATCTTTATGATGACTGGTTCCTCATTGTCGACACTCAGTTCAACGAATCAATTTATTACAGCAATTATGATACTATAATAATCAATGCAGGACTGACACCTACTTCATGGAATGATTACAGTGACCACCTTCTCAATCATAATTTTTCAAATCTCATCGAGATTAACATCACAGAAGGCAATTCCTATGGCTGGGAGAAGTATAAATAAACAGAAATAACATTTTATCTCTTACAGAAAAAAGGATCAAAGGTACAAAACCCTTGATCCTTTTTATTATCTGTTTTTTAATATCCGTAACTTAATTACAGTTTAACAATTACTGAGCTATTACCAGAACACATGCGCCCCGATTACTATTCCCTCATGACCGTTGGCAACTCTGAAATGAGTAGCCGATCCAACATTGGAATATCCCGAAAGAGCTTCTTCCGCAGCCTGAATGCATTGTGCATTGACACCGTTTTCAAGACATTTATCAACAAGACCGGCTCCTGCAGGAGTAAACTGGCCTGCTGCATATATAACACCGTATATCGTATCGGGATAAGCGGTACTTCTTACTCTGTTCATTACTACCGCGCCGACAGCAACTTGACCTTCATATGACTGATTGCCTGCTTCGCACTGGATAATCGCACCAAGAAGTTCAACATCCGTAGCACTGGCAGCATATACACCGTAATACTGAATACGTTCGGCTTCACGCTGTGCAGCCCTCTCTGCTGCTTCTCTGTCTTCTATCTCTTGATTGGTCTCTCCGTAATCCAAATGATAGTCTATATCAACATAATCACTGCATACATATCCGGTTGCGCCTTCGTAATCTATCGATACCCAACCGTCGAGAATCTCGATTACCTCATATACTTCGCCCTTACCAACCAAACCGTAAGTATCACATTCTGTGTTATTCTCCTTACGTACACGAACCGTGTCTTCATTAATTGTTGCTCTGTATACGGCAACTTCAGAAGCCAACTGCTCTGCTTCATCTCCAAAATAAAGGAAATCGTTTCTTACCCATCCGATAACATTACCGGACGAAATCTTAGTCCATGTATCCGTATATTCGATAATATATCCGCAACAATCACTGTAGAGAAGACCGACTCTGTCTGATTCCGTTGAGGCTTCCGCTCTGACATTAACACTGTCGGTAACCTTAGCCATAACAAGAGCTCCCGGATTTTTCCAAGCATTCTCTACAATATAGTTCTCTATGTCTTCATCGGTAGGAATCGTTCCTATCTCAAGGTCCTGAGCAGCACCTGCATATGAAGTTTCCAATATATCTTCGGCTTTAACCGCATCGGTTGCCCCCGATTCAATTCCAAAGTTGGAAAAGACTGTCGATGCAACTATTATGGCTGTCAACGTCATTCCAAATATTTTCTTTTTCATTTCTTAAATATTACCCCGAAAGTTAATCTTTCAAATATTTTTACGAACACTGTAACCTTTATTCGTCTACTTCAAAATAATGTAAAATTAAATTTCAAACTTATTAACAAATATTACAAAATTGTTACACTCAAATCTTGTTTTCTCATAATATCATTTTGTAATATTTTTGTCAAATTTGTTTACATAATTTTAAGATTTGTTATTTTATACCTTTTCCCAATACTATAAAATGTCAAATTACATAACTGAGACTATCCCCTCAATCCCAATAAAATAAAGCATTTTGAGTTTTACGGTAAAGATATGCGTTTGTTAAATGTTACTATACAAGTAAACATTCTCTTATGATATCATTTCATTATGGATGAAAATAATATTATTAGGAAGAAACAGAATATAAATGATATGAATAATGAAGAATTAAAATCCTCCGACGATAATTCGGAGATTATTGTCACAGATCTTGATTCGGACGAAACAACGTCCCTTTCTCAAGATACAATTTCGGAAAATACGGATACCCCTGATAAACTTCCAAAGAAACATGTATTTCTTAAAGTTACCGGGCGAATCTTTGCATTTATCGGTGTTACACTTATTATGATTGTCATCGGTCTTTATTTTATTATGCTTGTATGTGCCAAAGGTCCTTCCACAAGAGTCCGTGACATCTTTACTTTATCAGTCAGAGAAACAAGTGCTGTCGGCTTTCTTGCTTCATGGTATCTTTCCGATGAAGAAATTCTTGCTATAGAAAAAGCCAACAGTTTCATTGTTACCGATGAGATAACGGATATTTCCATCGTATCCGTTAATTATGCACCCGGTTCTTCCTCTTCTGCAGATTCGACTTTTGACGAAAATACTCATATTGTTGATACAAACTATGATGTTAGCGTATATACGGAAAACGGAATGGAATTTCATTCCATTCAGGGTTCGACATTTACCGGTACTATGGTTGTCGTAATGGATCCCAACCGTGTATTTATCGGAACTCCCAGAGATAGTTATACAGGTGAGGCAGGTCTTTCGGTTCCCGAAATTGCCGATCGTTACGGCGCCATTCTTGCGACCAACGGAGGTTTCTTTGTGGATACCAACGGATGCGGCAACGGCGGAACTCCTATCGGCTTTGTATTTTCCGAAGGGGAACTCAAGTACGGCGGATATGACACTACATACAGCATGATGGGATTTACCAATGACGGAGTTCTTATGTGCGGACAAATGACAGGTTCACAGGCAATCAGTTACGGTATAAGAGACGGCTTGTCGTGCGATCCTTTCCTTATAATCAACGGAACCAAAATGAGTGTGTCAGGTGCCGGCGGTCTCAACCCCAGAACAGCTCTTGGACAAAGAGCCGACGGAGCGGTTCTGATTCTTACAATAGATGGTCGTCAGGCAACCAGTCTCGGTGCATCTCTATCGGACGTAGCCGATGTAATGCTTGCCTTTGGTGCAGTTAATGCGGGTAATCTCGATGGCGGCGGATCCACGGTTCTTTATTACAACGGAGAGATTCAGAATGTAGTTATGAGCATATACGGCGCAAGAGGTGTTCCGGATGCCGTATGCGTCAGACCGGAATAAACAATAATAAACAGGGTATAACAGGATATGACATTGGAAGAAAATAAAGAAGAAAATAAAAAAGAAACTATAACAGATAAATCAGAAGAAATTACTGCAGAAAATACGAAGCCTATCGAAGAGGAAGCACCCTCCGAAAATATAAACAACGATAACTCTGAACAATCCTCGACTGCAGCAGATAATACCGATGAACCTATAAAGAAGAAAGAAGATTCGCCTCGCAAAAAATTCACTTTCGCAAAATTATTGGAAGCATATGTTCTTCTTTGGGTTGCGATTATTGCCGTAATATGTCTTATTCTCTATGTGAAATTCGCTAATTACCAGGCAAGATATGATGCTTCCGAGGCTGCTTCCAATCCCGACCTCTATGTCATGAATTATCTTCACTTCTTTGATAAAGATGAAATAGCAACACTTACAGACAATCTGAAATCAGGTATTAATCCTCTCGAAAAAGACGAAATTATTGAGGATTATGTAAAAGGCTATGTGGTCAATGCTTCGGTTTCTTTTAACAGAGCTGATAACTTTAATATTAACAAACCCCTTTATACCGTTACAGCCAACGGTACCACTGTCGGATCCCTGCTTCTGCAGCCTTCTATCGAAGCAGACGAATTCGGATTTCATGAATATGAATTGTCCGATATCTCTCTTGTTGTAGACATGCCCGAACTTCATTCATACACGGTAAACATTCTTGAAGGAGATACTCTTTATATTAACGGTGTTGATGTAACAGATTATGAGCATACCTCTACACCCGTTTCTTCGTTTATGGATGATGAAGCTTCTGCACGTTCCGGTAAGGTATTTATTGTAAATTCATATTCATTTGATTCATTTGTTAATGCACCTGATGTTGTCATTGACAGGGAAGGCGAAAATATAACTCTAACCCTTGAAGGAGACGTTTTCGAAAATACAAAAATGTATGATGATGATTTTCTTGCTGAAGTTGAAGACAGAGTTCTCGCCACAGGTGAAGCTTATATATATAATATGAACCGATACGGTTCTTTCGATAACTGCGCCGCATATCTTGTCTATTACGGAACTGCTTATAACTCAATATTGGCAGCTCAGCAAGGCATCTCATGGGCAGGATCTCCCACAACATTTGAAATTAATTTAAGCGAGATTACAGATATGACATATTACAGCGAGGATACTTTCGTTGTAACTACTCATTACGAATTTTATCGTCTTTACAGAGATGTTGAATATAATGAAGAAATGACAATCAAATGGCTCTTCATTAAATCCGGAGATCAGTGGTATGCCCTTGATTTCATGCTTGGAGCTTAAAGTATGTGGATGTTATATACCTTATTTTACGGTGTTCTGAAAGGCGGTCGTGAAATTGTAAAAAAGAAAGCAATGGGCAAAAGTACTGTCATGGAAGTACTTCTTATGTATACGCTCATTGCTTTTATTATGGTTCTGCCCGAAATACCCGGTGCCGGCGGATTGGAATCACGCTTTTATCCGCTTATTGCTTTAAAATCACTTTTAATATTTATTGCTTGGATTTGTTCTTTTAAGGCTCTGAAAAAAATGCCGATAAGTCTTTATGGCGTGCTGGATCTCTCAAGAGTCCTGTTTGCAACACTACTTGGAGTTGCGGTGCTCAGGGAATCTATGACCTTATATCAGATAATAGGACTTATTCTTGTTTCTTCCGGTCTGCTTCTTCTCAAATTCAAGCCCATATTATTAAAAAAAGAAAAAGAAAAAGAAACAAAAGAAAATAAAGGTGAAACTAAGGAAGTAGACTCGCCCATATACATTATCGCAGCCTTTATTTCCTGTATTTTAAATGCTTTATCCGGACTAATGGATAAAATACTTATGAAGGATATAACCAGTTCCCAACTTCAATTCTGGTACATGCTTTTTCTACTGATCTACTACTTCATCTATGTAGTGGTTACACGTACTCACATCAGCAAAACTGTGTTTAAAAACGGATGGATTTATCTTCTTGCTTTTATGTTTGTATTGGCAGATAAAGCACTTTTTGTAGCTAACGGTTACGAGGCAAGCAAAGTTACAATTATGACCCTTCTTAAACAAAGCGGTTGTATAGTAACAATTCTGGGCGGTAAATTTATATTTAAAGAAAAACGGGTCGGATACAAGCTTTTATGTGCCGGAATAATTATCCTGGGCATAGTAGTTGCCGTAATTACTTGAAATAACAATATTATTTATCTATAATTTTTATGCACAAAAAAGAAAAAGGTTGAATTAAAATGATTAATATGAGCAAGAAAACTTTAAACAATTTCTGCCTGATTATTTCCGGTATTTTAATAATAGTTTTTACATTTTACTCCTTATTTGATTACGTATATGCTTTCATACAGCCGATAGACACTTCTATCGAATCCTCGAGAGATTCCGGAACCGATTTATACGAGGCCACTAAATGCTATAATGTATTACCTCTTGATATCAGTATCTCAAACGGCTCTTCTGCCGAGTCGATTCACGATGAAAACACATACTCTTCCCTCGGATTAAGTGCGGGCACCGAGATTACAATCAACTGTGACACACCTATGGACGGCCTTTATATTGTATGGGACTCTCTCGTTCCTCAATGGGAAATGAAGATAGACGGAGAAACATATACATTCGGAGAATACGGTTTTATTCATGAATATGTTAAACTCCCCAAGCAGACCAATTCTTTGACAATCATCGTTCCCAACGGAAGTGATTTGGGAGATTTAGGCGGCGTATATCCCGGCGGAGTACGAATAAGCGATATATATGCATTTCCCGATGATAATCTTCCTTCTTACGTACAGCTTTGGGAACCGCCTACGGAAAATGCCGATATTCTCGTTATCTCAACACATGCTGATGATGAAGATATTTTCTTTGGCAGCGTATCTCCTATTTATGCCGGCGAAAGAGGGCTTGACGTACAGGTAGTATATTTTGTACAACATTGGGAAACTGAAAAAATAAGAGAACATGAAAAAATAACAGGTCTTTGGCTTGCAGGAGTAAAAAATTATCCCATTCTGGGGGATTTCCCGGATGCATGGAGTACTTCCTATGAGGAAGCCGCAACTTTAATTAATCCGGATGATGCAATCTCATATATTACAGATTCCATAAGATGCACACATCCCCAAGTTATCGTCACACATGATATAGACGGTGATTACGGTCATGGTCAGCATCTTCTTGTTGTTCAGTCAACAATAACAGCCATAGACCTTGCCAATGATTCAACTTACAATCCTGAAAGTGTCGAGAAATACGGTACTTGGGAAACTTCAAAGTTATATCTTCATCTATACAATGCAGATCAGTATGATGGCGAATATGTCAAACTCGATCTTCGTTCTCCCCTTGATAACTTTGATGGCAAACGAGGAATCGATGTGGCAAGACAAGCTTATCTGTGCCACCAATCGCAGCAATGGTGTGATTTCACAATTGATGATTACGGCCCGAGAAATATTTCCGCATTTGTTCTTTATAAGTCAAATGTAGGTTCGGATGTTAATAATGATGACCTTATGGAAAATCTGATATCTTATAAGGAGCAACAGGCAGCAATTGAAGCCGAAAGACTGGCTGCAGAACAGGCATCGGCTTCCGCCAATGATGCCTCAGTATCAGGTAATGCCGCATCTGTTTCTTCTAATTCAGCCGATATTAATGACCGTTCTTCACATCCGGTAATTAATACATTTAAAGCCGTATTTGAAGGAATCATCGCAATACTGTTTACATTAGTATCCGTTTTGATGATTCTTGAAGAAAAAAAACTGATAATAAAAAAAAGTAAAAACAAATTAAAGAGAAGAAAAAAATAATTAAATACAAACAGAAATAAAAAAAGTCGGTTGCTTATGGTCACACCGGCTTTTTTTAAAACAAAGGTCCCCACCTTATATTACTCATAACAGTCTGCATCAGTTAGCCCATCGTTATGTTAACTGATTCACTCTTATGTATGAATATTAACACACATGAGCCAAAAAAGTAATACATTTTTAACAACTTTCTTAAATTTTCTGAAAATTTGTTGAAATATAACAAATCGGTTATATATTTCATAGTCAATATATTTAAATAATTATAATTTTTTAGAGTCAAAAAAAGCCCGTGTCTGTTGGACACGGGCTATATGTTAAATCTTCATATTATTTTGAAAGGAATTCATGAATACCCTTTGCTCCTGCTTTACCTGCTCCCATTGCAAGGATAACGGTAGCAGCTCCTGTTACAGCATCACCGCCGGCATAAACACCGTTTTTCGTTGTCTTACCTGTCTCTTCTTCTGCAATAATACATTTACGTCCGTTAATCTCAAGTCCTTTTGTAGTAGAAGAAATAAGAGGATTAGGAGATGTACCGAGTGACATGATAACCGCATCTGCCTCAATTACAAATTCACTGCCTTCGACCTCTACAGGACGACGTCTTCCGGATGCATCAGGCTCACCAAGTTCCATACGGATACATTTAATACCGTTTACCCAACCCTTTTCGTCTGAAAGGATTTCTGTAGGATTGGTAAGAAGATCAAAGATAACGCCTTCTTCCTTTGCGTGATGAACTTCTTCAACTCTGGCAGGAAGCTCTGCCTCAGAACGACGATATACAACATGAACCTCTGCACCAAGACGAAGAGCTGTTCTTGCAGCATCCATGGCAACATTACCGCCTCCGACAACAACTACCTTCTTAGCTCTCATAATAGGTGTATTTGAAGACTCATCAAAAGCTTTCATAAGATTACTTCTTGTAAGATATTCGTTAGCAGAGAACACACCGTTGGCATTTTCCCCGGGGATACCCATAAACTTGGGAAGTCCTGCTCCGGATCCGATAAATACCGCGTCAAATCCCTCATCTTCCATGAGCTGATCGATAGTAGTTGATTTACCTATTACAACGTCTGTTTCTATCTTAACACCAAGATTTTTAACATTTTCTATTTCCTTGGCAACTACTGCATCCTTAGGAAGACGGAACTCAGGGATACCATAAACAAGAACTCCGCCTGCTTTATGAAGAGCTTCAAATATAGTTACGTCATATCCAAGTTTGGCAAGATCTCCGGCACATGTAAGACCTGCGGGGCCCGATCCGATAACAGCAACTCTTTTACCGTTCTTTTCTTTTGCAGGTTCAGGCTTAATTCCGTTCTCTCTTGCATAATCGGCTACAAATCTCTCAAGCTTACCGATTGAGATAGCCTCTCCCTTAATTCCTCTGATACATTTTCCTTCACACTGGCTCTCCTGAGGACATACACGACCGCATACTGCAGGAAGAGCTGAAGATTCACTTATAAGCTTATAAGCTTCCTCGAAATCACCTGTTTTACAAGCTCCGATAAATCCGGGAATATTAATAGATACCGGACAGCCTTTCATACACTGTGCATTCTGACATCCGATACATCTTGATGCCTCAGCCATTGCTTCTTCCTTATTATATCCAAGACAAACCTCATCAAAGTTTGTAGCTCTCTTCTTGGGATCCTGTTCCCTTACAGGAACTTTCTTCATTACATCTACTTCCATTGATTTTCTCCTTATACGATTAATCCTACACTCACAGTTATACCCGTTTGCAGGGAAATGTTATTAGTTACAGTTGCCGCATCCGCCGTGATGAGTTTCGCCCTCTTTGGCTTCAAGGAATTTTCTTCCTTCTTCAGTCTTATAAAGTGTCTGTCGACGCATTGCTTCATCAAAATTAACTTTATGACCGTCAAATTCAGGACCGTCTACACATGCGAACTTAACTTCATCTCCGACAGTAACACGACAAGCTCCGCACATACCTGTTCCGTCAACCATGATAGGATTAAGAGATACAACAGTAGGAATATTGAGTTCCTTTGTAAGTTTGCATACAAATTTCATCATTATCATGGGACCTATTGCAACACATACATCATACTTCTTACCTTCATTTACAAGGTCTTGAATAGTTGTTGTAACCATACCGCTTCTTCCGTATGAACCGTCATCTGTTGTAACATACAGATTACCTGCAACGAGCTTCATCTCTTCTTCAAGAATAAGAATGCTCTTTGTCTTTGCTCCGACGATAACATCGGCATTTACTCCCTGCTCCTTAAGCCATTTAACCTGAGGATAAACAGGTGCTGTTCCTACACCACCGGCTACAAAAAGAATATTCTTCTTTCTAAGTTCATCTATAGGCTCATTGCAAAACTCGGAAGGACATCCAAGAGGTCCGACAAAATCAGCAAAGCTGTCTCCCGCTTTAAGTCCGGACATAATCTGTGTACCTGCACCTACCACCTGGAATACAATGGTAATAGTACCCTTTTCTCTGTCGTAATCGCAAATTGTAAGCGGTATACGCTCAGAATCTTCTTTTGTCCTGACAATTACAAACTGTCCGGGCAGACAATGCTTAGCAACTCTTTCAGCTTCCACTTCCATAAGGAAAATGTTTTCTGTAAGTTCCTCTGATTTCAAGATTTTAAACATATCTTTCCTTCCTCCATGTTTATATACAAAAATTTATTTTCTCCCAAATTTTGATATTATCACATTCAAAATCATTTGCCAACAGAAACATATGACTGCGCCTCATTTTCTAAACAAATATCTCCCGGACATTTAACATTTTACAGATTAACTAACAAAAAAGCGCTCAAAGCGCCTTTTTGTATATTTGTTGTTTATTTATTCATAAGTCCTTCCAGTATTCCTACCAACTCATTAATTCTCGGCTTGGAAATGCTGGCATCCGCACCGACGGTCTTTGCCCTCGCTTCCATTGATTCATCAAGAATCGAGGAAAATAAGATCACAGGAATCTTATTCATATCTTTGTCATGCTTAATCTTGGAACACAGAGTCAACCCATCCATGACCGGCATTTCAATATCCGAAATAATTACATTATATTTGTTTCTGATATTATTTTTGTCCTCTGCCGCACACAACGCATCCCATGCTTCTTTACCGTTGGCAAAGCTTATTATATTGGTATATCCCGCTTTTGCCAGACATGAACCGATAAGTTTATTAAGCATCTGACTGTCATCCACCACCATAATCGGGTTGTCCGAATTAGGATTAATATCTGCTTTCTTTACATCCTTGGTTTGAATCGTTGTAGACGGATTTATATCTGCCACAATCTTCTCAAAATCAAGAAGAACAAGTATTTTTTCCTTAAAATTAACAATTCCGGTGATAATACAATTGTTATAGCGTGAAATAGTTTCATCAGGGCTCTTTATATCCGACCACGATAATTTAACAATCCCGTTAATGGCATATACATGAAGACCCACCTCCAGATTGTTGAAGGAAGTGATTATAAACAGATGTCTTGAAGTATTCTCCGCTTCTTTAATTCCGAGCCTCTTTGACAGGCTTATTACAGGTATCGGATTTCCTCTAAGCATAAGTATTCCTTCAACACACGGATTCTGATCCGGAGAAGGCAACGGTTCACTATACTGAACTACTTCTTTAACTTTGGCAATATTAATACCGTACGTATTGGAACCAACCTCAAATTCCATTACCTCAAGTTCTTCTATTTTCTTTTTAGACTGTTCCCCCATATTTATCCTCTTTTCCGACAGTGTTTTTCTGCTGTCATTAATTCCCCATTTACTCTTATATATTTTATAACACATTGTTGTATAATTAGACAGTAATTTCGGGAAAAAGGAGTCAACGATGAAAATTACCTATTTATTTCACAGCGGTTTTATGATTGAAGGTGAGAAATGCATATTAATATTTGATTATTATAAATCGTCAGAAAATCTTATTCTGCCGAATAATAAGAAAATTATTTTTTTCGCTTCACATACGCACCCGGATCATTTTAGTCCGCTTATTTTTAACTACAACAATCCCTCAGTCACCTACTGTCTTTCCCATGATATAGAAGAGAAAATAGTTCATCGCGGATGGCTCGATACACTTAATAATCCAAATATCATATATGTGAAACCTTATGAACACATTGAGATTAATGATATTTCCATTGATACCCTTAAAAGTACCGACCGAGGTGTAGCTTTTTTAATCAAAGCAGAAAATCATTTTATTTACCATGCCGGCGACTTAAATGAATGGAATTTTGAAAAAGATGAAGATAATAAAGCAACCGTAAACAATATGCGTGCTTTATATCAAAGAGAAATTAATAAGATTCCCGGCGATATCATTTTCGATTTTGCTTTTATTCCGTTGGACCACAGACTTGGCAAATTCTATAAGTCGGGCCCTTTGTATTTTATTAACAAAATAAAGGTCTTACACTTTTTCCCTATGCATATGTGGGAAAAATATGAATATACAGATTTATTTCAAAACGAACCTGATTATCCTAATATCAATACAATCATCCACCATCCGGATACCTCCATGAAAAGCTGGATTTTATAAATAATATTCATTTCCGCTTTACATATTTTGAAAAGCATTATAATATAGTATTAAATACTACATCAGATAAATACACAGATTACTTATTGTAACGCGAGGCCAAGATATGATAAATACAAAATCAAAGTATGTTTATGACAAAGCAAATACATTTAACGGCCAGACACTCCCGGAGGAAATCGGAAATGCCGTTTCTCACGGAATAGGAACACTTCTTGCAGCAGCCGGAACCGGTGTTCTTCTTGCCTCTACCTGTTTATCCGGAAAAATATCCGCAACGGTCGGATGCTCATTTTATGGTGCCTGCCTTATACTTTTGTATCTTTTTTCTACACTTTACCATTCTTTTGTTAATTACAAGACCAAAAAAGTATTCAGAGTATTTGACCATTGTTCTATCTTTCTCCTTATCTGGGGGACTTATGCACCGATATGTATATCACTTATAGGCGGCGCAACCGGTTATTTCATTTTCATTGCTCAAAGTATTCTTGCGATTCTGGGAATCACTCTGAATATTATTGATTTAAAAAAATATAAAAAAATATCTTTGATTTTATATATTCTAATGGGCTGGACAGTCGTTCTGAAACTTAATACCGTTATTGCAGCCGCAGGAAAATCCGGAATGCTGCTTCTTCTTTCGGGCGGAATCTCGTATACGCTCGGAGTACTTTTCTACATAAAAAAAGAGAAGCCGTTTTTTCACTTTATCTGGCATCTCTTTGTTTTAACCGGAAGTATCCTTCATTATTTCTTTGTATTAAATTACTGTATATAAACTCATCATATCAGGTGTGTGCAAAAATAAGCCACATAGGCAAGGGCTGTCGAAAGAAGCGAAAACATAACAGCAATCGAAAAGAATGAAGACATCTCAAGTGCAAGCTGCATCAAAGTTCTGCTGAAATCTTCTTTTGACAATGCAATAATTATTCCGAGAATAATATATATAATACCTACTACTATAAAGCCTGACAATGCACCTCTGATATCGGCCACGCTTAATGTTGAATGCGAAGAAACAGATAAAATCAAATACAGCATTATCACATTTCTGGCTGCTGTTTTCTTTGTAAAATGAAACAGATTCCTGAATAAACTGCCTATGACAAAGAATGAAAATCTCACTACACTCTTTACGGTAATCTTTTCTTCACTTAAATCATCACCCGTATGTGTTTTTATCTCACTATAACACTCCGGCATAAATATTCTGATTAACACCAGGAGCAATAATGGTCCCAAAACCATGGGTGCTATTCCGACAAAAAGAGTTCCTATACTCTGCCAAAGATTACCTTTATCCATAGTATATCGTACATATCCGAGAACGCCGTCTGCTTTTCCGGCAATGGGCCTGAACAGACTGACTTCTTCAACATGTATTCCGAATGGCAAACAAAGGATATAGTGAGCAATTTCATGCACAGGGGTTCCTATAATACCCGTAATACATATTCCGAACCATCCCAAACTGGAATACATAAGAGATTGATTCTTTGTCTCAAGAACACCGAGAATTAATCCAAATCCAATCAGCACTCCAAAAGTTGATAAAAACAAGAGAACGGTCCACTTTATTGTATTAATCACCAAATTACCGGATTTTGTTTTTTCATTAGTTGAAGGGGAACTGTCCATTATTATTATCTCCGTTATCGTTCTGACCATCGTTATCAACGTTACCAAAACTGAAAGACGTATTTGTATTACTCATGTTGTTGTTAATATTGTTATTCATACCGTTATTTGCGTCACCGTTATTATAATTACCATATAAATTGTCAGTGTTCACATTAGCCTGATTTGAATGTCCGTAGTTGTTATTAAACGATGAATTGTACGGATTATTATTGTTGTTATTATTACCATAAGTATTGTTGTAATCGTTACTTCCGTAAGGATTATTATTATAGGGATCGTTATTATAGTTGTTATTATTATAGCCGTTGTTATTATATGTATTATTGCTATATGTATTATTGCTGTAAGTATTATTGTTGTATGTATTATTACTGTAAGTATTATTGTTGTATGTATTGTTATAGCCGTTGTTAAAGCCATCATTGTAAGGATTACTGTATCCTGTAGAACCTGCTGTATCGGTATTCATTACCTTTCCACGAAGAACAAGGTACAATTCCGCATTGGTAAGGGACTGATAAGGAACAACATAGAAAGGCAGCAAAATGCCGCAAGTAAATATCGAAAGAATATACCAACCGATGAATGATAAATCCAGGCAAAATGCATTCATTTTCTCACCTTTCATCATTTCACGCGAAAGTTCGAAGCATTTTTCCGTATCCAAAGTCGGATTTTCCGCAAGTATATAAGGAATCATTCTATATTCGTACGATTTAATTATTCCGGGAATATAAAACAGGAGAGTCCATAAAAATATATATAAATCTTTCAAAAACATTGTCTTTACAACATTTTTATAATTACCCTTCCTAAATGCAAATCCCAAATCACCTATTTGATTCTCATTAAGGCAAAGTCTTGTCAGAACTCTTGTTCCTCCGACATTAACTGGGTAGGAAACAAGTGCATTGATGACAATACCCAGTATAGTGACAATAACTATTATACTCAGGAATGATATCACTGCCACATTATCAGTCCCTATTAGCAGATTTATAAAATTACTAACTGAATTAGCCGAACTCGTTGATGCCGATCCGATTCCGGCAACCATAGACATTACAAGAGTTGCTCCCAAAGCAGTTCCGTAATACTTTGTCCTGATTTCACTCGCTCTTCTCTTTAATTCCACATTTGACCACATATTATGTATAACCTCCTATTCGTTTATAAAGGTTTTCTTTGTTCCGAACATGTAAAATATAAAAGCTGATACTCATCCGATACCTTATTAATAAAATCCATTGCTTTATCCAAAGTCATATCATCAAGATTGGTAAAAGGATCGTCAAATATAAGGAACGGTTTTTCATCTCTGTACATTGCATCCACAAGACCCATTCTCATTGATATACCGGCTTTATCCTGCTGCCCTCGACTTAATGTATCAGTACTTCTTAACTGTCCTTTAATATCTTTTTTCAGAGAGATATTGGCATCAATATTAAAACTCTCTCCTTCATCTTCCGAAAGAAGATTGTAATACTTTACAAACCCGTCTTTAACCGGATTGGTATACTTATTCGAGAAATTAATCTTCGCCTGCTCAAGATAATGAGCTGTCTTCTCTTTCAATACGTACTGTTTGCTGACATATGCTTTTTTATTTTTAAGTTCTTCAAGATATTCTTCCTTCTCTCTGAGTTCATCAAGAAGGGTTCTCTTTTCTTCCATCTGCTTTTCATAGGAAGCAAGGTATTCGCGATTCTCCTCTATTCGCTTTTCAAGTTCACATCTTTCCTCGTCAAGAGAAACAATGGATTTTTTTCCTCCCGGTTTCTGTACTGCCAAAAGACTCTCGTAATCGGGATTTTCATCTTCAAAAGCTTTCTTTCTGCGCTGAGCCTCTTCTTTCTCGGAAAGAGCACTCTTATATTTAGTGATTCTTTCCGAAAGAACCTTAAGAGCAGCACCGTAATCATCCGATTTTATAGCATTAGACATAATGAATGCTTCCATTCTCTTTTTGGAAGCAATATATCCGCTCTCCAGTTCTTCCGTTCTGAAATCTCTTGTCTTAAGTCTGTCTATTTCTATTTTGTTAGTCTCTATCTTATGAAGATATGCACCATAATCTTTTTCTCTGATTACCTCAGCATCTTCAAATATTCTGATAAAGTCTTCCACATAACGGGAATCCTTTTCCATCTGTTCAATAAGAGGAGCGGTATCATCCTTTACTGCGGTATTTTTCAGACGGTTATATTCTTCCACGGCAAGCTTAATCTCATGAACAGAAAATGCCAACTGAGAATCCACATAATCCCAAGGATATCTTTCTTTAAAATCATCTATTATTTCATTGGTTTCCTTAAGTTGACTCTTCTCCTTGTCAATGGTCTCCAATATCTCATTTATTTCTTCATTAGCCTCAACAGCGGTCTTTGTGACAAGGGCAAGTATAATGAAAATTAACCCTGCTCCCGCAGCAATGCCGCAAAGAGGATTAACCAAAAATGCGGTTGCGGCGCCTCCCAGTAAAAGTAATACTCCGATTGTAATAAAAAGACTTTTTCTTGCTTTTGCCGCTGTAACCTGATTATCGTGTCTTTCTTTATCCCTGTCGCAGAGCATTCGAAGTCTGGTTTCCTTCTGATTGACTATCTGTGCAAGATCGGTTCTGTCAGCGATTGCTTCCTGAACACTGTTAATCTCGCTGAATTCGGGAGCTCCGTTTTTAAATTTCTCGGATAACTCCTCAAGTCTTTCTTTATCTTCACGTCGCATCTTCTTTGCTTCAATACGCTCGCGAAGCTCTGACATTTCCTGAACCGTATTGTAAATATCTATTATCTCTTCCTGAGTAGGAATCTTATTGCTGAAATATTCCTTGAGAGCAGCCAGGTCCTGCTTCTCTTCTCTCGAAAGACGTAATGTATCAAGCTGGCCTGAAAGCTGAGACAACTCACCGAGTTCTTCTATCTTCTTCTCAACGCTGTCGTCCTGCGGGACTCCGTTAGGAAAATATCTGTAAATATTAGCCAGATTTTCCTCTCTCTCCGAAAGGTCTTTAATTAGCTTTTCGTACTGCTCTTTACGCGCTTCAACCTCGTTATATTCGCTTTGAGCCGACATGACTTTCCCCAAATCCTTGGATTTCTCCGTATCCTGAGAAAGTATCTTTGAAACGGCATTTCTTTTTTCAGCCAGTTCCTTCAACGAATTCTCTACTATCGGAATCTCTCTTGTCTCCTGCTCAAGGGTTGCCACCTCATTATTCAGTTTATACAATTCACCCGTCGCTCTGTCGGGAGACCCACTGTTAAGTTCCTTCTTGAGCGTTGCCATTACTTTTTCATAATTGTTAATATCATCGGTATTATCTACAAGATTACCTAACTTTCCGTTTATTGAACCGTTAACCGATGTCGTGCAATCCTGCTGGGAAATAAAAGCTGTTCTTTCAAAAGATTCACTGTTGATACCAAACAACTTTTCTCCTATATAATCCGGCATATCCTTCATTATCAGTCCGGTATCCGGATCGATAATCTGAGTCTCATCTTTATCGGGCTTAGATCCGAATTTCTTTTTGATACAATACTTTACACCTTCGGACTCTATAATTAATTCTCCGCCATATTCCTCGCCTGTCCAGGGTTTAAATCTGTATCTTTCCCGATTTACAAGTTCTTTGGCCTTTTCGTTATTAAAGCCGTAAAGCATTATTCTGATAAAAGCCGCAAAAGTACTCTTACCCCATCCGTTATCTTCACAGATTACATTAACTCCGTCGGTAAAAGAATATTTAAAATCGGTTATCGCTCCAAAACCATATATATTACAACTTAATAATTTCATTTATTTTTCACCCCTAAGTGCATCAATACCCATCTTTATGATCAAAGCCTTATCTTCCTCGGAAAGACTTTTATCAGCATTGACTGTTCTGATAAATTCGCCTTTCAGGGACTGATCGGCGGCAAATGCATTATAATCAACAACATATTTCGTCTCATCTTTTATTTTCACAAAATAAAAACTGTCGGCAAAATGATTCTCAAGATAATTCAAATTAATCTCACTTTCCATATCCATTTCACCTGTAAGGACAATTTTTACAAGGGAAGTTCTGTCGTATCCGCTTGATTTTATCTCCCTATCAATCACATTCTCAGCTTCCGCCGATGTCATGACTCCCGTCATATCAGCCTTTATCTCATAAATCTTTCTTCCCGCAAAAGGATAGAATTCCGCTTTAACGTTTTTTTTGTCTTCGTCAACATCAAGAAGCACAAAACCATGTTCACCGCATTCATCAAATCCTCTTCCTTCAAGACATCCGGGATAGCAATAGCTTCCTCTCGCATCAAGCTTCTCATATTTATAGGAATGAATATGTCCGAGTGCCAGATAATCGATAGCCTTATTTTTCAACTCATTTAACGCGATAATCTTTGTTTTATCCTTTGAGTTGTAAGCATTCTCCTGTCCGTGCATCATAACAATATTAATCTTTGATACATCCAACGAAAGCGTATTATATACACTCACACTGTCATCGGTAAACTCTATTCCGCTGATTACCGTCTTCTCACCAATCTCATAACTTTTCCAGTTTCCTTCAAAACTCTTAAGATTATCCGGTATTTCCTCCATATCAGACAGGAAACCGCCTTCGTCATGATTCCCCTTCAGATAATAGAAGTCTATTTCCGGATTATCCGAAATCGCTGCCTTTACTATATTTGCCGCAAATTTTGTAGGACTTGATTTATCAAACAAATCACCTGCAATAAGTATTGCTTTAACATCTTGCTCTTTCGCAAAGGAAATCATGGATTTGAAAGTTTCCAATATCTCATTTTTTCTTTCCCGCGCTTTAGACACAGGAAGATTACTCTCCATTTTTGAATCAAGATGAAGATCGGCCGTGTGAATTATTTTCATTTTTTCCACCATTTTCTAAAATATTTATATAAATACCATTAACAATATTACTATATATTGCAATTAAAAAAAACTGTTTTATTCCCACTATAAATAGTTTATTAAACAAATATTTGATATAATATATTTATTACTGAGATAGGGGGGTAAAATAGGGGTTATGAATGAATTTATCACAAATATAGAATCATTTAATGAAGTATCTATTATCATTCGTCTTGTATTGTCTACACTGTTCGGGGGAATTATCGGAATGGAAAGAGAGAGCCGACGCCACAGTGCCGGTTTCAGAACTTTCACGCTTGTCTGTCTAAGTTCAGCTCTCGCAACAGTTTCCAACATCTATCTTGTAGAAACAATCGGAGGTGCGGATGTAAGCCGAATACCTGCTGCGGTATTGAGCGGTATCGGTTTTCTCGGAGTCGGCACCATAATAGTGACAAGAAAAAACCAAGTCAGAGGTCTGACAACCGCTGCCGGGCTGTGGTCAACCGCTGCTCTCGGAGTAGCTATCGGTTCCGGAATGATATGCACCGGTACATTGTCATTTATACTTATAATGATTACTATCAGTGTTCTCAGAAAATACAGCTGGTACATTGCCTCTCACAACCGAGTAATGTGTGTTTACGCCGAAGTCACCGAAGATGACGGCATTGACAACCTTCTGAAATATATCAGAGAAAAAGGATTTCACGTTGTCTCAATGGAAAAGAAAAAGGATAATGATTCCTATAAAGGCGGCATCACTATCCTTCTTGAATTCGATATGTTAAAAAACAATCCTCATCAGACAATCCTTGCAGAAATGAGTACAATTGACTGCGTTCATTATCTTGAAGAATCCTGATCAGAGTGCAGCTTTAATTGCATTAAACAAATCATCATATGTTTCAAAAGCGGGCAGGTTGGGATAATCTGCCTTTATTTTGTCGGTACTTCTAAATAAAAATCCTGCTTTACTGTTTAAAATCATACCAAGATCATTATAACTGTCACCGCTTGCAATCGTATCAAAGCCCATAGACTGAAGCGCTTTTACAGTTGTAAGCTTTGACTGCTCGCATCTCATCTTAAAACCGGTAATCTCACCGCTATCCGACACTTCAAGGGAATTACAAAAAATAGTAGGCCATCCAAGTTTCTCCATAAGCGGTGTCGCAAATTGAGAAAAAGTATCACTTACAATAATTACCTGAGTAATACTTCTTAAACGATCCATAAAATCCCTTGCACCTTCAAGCGGTTCTATCTTCGCTATAGTATCCTGAATTTCTTTAAGTCCAAGACCATGCTCTTTAAGAATGCCTATTCTCCAATTCATTAACTTATCATAATCAGGCTCTTCTCTGGTTGTTCTTGTAAGTTCGGGAATACCGCTTTCTTTTGCAAATGCAATCCATATTTCAGGTACAAGCACGCCTTCAAGATCCAAACATACTACGTTCATTTAAGTTTCTCCTTTTACTCAAAAGACACTGCCCGGAATAACCAAGCAGTGTCCCAATAATACTGTTATAATCAGCTCTTAGTCCTGTACATAGGGCATAAGTGCTACGTGACGAGCTCTCTTTACAGCAACTGTAATAGCTCTCTGATGCTTTGCGCAGCATCCTGTCACACGTCTGGGAAGAATCTTTCCTCTCTCAGATACATATTTCTTAAGTTTAGCTGTATCCTTGTAGCTGATTTCATTATCTTTACCACAGAATACACATACTTTTTTTCTTCTACGGATGCCGGCACCACCACGTCTCTTCATGGGTGCTTCAGCAGCTTTATCATCTCTGTTAAATGCCATGATATTTGCCTCCTATTCATCTGACAGGCTTATCTCTAAGCCAATAACGCAACTTTATGCAAAAGGTATCTCGTCGTTGATACCTTCGGGAATATTAAGAAATCCGTCATCGGCACCTGAAGGAGCAACGCCTGCAAATCCGTCCGAGTTAGACTGTGAACTCTTACTCTCTGCGAATTCCTGTTCTTCGATAACAACTTCCGTTGTGTATACTTTAGCGCCTTCTTTGTTGGTGTAGCTGCCTGTCTGAATACGACCGGTAACAGCAATCTTCGTTCCTTTGTGGAAATATTTCTCTGCAAATTCCGCAGCCTTACCAAAAGCAACACAATTAATAAAATCAGCGGTTGCCTGGTCCTGTGAATTATTCCTGTTCTGGAAACGTCTGTCGACAGCAAGTGAATATCTTGCAATCGCAAGTGACGACTCTCCCTGAGAATATCTAACCTCAGGATCTCTTGTTAATCTTCCCATTAAAATTACTTTATTCATAAAATTAAATTATCCTTTCTTTATGCCACCGAAACAATTAAGCTTCTTCTGCTGCAACGCATAAATAACGGACAACATTCTCCATGAGACGAATTCTTCCTTCGATCTCTGCGGGAGCTGTGCTATCTGAATCGAACTGAATAAAGTAGTAGTAAGCTTCTTTCATCTTCTGAATCTCGTAAGCAAGCTTCTTCTTGCCACAGTCTTCAACATTTGTAATTGTGCCACCGAATCTCTCGATGTATGATTTACATTTGTCTACTGTAGCAGTTCTTTCTTCATCTTCGATCTTAGCGCTGACAACAACGCATAACTCGTATTTGTTCATGCTACTGTACCTCCTTTTGGTCTTTTGGCTTCTCCTGACAAAAGAGAAGCAAGGAAACGGTTAACCCGTTCTTTAAATATTTCACAGAATTAAAAGATAACACGAAAAAAAACATTACGCAAGAAATAATTTACTTATTTTATTATTTTTTCATCATATATTTTCGCAAAATAAACTTTAATATACATATTTGACTCATTTTATGCTAAAATATCTTAATAAAATATTATAGCAGAGAGGTATTGGGGGAATGCCGGAATCTTTAGTTTATACCAATTCTAACTGTATTGGTTGCAATAAGTGTATCCGTGTATGCACATCATACGGAGCATGTGTTGCGGCTCAATCTGATAATAAAAGACAAATTCATGTTGATGCTGATAAATGTATTGCTTGCGGAGCCTGTCTTGACGTGTGTGTTCATAATGCACGGGAATTCAGGGATGACACGGCAGATTTTTTCAACGACCTGAAAAACGGCGAAAATATTTCCGTATTAATAGCACCTTCTTTTAAAGCCAATTATCCCAATGAATATAATATAGTTCTCGGAGGATTGAAAAAACTCGGCGTTAAACGTTTTTTAAACGTTTCCTTCGGCGCGGATATTACTACATGGGCATATGTTAATTATATCAGTAAAACCGATAAGACCGGCGGTATTTCTCAACCCTGTCCCGCTGTTGTGGGATATATTGAACGTCACATTCCCGAATTGATACCGCAACTTTTCCCGATTCAAAGCCCCCTTATCTGTACGGCAATCTATGCAAAAAAATACATGAATATTACCGATAAATTAGCTTTTATATCGCCCTGCATTGCCAAGAAGATGGAAATCGACGATCCGAACACCCACGGATATGTTTCATATAATCTGACATTTAAACACTTCATGAAGTATATGAGAGACAACAATCTCATGGGTGAACCGTATAATGACGAGATTGAATATGGTCTCGGCTCTTATTTCCCGGTTACATCGGGATTAATGCAGAATATTTTCTGGTTCCTCGGAGAAGACGCTTATGTAAGAACCATGTGCGGCGAAAAGCGAATGTTCAGCTATCTGGAGAAGAACAAAGAATCGATTTTAAAAGGTATCAATCCCTTTAAATGTATTGATGCACTGAACTGTAGCGAAGGCTGCTTGTCCGGAACAGGTTGTGATACCGAAACTCAACATTCCGACAAGCCCATTATAAATCTCACAAATATCAGAGACGGCATAAAGACCATGGATCCGAACAGCCCGTGGGCTCGTAATATTCCGCCTTTCAAAAGACTCGAAAATCTTAACAGGCATTTTGAAAGCCTTGATTTTAATGATTTTAAACGTGAATATACAGACCGCTCATCTTCATGTTCATACATCATTCCAACCGAGGAAGATTATGACCGCATATTCAAACAAATGAATAAATTCACGGAAGATGAACGTTCCATTAACTGTGCCGCCTGCGGATATGATTCATGTAAAGACATGGCAATGGCAATCCACAACGGACTGAATTTTAAAGAAAACTGCATTTACTATCTGCGTCATGAAGCGGATGAACAACGTCATAACGCCGAAATAAGAAAAGCTGCGGATGAAGCCAAGAGCCGTTTCCTTGCCAACATGAGTCATGAAATCAGAACTCCCATAAACGCCGTTTTGGGAATGAACAATATGATTCTTAAAAACAGCAAGGATAACGAAATTCTGGGATATTCTCAAAATATAAATACAGCGAGCAAAAATCTTCTGAGTCTGATTAACGATATTTTGGATTTATCAAAGATAGAAGAAGGTAAACTCGAAATAGTTCCCGAAGAATTTGATTTCCCCAAACTTATCAAGGAAATATTAAGTATACACACTATCAGCATAGCCAATAAGGGGCTCGCCTTTAATACGGAATTCATTTCACCGATTCCGTGCAAACTGATCGGTGATTCCACGAGAATTCGACAAATTATTTCCAATTTTTTGTCAAATGCTATGAAATACACTCAAGACGGCTCCGTAACCCTTTCTTTTGACAGTAAAAAAACAGATGATAACAAGTGCAATATCATCATTTCGGTTTCCGATACGGGTATGGGAATAAAAGAAGAAAGCCTGCCTCTTTTATTTGATAAATTCCAACGATTTGATTTATCAAAAAACCGTTCCATAGAAGGTTCCGGACTCGGTCTAAACATTACGAAATCAATTATTACCTCCATGGGCGGAACTATTGATGTTGTTTCCGAATACGGTAAGGGAAGTACTTTTACAGCAACTCTTCCTTTGGAATTGGTCGATGACAGTTTTGTCGATAATCTTGAAAGCATAAACAAAGAAGAGGAATCAATTACAGAGAATTATACACCGACTTTGGACGGAAAAAGAATATTAATAGTTGACGACCTTCAAATGAACCTTACCGTACTTCATTGTCTTCTTGATACGACTCATGCCGAGATTACGGAATCACTGAGTGCTAAAGATGCCATTGAAAAAACAAAGAAAGCCAAATACGATCTTATTTTCATGGATCACATGATGCCGGAAATGGATGGTATAGAGGCTTGTCAGGCAATAAGAAATGACTCTTCCAATCCGAATTGCAATAACGTAATTATAGTTCAGACAGCCAACGCCATGAGAGGTGCCAGAGAAGAATATCTCTCAAAAGACTTTACCGATTGTCTGTTTAAACCGGTTAATCCGGATGACTTAAATAATCTGTTAAGAAAATATGTTGGCTGCCAATAAAGTTTTTAAGAACAAATGCCGATATAACAGATATCCGGTATAAACCGAAGTGTATTTATTGTTTAGTATTATTTCAAGGAGGAGCAATCATGAATGTAAACGGAGTTACAGAAACAAACAAGACTTATACAGATTACTCAAAGAAAACCGATTCGGAAAAAAGTAAATCTGATGCTTTATCGGACAAAACCGCTTCTTCGGTAGAAGAAGGAGCTGTATACGAGCGTTCTGACAATACCGCAAAGGCAACTGCAAAAACCTATAAGCCCAATAAGGAAATGATTGACAAATTAAAAGCAGATGCAGACAGTCATGTACAGCAGCTTCAGGATATAGTAAATAAGCTGCTCACCAAACAGGCAACTTGCTATAACACAGCCAACGGATTGAAAAGCATATATGAGTCACTTGAAGTAGATGAAGCAACCCGCGCCCAGGCGCAGGCAGATATTGCGGAAGACGGATATTGGGGAGTTGAACAGACTTCTTCCAGAATATTTGATTTTGCAATGGCTCTGTCAGGCGGTGACAACGATAACATGGAAAAAATGAAAAACGCTTTTCTTAAAGCGTATGATAATGCCGAAAAAATTTGGGGTGGTAAGCTCCCCGAAATAAGTCAAAAGACGTATGACGCCGTATTGAAGAAATTCGACGATTATGCCAACGGCAATTCCGACAACGAAGAATAATAAAAATCGAGTAGGAGGCGGTGATTAACCGCCGTCCTCTCACAGCACCGTACGTACCGTTCGGTATACGGCGCTTTCAATAGTTGACGTGCACAGACTGATAGGCTGTGGCTAAATCATAAAAGCCACTGTTTATCAGT
>JAZUDQ010000021.1:0-16716 GCA_045639745.1 Lachnospiraceae bacterium | reverse complement strand
GAAGTGCCGCTTTTTTATGAGCAAGTAGCGAAGCGGGTTGCGAATATCATTGACATACAAAAAAAAAATTCCCATATCATACGATAAGGGAATTTTTTGATTTGTCGGATATGTAGTACAAATTGTAAAAATCAGTTCTGTGCCTGAAGGGTGAAGCCTACAATCTTATTATTTAATACCTGGATAAAAGCTTCTTTTCTAAGAATATGTTCGAGTATAGTTGTCTTATATTCATTAAAATCTTCTTCGGAACCGTACCAATTGCATGATTCTCCGGGGTTTCTTAAAAAAGACATAATTGATTCGATATCGTAAGTCTGTGCTACTTTTGTTAACATATGAATTACCTCTCTTTATATTAATGGTTTAAAAATGAATACATTCTCATAAACAAATCAACAATATATATATCAATATGTTGTTTTGAATTTAGATTAACTATACGATATGTGTATTAACAAATACTTAACAAAAGAAAAATTTATTAAAAACTTTTTTTAGTATATAATGAGGTGTGTGCCAAAAGTATATTTTGTCACTCAACGATATAAGCAAATAATATACAGAGGTGAAAGTGATGTTTTATGTGCCTGACGGAACAGATTTATGTGGTTATTACGAATGCAGTGAATGCGGACAGCGTTTTTTGGATTTGAAGATTGCACCGTTGATTACCTGTCCTTATTGCGGTGAGGAACCCGACATGGAACTCGGACCTGATGATGAAATGCCTTCAAAGATGGAGACGGCAGGCTTGAAAAAGGTAGTTGAAGGTGCGGAAGAAGTCGAAAAATTAGATATCCTTTTGAACTTGGCGATTACAGGTGGGGATTATGAGTGGATATAAAAAATATATATTTCCTATTGTTTTCATGATTTTGATTATGTGCGGATGCAACCGGGGGAGCGATAAAACTCCTTCGGTTTCTTTAGATTCTGTATCCGGTGTTTCTTCATCAAGTATAGATTCTCAATATTCGGAATATACGGATATACAGTATGTTAACGATATTGTTTCTTTTTATGTATATGATGATGAAGATGGAATAAATAATCTTTTAAGTTCGTTTTCTGTAGCGAACAGCCGACTGTGTAATAAGTGGATTGATATAATTGAGGATTGGAATCTTGTGAATTCGGACGATTATGTAATGTATGGTATGTTACCTGACGGGTTACCTCAGGATGAGACCTTTTGCATTGTTGTATTGGGCTACCAGCTTAATGCGGATGGCTCTATGAAAGATGAATTAATCGGACGACTCGAAGTTGCTTTGGAAAATGCTCAAAAATATCCCGAATGTTATGTTCTTGTAACGGGCGGAGGAACCGCTTTAAAGAATTCCGATGCAACCGAAGCGGATATGATGTCCGAATGGCTTATTGATAACGGTATGGATGAGGACAGAATCATTATTGAAAATAATTCAAAGACAACAGTTGAAAATGCATATTTTTCATGTTCTATTTTAAAAAACGAATATCCTGAAGTTTCTTCCGTAGCAATTATTACAAGCGATTATCATATTTCGTTGGGATCGATTCTTTTTATGGAAGAATTGCGTCTTACGGAAGATGAGAATTTCTGCGCTCATGTTGAAGCAAACGCGGCGTATGCGGTAGATATGAATAAGGAATTTTCGGTTGTGTCACAGGGGACAAATATTAAACTGTTATTTGCTCTTTATGCATCGGAGGGTAAATGAAAAAAACACTGAGACTTACGGTGATTGCTCTTATGACGGCTTTAATATGTGTATTTAGTGTAATAACAGTGCCGATAGCTGTTTCACCCGTGCCGGTGACGCTTTCGTTAGTTGCGATAGGACTCTCTGTGTATATATTAAAAGTAAAGCATGCAATTACGGCTCTGATTCTGTATGTGTTGCTCGGAGCGGTAGGAATCCCTGTTTTCGCAGGTTTTACATCAGGCCCCGGTCAGCTTATCGGTCCTTTGGGAGGATACATAATCGGATATTTCCCTATGGTTTTGATTTCGGGATATATTATCGGTAAATCTCAAAATTATTTTTTAAGATTAATCGGAATGATAACGGGAATATTATTTTGTTACTTAATCGGAACATTGTGGCTTATGTTTCGGACCGAGACGGATTTTATTTACGCGGTTAGTGTTGGTGTATTACCGTTTCTGATACCGGACATGATAAAAGCGGTTGCTGTTACAGCAATTGGACCGAGAATCTCAAAACAAGTTAAGAAATATATTTATCATGGATAATCGTTAATTTTGGCAGTATATATTAAAGATATGCTGCTTTTTTGATATAATTACAGAAGAAAAAAATAGCCGGAGGTGTAAACCATGGAAAAAATCAGTGAAAATGATATCAATCGATATATCAGAGCTCAGCAGGAGGATTATGAAACAGCACTTAAGGAGATTAAAGCAGGATACAAAAAATCTCACTGGATGTGGTTTATGTTTCCCCAGATAATAGGACTTGGACAGAGCCGAACATCTATTTTTTATTCTATTAAGAATAAGGACGAGGCTGTTGAATATATGAATAATGAAATCCTCGGCAGCAGGATGAACGAAGTATGCGATGCACTTTTAAGTCTTGAGGAAAATGATGCTACGGTGATATTCGGAACTCCGGACGATATGAAACTCAGATCTTCCATGACTTTATTTGCGGAGTGCTGCCCGGAGAACGAACGTTTTCAGAAGGTTTTGGATAAGTATTTTGATGGTGAAAAAGATCCGCGAACAATAGAAATTATCGCATGGAGAAGTTATGAAGGAAAATAAAAATACAATAACCTGGATAAACGGTTTAAAAGGGCTTGCATGCCTTGTTGTTTTTTTTCACCACTTTTTTTTAACATTTATTCGAGGCGTATATTACGGAAAAACTGTCGAATCGGTTACCGAATCGGGAATAGATATCAAATTGGGCTATAAACCTTACGGAGTATTACTGAACGGTAATTTTGCGGTATGCCTTTTTATTATGATTTCCGCTTTTTTATTTGCACGGAAGACATTTATGACGCAGATTGAAGGCGGCAAGACGGATTTGCTGCCTATTATGGCCAAAAGATATCTTCGCCTTATGCTTACCGTACTACCTGCGGGGATTCTTTATTATTTGATGATCGGATTGTCCGATGCGTTGAATACCAATGCCGCCGGTATATACCCGGTTGCTTCTCCGGCCAGGCTTCTTCTGAGTGCTGTCGTTATTATGTGGTTTCGTTCCGACAGTTCCGTACTGGGACCGTTATGGTGTATATATGCTCTTTTTATCGGAACTTTCATAGCCGTAACATTTGCAAGCCTTTCCAATAAAGAAAGAAAATTCATGCCGTTGGTATATGCAGCTCTTTCGGTGCTGATTTCGCTTCTGGATATTTATTATCTTCCGGTTGGCGTGGGCATTTTTATAGCGGATATATATTGTTATGACAGAGTGGGACAATGGAAATTGAATTTCCTGAAAAATAAGGCTGTTCGTATAATTGGCGGAATTGCACTCATTGTTCTCGGATTGTTTTTCGGCGGATATCCGTCATACGATACACCGGAGAATTTTATATATTTGTTTATCGGATTTATCGGCAATACGACACCTGTTTTTGCTCACACACTCGGTGCGGTTCTTCTTATGGCGGGCTGTATGTCCTTACCTAAAACCTGTTTTCTTTCTTCGAAACCGCTTAATTATTTGGGTGATATTTCGTTCGGAGTATATCTTTTGCATACAATTATGATTAATTGTTTCAGCTATTATATCAGAATGTATTTCGGAAATGCGGGTATGTCATATATGGGGTCGGTCTGGGTTACATTCGGTATATCTGCCGCAATAGTAATTGTTGCGTCGGTGTTGTATCATATGTTGATAGAAAAGAATATAAATAAATTATTGTCTCGATTGTTTTCACATAAAAAATAAGATATGGGAGAAACGGTAAATATGAATGATAATTGTTCGGAATTGAGCCTTGATGAGTCAAGAAAGGAAATATGCGAAATTGATGAAGCTATGGCGGAACTCTTTGAAAAAAGAATGAAAGCGGCAGCTCGGATTGCCGACTACAAAAGAAAAAATAATCTGCCGGTAAAGGACAAAGCCAGGGAAGATTATCTTATTGAAAAAAACTGTTCATATATTCAGAGCGATGAAATGAAAGAATATTATAAGAAATTTTTGAGGCAGGTAATCGATATTTCATGTGAATATCAGGCTGCTCGGAACGGAGAAAAACTTTAATGAAAAATACGTTGGGAAATAACATTTCTCTTACATTATTCGGAGAAAGCCACGGACCTTTTGTCGGTGTTGTCCTTGACGGATTGGCGCCGGGGATGTTAATAGATGAGACCGTAATAGCAGATAATTTAAAGAAAAGAAGACCGGTAAGCGGGTTGGACACTCCGAGAGTTGAAAAAGACGAATTTCGGATAATTAGCGGAGCTTTTAACGGTTATTCTACAGGTACCCCGTTAACAATTATTATTCCGAATGAAAATGTTCATTCGAGTGATTATCAGTACGGACCGGCGAGACCTTCACATGCGGATTATGCCGCTTTTTGCAAATATCACGGTTTTGAAGATTACAGAGGCGGAGGACATTTTTCGGGTAGAATTACTGCCGGAATAGTAGCTGCCGGAGGAATTCTTATACCTGCCCTCGAAAAAAAAGGAATTGCAATAAAGACGGAAATTGTCAGAATAGGTGATTGCGAGAATCCTAACGGTTTTGATGAGGAGGTATTAAAGGCCAGAGATGATAATGACAGTGTCGGAGGAATAACAGAGACTGTGATTTCGGGAGTGCCGGCCGGAGTTGGAGAACCATGGTTTGACAGCGTAGAAGGACTTATTTCAAAAGCTATGTTTGCTATCGGAGGAATTAAAGGGATTGAATTCGGATATGGTTTTGGCTTCGGTGGTGCAAAAGGTTCTGAAGTAAATGATTCCTTTAGGATTGATAAAGAAGACGGAAGCGTAATTACTTCGACCAATAATAACGGAGGAATTAACGGCGGAATAACCAACGGTATGCCGATAGTATTCAGATGTGCGGTGAAACCGACACCGTCGATAGCGCGTGATCAGCAAACTGTTGATTTCATTAACAAAGAAGAATGTACATTAAATATTAAGGGAAGACATGATCCTGCAATTATCAGAAGAATCAGTCCTGTAATAAACAGTCTTACATCGTTGGTAATGGCTGATATTCTTGCCGGAAGATTCGGAACCGATTATTTTACGCAGAATTAAAATATAAAGCAGGGCTGAATTATGAACATATTATTTAAAGGAAACAATTCCGCGAGAGGCACATTGGAAGCACCGCCATCCAAGAGCTTCGCACACAGAATTTTGATTATGAGTGCATTGTCGGGCGAGGGAAGTATTTTCCCTGTGTCTTACAGTAAGGATATGGATGCGACAATCGGCTGCCTTACCGGACTTGGGTACAGACTGGCACGAAACGGAAATGTCATAGAAGTTAACGGATTTGAAAAGAAAGAAAATCCTGTTCTTGATTGCCTGGAGAGCGGCAGTACACTCAGATTTATGATTCCGGTGAGTCTGCTTTCGTCGGAAAAGGTCACATTTATCGGAACTCAAAGATTGATGGAACGCGGAATTACAGTATATGAGGACCTTTTTGAAAAAAAAGGAATAAAGGTAATAAAGGGCGCTACATCAGTTGAAATATGCGGAAGACTGCTCCCCGGTGAGTATGTCGTTCCCGGAAATATCAGCAGTCAGTATATATCAGGTCTTTTAATGGCGCTTCCTTTTTTGGACGGAGATTCGATTTTAAAGATAGATAAAACTACGGAAAGCAGACCTTATATAGATATTACATTGGAGGTTCTGAGGCTTTTCGGGGTAAATGTATCGGAAAAAAAGGAAGGCGTATTTATAATCCCCGGGAATCAGACAATTAAAAAAGGTGATTATCATGTGGAGGGTGACTGGTCTAACGCAGCAGCTTTGTTGGCATATAATTACAGAGGAATAACTGAAGATGCCGTCAGTGTATCGGGCTTAAATAATGACAGCAGGCAGGGAGATCGCTGTGCAACGGAATATTTAAGAAAATTGTGTGAAGGAAGACCGACACTTGATATTTCCGATTGTCCTGATTTGGGGCCTGTTCTTTTTGCTGTTGCGGCACTTAATCACGGGGCAGAATTTACAGGAATAGGAAGATTGAGAATAAAAGAAAGCGATCGTGCGCTGGCAATGGCAACCGAACTGGCAAAATGCGGAGTGAGTTGTGAGACAACCGATAATACGATGACAATATATGGGTCGACTCCAAAATGCAGCATTAAGGCACCGACCGAGAATATTTCTTCATGGAACGATCATCGTATTGTTATGGCAATGTCACTTATATTAAGTGTGACAGGCGGCGTGATAGACGGGGCCGAAAGTATTAATAAAAGTTATCCCGATTATTTTGAAAGAATTCGTGAGATTGGCATAGAGGTTGAATGTGATGAATGAATTGAATAAAGATTCGAAAATATTGATTATCGGACTCGGATTGATGGGCGGAAGTTATGCTCATGCCCTGTCCGATGAAGGATATTATGTGGGAGCAATCGATAAAAATCCCGATGCCATAAGATATGCCATTGACAATGGTCTTATTAAAAGCGGCAGAACCGATTCGGATGAGAGTTATGTCGGGCAATTTGATTTGATTATATTCGGATTGTATCCGGGTGCTTTTCTGGAATGGATTGAAAATAATCAAAAATGTTTAAAACAGAATGCACTTATTACTGATGTAACCGGTGTAAAAAAGTGTATAATATATAAGATACAGGAAGTTTTAAGGGATGACTTGGAATATATCGGAGCTCATCCAATGGCAGGAAAAGAGTCGAGCGGTGTAAACAATGCCGATAAAGCAATATTTCATAAGGCCAATTACATAATTACGCCGACAGATGTCAATTCGGAGAAGGCAATCGCAATATGCAGGCAAATAGGTGAGATTCTGGGATTTAAGACAATCAGAATACTGAGCCCGGAAAAACACGATGAAATGATAGCGTTTCTTTCGCAACTTACCCATTGTATTGCAATAACTCTTATGACATGCAGGGACTCGGAACATTTTATTGATTATACGGGTGATTCGTTTAGGGATCTTACTCGTATAGCAAAAATAAATGAGGAGATGTGGAGTGAATTGTTTTTACTTAATAAAGACGATCTCCTTTGCCAGATGGAACTGTTTGAACAGCAGTTTGACAGACTTCGGGAATGCATTAAAAATGATAATCGTGAAGAAATAAAGAATATTATGATTTCGTCAACGGAAAAAAGAAAGTTATTTGACGAATCGTTACGAGGATAAAAATAAAAATTACGGAGAAATGTAGCGAAATGAATATGGAATTTAAACGGGAATTACCTTCACCCCGCGTTATTAAAGAAATGTATCCGTTGGATGCAGCTCATGAGAAGGTAAAAAAAGCCAACGACAATGATGTTAAAAGGATATTTACCGGAGAGGACAACAGATTTCTTTTGGTAATAGGTCCGTGCTCTGCAGACAGAGAGGACGCAGTTCTTGAATATATCGGTCGACTTGCCGAGATAAGGGATCAGGTAAAGGATAAGATTGTAATAGTTCCGAGAATATATACAAACAAACCGAGAACTACCGGGGACGGATATAAAGGCATGCTGCATCAACCGGATCCGAATGAATCGCCGGATATGCTTAAAGGTCTTATAGCAATTCGTAAACTTCATTTGGATGCATTATGTAAGACAGGATTTTCCTGTGCGGATGAGATGCTTTATCCCGAAAATCATCATTATCTTTCGGATCTGTTATCGTATGTTGCGGTTGGGGCAAGAAGTGTAGAGAATCAGCAGCATCGTCTCACGGCCAGCGGATTGGATATTCCTGTAGGAATGAAGAACCCTACGGGCGGTGATTTATCGGTTATGATGAATTCTATTACAGCAGCCCAGCACAGTCATACATTTGTTTATTCTAACTGGGAGGTTGAGACAAAGGGTAATCCTCTTACCCATGCAATATTAAGAGGCTTTTCCAACAAACACGGTGATACGGTACCCAATTACCATTATGATGACTTAAGGCTGTTGTCGGAACTTTATGCCAAAGCCGGTTTGGTTAATCCGGCAGTTATTGTGGATACCAATCATTCCAATTCCGGCAAAAGATGGGATGAACAACCCAGAATTGCCAAGGAAATTCTTCACAGCATGCGTCATTCAAAGGAAATAGGACAGCTTGTTAAAGGGCTTATGATTGAATCATACCTGGAGGACGGTAATCAGAAGACTTCGGGTAATACATACGGCTTGTCTATTACGGATCCGTGTCTTGGATGGGAGAAGACAAGAACGCTTATTCTTGAATTGGCAGAATTATTGTAATTAACAGGGCTTATTGTTTATGGACAGAATTGCTCTTTAAAAATGAAATGAGGATTAATATGAGCGATAAAAAATATGATTATTTAATAGTCGGAGCCGGATTATACGGAGCGGTTATTGCAGCTGAGGCAACAAAAGCCGGTAAGAAGGTACTGGTTATAGATAAACGTTCGCATATTGCCGGAAATGTATATACGGAAAAACAGGAAAATATAAATGTTCATATATACGGAGCTCACATTTTTCATACCAATATAAAGAGAGTATGGGAGTATGTTAACCGATATGCCGAATTTAACCGATTTACCAATTCGCCGGTTGCCAATTATAAGGGAGAATTATATTCTATGCCCTTTAATATGTATACATTCAATAAAATGTGGAATGTTGTTACTCCGGAGGAGGCTCTTGAGAAGATAGAAGAGCAGAGAAAAGAGATTGCGGGAGAACCCAAGAATCTTGAAGAGCAGGCCATAAAACTTGTAGGTCGCGATATATACGAAAAACTTGTCAAAGGATATACCGAAAAGCAGTGGGGAAGAGATTGTAAAGAACTTCCTGCATTTATTATTAAGAGACTTCCGGTCCGGTTAACATTTGATAATAATTATTTTAATGCTCTTTATCAGGGGATTCCTATAGGAGGTTATACCAAGATGGTGGCCAATATGCTTGAGGGTGTAGAGGTAAGACTGAATGAGAACTATCTTGAAAAGAAAGATTATTATGATTCTCTTGCGGAAAAGGTGATATATACAGGACCGATTGATGCGTATTTCGGATATAAACTCGGTTATTTGGAGTACAGAAGCGTCCGTTTTGAAAATGAAACGCTCGATATTCCCAATTTCCAAGGAAATGCTGCAGTTAATTATACGGACAGAGAGACACCGTGGACGAGAATTATTGAACATAAATGGTTTGAATTCGGTAAGGATGAAGACGGTGAGGATATCCCCAAAACCATTATAAGTCGTGAATACAGCAGTGAATGGAAGCCGGGAGATGAGCCGTATTATCCGGTAAACGATGAGAAAAACGGTAAATTGTATCTTGAATATAAAGGATTGGCAGAAAAGGAAACTAATGTGGTATTCGGAGGCCGTCTCGGAGAATATAAATATTATGATATGGATGCCGTTATTGACAGTGCATTAAATGCTTTCAAACATTTGAAATAATTTTTAATAAGAGTTAAAATATATATGGGTTTGACTGCACGAGAGCAGTCGTAGAGCCTGTTAAGAATATTATCGATTCAGTAGCAATTGTTTTGTTTTTCCGGGGGGGGAAGAAATGAACATTGGTCTAAATTTTGATATAGCTGCGGTTTTTCTTTCCGTGTCAATCTTTATTTCTTTCATATTGCGTAAGACCACCAAAGGAAGCAAGAATATGATGTATCTTGCGGTTAATGGTCTGATTTTGGGTGCTGCAATTCTTGATATTATTACAATGCTTTTTGGTTCGGTTTTTCCGGCGAATGAATTTACTTTATTTGAACAGGCATTGTTTAACTATATGTATTTCATTGTCAGAAATGCCACACCACCGACTTATATTATTTATTCTATATATGTTTTGGGAAGAGATCATATAATAAGGGAATCACTTCCTATTAAACTCATTCTTAATGTCCCCTACATAATTATTGTCTTGATGCTTGTAATGAATCCATGGAATTCATGTGTATTTTATTTTGATGATAATTGCATGTATCAGCGGGGCCCTTATATTTCCGTAATATATGCAATGGCTTTCTTCTATCTGATTGCGGGAATGTTTATCATTATTAAAAACTGGGCTGTTATGAGACCGATGCAGTCCTTTGTTCTTATGGCTTTTATTCCTATAACCGCATTGGCTGTTGCAATTCAGCTGTTTATACCGGAATTGAGACTGGAGATATTTTCGTCTGCGTTGATGCTTATATTCGTTGCACTCGGAATTCAGAGACCGGAAGAAAATCTTGATGAGGCTGTAGGCGCACTTAATTACAATGCATTTCTTAATGATATGCGTGAGTATTATATTTCGGGGAAGCCGGTTTCCGTTCTGTTTGTAAAATTAAAAAATCATTCGGTTTTAAGACAGAATTTGGGAATAGAAAAGTATGTTAATCTTATTTCAAGTTTTTATGAGAAACTGAACAGAGTCTGTCTGGTTATGGAACTTTTCCCTGATATTTATTATTTGGACAGAGGAGTTTTTGCAGTCGTAACCAACCTTTATAAAAAGGATAAGCTAAAAGATGCCGCACGACTGGCTAATGCGTATTCGCTGGAACCGTTTATGCTTGATAATCAGGATTTGAAGATTGAGATTAAAGCTGTTATGGTAGATGTTCCGGTAGATATTGATAATTACGACAGATTTATCAACTTTACATATTCAATCGATATATATTCTCCTGACAGTAATATGGTTATGGAGTATAGTTCATTTGGAAATAATAAATCATTTTTACTTAAGTCAAATCTCGACAATATTATTTTTAACGCCATTAATCATTGTAACTTTGAAATGTATTATCAACCGATTTATTCGATTAAGACAAAAAAATTCAGTACGGCAGAGGCATTGATTCGACTCAGGGATCCGGAATACGGATTTGTTTCACCGGCAATATTTATACCGGCAGCAGAATTAAGCGGAGCCATTCATAAGATAGGTGAGTTTGTTCTTGACGAAGTGTGCAGATTTATAAATGAGCAAAATCTTATTTCATATGGTGTAAATTATATTGAAATTAATCTTTCAGTTGCTCAATGCCTGGATGCGAAACTGGTTAATAAACTGTTCGCTTATGTGAAAAAACACAGACTCAATCCTCAGCAGATTAATCTTGAAATTACAGAGACAGCAGTTGATTCGGACAGTCAGATAACAAATGAGAATATTAACAAACTTCATGAGATGGGATTTGCGTTTTCCATAGATGATTTCGGTACAGGTTATTCAAATGTAAATCGTATAGCCGAACTTCCCGTTAATATAGTAAAACTGGATAAGAGCCTGGTAGATGCTATGGATAGCGAAGAAATGTGGACGATAATAGAATCCATGGTGGCAATGCTGAAAAAACTTAATAAGAAAATATTGGTAGAAGGTGTTGAAACTAAGGAAGCTTTTGATAGATTTTCCGAAATCGGCTGTGATTATATACAAGGATATTATTTTTCAAAGCCTATTCCCGAGAAAGTCTATCTGGAATTCTTAAAGGTGCATAATTGTCAGTAAAACGGGGTAAAGACAATTGCTTGACAGCACAATAGAATGTCCGGAAATGAGGTTAATATGTATAATTTGTGTTTTGATGTTGCGGGGTTGATGGTAGCTTTTTTATTAATTGGCTCTAACCTCTATAGAAAAATGACTAAAGAACTGACAGACAAACTCTTCATGAGTATTCTTATATTGTCTGCCGTTACTACAATTATGGATTTATTATCGGCGATTCTGGTTGACTATGTCGAACCGTCTGCATATGTTCAGTTTTATCTGTTTTTGGTTAATACGATTTACTTTCTGTGTCATAATATGATTCTTCCGTTTTTTTATGCTTACTGCTTTTCTGTAATGGGGGTGTGGTATATTGTAAAACAAAAGAAAATCTGTATGTTTTTGTTTTATGTATATGCCGTTTTACTTATTGGAATGATAGTCCTCAATATATTCACCGGCTGGGTTTTCTATATATCGGATGATTGTCATTATATAAGAGGAAAGTATTTATTGGTTTTATACATAGCATATTCTGTTCTGGTAGCAGTTGGAACATATCTTATGATATATATGAGAAAGTATGAAGAAAAAGTATTCTTTGGTTTTTTCATGTCAATTATTCCCATAAATATGGTTGCAATTATTATTCAGGGATTATTCCCCAAGATTCTTGTGGAAATGTTTTTCATTATTATCGAATTACTGGCCTTTGTAATAGTAATCCAAAGAAAAAATTCAATTGTCGATCCGGTTACGGGAGCCAAAAAATATAATGACGGAGTGAAGTCGCTAAAGAAAATTATGGATATAGGGATTCCGGTAAACATTCTGCTTATTAAATTCGCCAATAATAACGGAATCAGAATGTTTCTCGGACAGAATGAGTACAATTCTCTGATAAAGAAAATATCCGGAGTTTTGCGTGAATATTTGGATATGAATAACCTGGATTCACAGGTTTATTATTTGGAATATGGATTGTTTGGATTGATGACAGAGGAAAAAGACGAAGAAAAACTGGCATTTACCGCAGAGAAAATCAGAGTATTTTTCGATAACCATGTTTCTTTTGATGAATATGAAATACATGTTGATGCCAGAATGGTATGGGTTAACTGTCCGCAGGATATAGATAATTACAGAGCACTTTTCTGTTATGCGGTAACCTTTCACAATTCAATTCCCAAGAGCGATAAGGTATTGAGATATTCCGAATACGCCAATGAGAAAGAAAATGTGGTGAAAAATGAAATGGAGTCCATCATTGAACGAGGACTTCAGGAAAATCTGTTTGAAATTCACTATCAACCGATTTATTCGGTTGAGAAAAATAGTTTTGTGGCAGCAGAGGCTCTTCTTCGTTTGGAAGATCCGCAATATGGCGTAATATCGCCGGCGCTGCTTATTCAGGCGGCAGAATTAAGCGGCAAGATGTATAAAATCGGCGATGTTGTATTTGAAAAGGTGTGTGATTTTGTTGCGAATAATGATTTAAAGAAAATGGGAATTGATCATATCAATATCAATTTATCTCCGTCCCAGTGCGTACAGGCGGACATCGTCAAAAAAATAAGAGGTATAATCAAAGAAAAAAATATTGATCCTTCAATGATAAAACTGGAAATAACCGAAGGCGCGGCAGATTATGATCCCATAATAGTAGATCAGAATATAAAGGCACTTTCGGAAGAAGGAATAGGATTTATTTTGGACAATTACGGAATCGGTTATTCAAATATTAAGCGAATTACAGAACTTCCGGTAGAAATTGTTAAAGTTGATAAATCGTTTATTAAATCTTATAACAATGCCAATATGAAAATAATTGTTGATGATACCGTTGCGATGCTGAAAAAAATGGGGAAAAAGGTTCTGATGGAGGGCATTGAAAATAAAATTACAGCCGAACATTTTGCGGATGTCGGCTGTGATTATATTCAAGGTTGTGAATTTTTACAGGGATTTTATTTCAGTAATGTGTTGCCTCCGAAGGAGTTCATACATTTTATTTCGTCAGAAACGAAATGATATTGCTGAAATTCATTCCGTGAGAGGCTTTAACAAGGATCGTATCACCTTGTTTAAGCAGGCTTGTAATGTTTTTAAGCGCTTCGTCAACGGAAGAATAGAAGAAACAATCTTTGTGACCGTGCGAGATGGCGGCTTCATATCCGTTTTTTGAAAGCGTTCCGATAAATAATAAAGTATCAATATTCTGTAATGAAGCATATCTGCCGACCTCGGCGTGATATGCTTTTTCATTATCACCCAGTTCAAACATATCACCCAGTATCGCAACGGAACGATTGTCAGTTGTCGACTCGGAGAGCAGTTTTAATGCTGATTTGACGGAAGTCGGATTGGCATTGTAGCAATCGTCGATAATCGTATACCCGGCTGACTCTATGACATTACTTCTGCCACCGGTAGGACGTATTTTTTCAAGACCGTTTTTTATACATTCATATGACATATTAAGAATGCGACCTGTGATGGTGGCAATAAGTGCGTTTTGAATCATGTGTTTTCCGGGAAGCGGAATGGTTACTTCAAATGAAGTGTTGTTATTATTATCACGAAGTGTACAGGTGCTTCCGTTTAAGCCGTGGGGGATAATATTTTCAGCGGTATAATCGGCATTGGTATTATCGATACCGGCCAGGATGATAGGGTGAGAGTTACTGTTTATGGTAATAAGTTTGTCATCATCCCCGTTAAGAATAATCTGACCGCCGGCTTTTAATCCGCTGAAAATCTCTGTTTTGGCTTTCAGCACACCGTCACGATCTCCCAAAAACTCCAGATGACATTCACCTATATTTGTAATTATGGCAATATCGGGTTGGGCAATAGATGATAGCAGAGTCATTTCACCGAATTGATTTATTCCCATCTCGACTACTGCAATGCGATGCTGTTCGCGGATTTTTAAAATTGTAAGCGGGACACCTATTGTATTGTTAAAGTTGCCTTCTGTTTTATATATGTTAAAGGATTCGGAAAGAACTGAGGCGACAAATTCTTTGGTGCTTGTCTTGCCGACACTGCCGGTTATTCCAATTACGGTTGTATCAAGACATGTTCGGTAAAAGGCAGCTGTTTCCTGAAGAGCTTTTACGGAATTGTCTACAAGAATGCAGGGACCGCTCGGAGAATCCGGAAGTTTTTCGCATATTACAGCCAGAGCACCTTTGGCAAGGACATCATCAATATATTTGTGCCCATCGGTTTTCTCACCGGCGATTGCAACAAATATAAAGTTTTTTTCAATCAGTCTGGAGTCAATTACGACGCCTTCGGCCTCTGTACACATAACGGATTCGTCTGCAAAGTACAAATGTCCGTGACAGGCATTGCAAATGTTTAAAAGATTCATATTTTTCATTATTTCAAAGATACCTCGATTAATTTTTCACATAATGACGGATAATCAATTCCGATTGCTGCCGCTTCCATTGGAAGAAGAGAGGTCGGTGTCATTCCGGGAAGCGTGTTGGCTTCAAGACAATAGATATTTTCCTCTTCATCCATCATGAAATCGATACGTGCGTAGGATTTAAGTCGAAGCACCTTATAAGCGGCTTCGGCAGTTCTTTGAATTTCTTTTGTCTTTTCTTCCGAGAGAGGCGCAGGGCAGATGTCATTGGTTTTGCCGGCCTGATATTTGTTGGCATAATCATAAAAGCCTTCTTTCGGAGCAATCTCAACAAGAGGAAGAGCATGACCGTCAATTATACCGCAGGTGAATTCACGTCCTTTTATAAACTGTTCTATTACAACATGATTATCGAATTGGGAAGCATCCTTGAGGGCTTTTTGAACCTCATCGTCGTTTTGACAAATGTATACTCCGACACTTGATCCACCGTTACAAACTTTGACTACCACGGGATATCCTATATCACGAAGCGGCTCTCCTATTGCTATACTGTACCCTTTGGCATTGGGGATATTGTTCTGATTGAATAATTCTTTTGTAAATGATTTGTCCATGCATATGGCGCTTGAAAAATAATCCGTTCCGGTAAAAGGAATCCCCATTAATTCAAGTGTGGCCTGTATTCGCCCGTCTTCGCCGTTAGCACCGTGAAGACCCATAAATACTACATCGGAAGCTTTACAGATTTCCAAAACGTTAGGACCGAAAAAACATTTTCCGCCGTCTTTTCTCTGTGATTTTAGAATTTCTATATTAGGAACTTCCGAACTTATTGTTCCGACACCTTCCGACCAATCTTTATCAATATTGAATATATCTGAAATGTCTCCTTCGTATCCGAGAAATACATCCAGTAAAACTACCTTGTGCCCTTTTGATTTGAGGGCGTTATATACTCCTTTTCCGGACATGAGCGATACGTCACGTTCTGTGCTTGTACCTCCGGCCAAAACAACAATATTCATAAAAATCTCCATTCCGCCGCCAAGCGGCGGCACAAATAGTAATGAAAGTGTTTCACAGCTCAACTCTGTGGCTTAAAATAGTTTGCAAGAAGCTATACTACAAAGCACGGGAGGAGGAGTTGTAAAAACTTTCTCGTTTTAGACAGCATAAAAATCAGTGTAAGTTCTGCCTTTTCAAGCACAAATAAGTGGTATCACGAATCCGTACACTAAGAATTGTTAAAGCTCTTTGTTTTATTGTGTGGCAGTTCAGTCAATGGCTTCTTATCTGTTATGAAAGGAGCTACGCTATGAAAGGTACTTATCCAATCTGTTGCGGTGTCGATGTTCACAAATCATGTCTCGTTGCCACAATTATCAAAACCACTGGCGGTATTGAACCTTCTTATCAGAAGAAACGGTTCTCCACCTTCAACAATTCTATTTTAGAATTCAAATCTTGGCTGCTTGAAAATAACTGCCATGATGTCTGTATGGAATCCACAGGTAAATACTGGGTTCCTGTCTTCAATCTTCTCGAAGATCAAATCAATGTTACCATTGCCAATCCCAAATGGGTAAAAGCCGTCAAAGGCAACAAAGACGATACCAAAGATTATAAATGGATTGGAGATTTATTCCGCCTTGGGCTTGTGATGGGCAGCTACATTCCCTGTAAGTCT
>JAZUDQ010000020.1:0-3696 GCA_045639745.1 Lachnospiraceae bacterium | reverse complement strand
GCAAACGCAATTCTTAATTTTGATGCAAGGAAAGATTTGAGTGATATTAAATGTCCTACACTCATTATTGCAGGAGATGATGATAAAACCGTGGGAAATGAAGCCCCGTATTTGCTTAATCAGGGGATTTTAAATAGTGAGCTTTTTGTCTATAATGGTCTTGGACATGGGGCATTTGAGGAAGCTAAAGATTTTTATGACAGAGTATTGGGATTTTGCAATCGTGTGTGAAAATTGAAAGTTAATCGGGCTACTCGCCATGCCGACAAAAGCCATTCGCAGAATGCTTCGCATCAATGCAGTAGTGGTTGAAATAAGAAGCTCGTATATTCAATATACGAGAGGTTCACTTAGCTTTGCTGATAGAATTAAATAAGTTTTGTAACGAATGTTAAATATGCGCGTCTAATTATTATCAAAACGGAAAGGAGGGGAGTGTTTGGAAGAATTTGAAATGATATATCGGACTTATTACAAGACGGTATACTATTACGTTTATGATTTGTGCAAAAATCCTACAATAGCTGAGGATGTGACACAGGAAACATTTTACAAGGTTATGTCAAAAATAAACACATTCAAAGGAGAAAGCTCCCTGTCTACCTGGATGATTCAGATAGCGAAAAATACGTACATAAACTATTTGCGAAAAAAGAATCTTGAGGAAAAATATGAAGAGGAATTTTTACCTGAAGAGGAAAGTATTGAAGAGCAAATTCTTAATAAGGAAACAGCGTCGGAGATTCACAAATATCTTCACAAATTAAAGGATCCTTACAAGGAAGTATTCTGGATGAGAACTTTCGGAGAACTGTCTTTTCGAGATATCGGAGAAATTCACGGTAAGACGGAAAGTTGGGCACGGGTAACCTATTATCGTGCAAAAGAAATGATTAAGGAGGTACTTAAATGAAATATTCGTGTGGAATTATTAAGGATTTGATTCCGTTATATATAGACGAAGTATGCAGCGAAGACAGCGTAAAAGGAGTAGAGGAACACGTTGCCGAATGCGAAGAGTGCAAGGCACTGCTTGAAAGCATGAGAACGCCTGTAAAAACCGACAAAAAGGGCGAAAATATATCGATGGAGAAATCATTGAAAAAAGTCAGCAAAAAAATAAAAATCAGAAATATAGTTTTTTTCGTAATCGGCGGAGCTTTGATGTTTTTTATTTTGAGATATATTGTTCCGGCTGCCACGGCGATAGGAATCCTCGTATTATCGAGTGTTTTGAGTAAGCCGAAAACATTTACCGACATAACGGAATATGCGGACTGTATCGGAGAAGAAGCGGATGAAGAATACGGTCTTGATCCTGAGGAACACAGACTTTATAAGGTATTCCCGAAAACGATAGAAGGAGACGCAACGGAATTCGAATATACGTATTACAATCCGTTCGACCCTCAATATGTAAGTTATCTGACGGTAAAATATGATGATGAAAAATATGAAGAGGAACTTGAAAGATTGGAAAAAATCAAATTCAATGATTCGTATATAAAGTACTATTCCGTAACGGATGAACCCGAAGGTTATGACCTCGTTGCAATGATAGCCGACTCATACTATGGGTTCGGATATGCAATGGTTCCGGAAGAGGAAGATAATTCAATTACATATGTCGGAATTCATTTTTGCAATTACTTTCTTGACCTTGACGTTAACGAATATATACCTGATAAATACTTACTTGAGGGTTTCGATGCCACGATGAATAATCCTTACGAGAACGCTTGCATGGGAAAATAAAAAATGTTTGGACTTTTTTATGGAAAGATATAAATAAAAACGTAAAAAAGCCGATAACTATATATTATAGGAAAGGTGTGCGTAAAAAGACCACAAAAATCAATTTATTTATAGTCAGGAGAAAAAGATGAGAAAACAAGGTTTAAAAGCATTATTAGGTTTGGCTTCGGCGATGGCTGTCGTAATTACGGTATTTTTTGTCGGAACAATAAAAGTATCGGCGTCTGCACCAACCGGTTGGGAAAAAATTAAAGACGACATTGAGCGTGCTGATAGCGGTACGACAATTACACTTACTGAAGATATTACAGCAGAGAATGGGGATGCAGCATTATTGATTGAAGATAATAAGAATATTACAATAGACCTTAACGGTCACACATTGGATCGTAATCTGTCTGAACCTACAGCCGACGGCTATGTTATTTGTGTGAAAGATGGCGCCGAGCTTACTGTAAAGGACTCAAGTCAGAGTGGAACGGGAGTTATTACAGGCGGAAACAACAGCAATGAAATCTGGAAGTGTACCAGCGGAGTTTTGGTATTAGGCACGTTTACTCTTGAAAGCGGAACAATAAAAAATTGCAAATCATCAATGGAAAAGGACACTTCCGGAGGCGGAGTAGGTGTTGAAGGCGGAACATTTAACATGACAGGTGGTTGCATTGATGGTTGTGAAGCTCAAAGCGGAGGAGGCGTTATAATTCTTAGGGAAGACGAAGTAAATGGTGGATATGGTACATTTAATATGACCGGAGGATCAATTATCAATTGTAAGGCTGTGTATGGCGGTGCAGTTTTTATTTACGATAAATCGAAAATGAATTTGGTAGGTGGCGAAATCAGAAATAATATTGCTTCGGCTTGCGGTGGCGGTGTATACATATATACAGATACAGGTTCATTGAATATGAATGGAGGAAAGATTGTCGGAAATTCTGCCGAAAGAGGTGGCGGTGTATGTTGCCAGAGCTCAAATTTTGCTATGTATGGCGGAGAAATAACCGAAAACAGTGCGGAGAATTGCGGCGGTGGATTGTATAATAGTTCGGCACAATATGATAAAATTGTTTTAGGCGGAACGGCAAAAATTACAGGAAATACAGGATACAATAATCAAACAGATAATGCTTATTTACAAAGCATTAACATAGGTACCGGGGGGGAAAAACCGACCGTAGGGTTTAATGTCGGTGTGACTAAGTATGCATCAGGAGTGTTTACAAATAATTCTGCGGATGAAGATACAATATATTTCTTTGCGGATGATGGTGTCAGTATTATTCAATTGACTTCCGATAGAAAGTATGAATTTGTGAAGAAGGATAAGCCGACTCCCGATCCCGACCCGGACCCCAATCCCAATCCGACACCCGGTAATAATGGCAGGTATTACACTCCGTTAGAGAATGAAATTATTGCGTCGGAGAGCGGAACGATTAAGTGGAGCGAAGGAGATTCTCTTCCTTACTCGGTATTGAAGGAACTTGCAAATAAACCTTCTGTTACGGTGGAATTTACATTTAAATATCAAGGAGTGGAATATACGGTTGTTATCGATTCTCAGACAGCGGCAAGAATTCTAGATGAGAAGATTCCTTGGTTCGGACCTGCAAAGTTACTCAGCATCAGAAGCGGCAATGCAGGCGGAGCCGGATATGTTGTCAAAGAAGGTGATACACTTGATATGATAGCGGCTGCCAATCATACAACAGTTGCTGCAATCTTGAAATTAAACCCGAGTATTAAGAATCCGAATTTAATTTTCCCGGGAGACAGAATTGTTCTTCCGTAAGATACTAAAATCATGACCACCCGTCAAACGGGTGGTTTGCTCGCCCCTATAAGGGGGTGATACCGGCCAGCGCCTAAAGACGCTGGCTTTCTCTTTGTTCAAGCCAAACTGCCTTTGACTCGTCGCTGCCCTTGAAAGGGCAGTTG
>JAZUDQ010000019.1:0-6249 GCA_045639745.1 Lachnospiraceae bacterium | reverse complement strand
TCTAAAAAAAGTTTGCCTTTTTCAAAATTAGCTGACTTTTAGTTCACCAATTTACTGTATAAAAAGGTTTTTGTTCTCTGAAAATTTTTTGGAATATTTTCAGGGTTGCATTAATGTTTATTTTTCAAGGTTCATCTTGCTACGAACCATCAGGTTCGACCGGAGAGACAGGGATTCGAACCCTGGTGCCCGTGAAGGCAAACGGTTTTCAAGACCGCCTCGTTATGACCACTTCGATATCTCTCCATTTGTTTTCGCCTTATCACCGGCGCAAGTGTTATATTATCAAAATGGTCTATAAGTGTCAACAACTTTTTTTATTTTTTTTATACTTTTTTTCAAAGTCCCGTATTTATAGGGTTTCCGGGAAATTATTTTTTAAATATTCACATTATTTTTCTTTATTTGGTTCAAAAAGTTTATTGTTTTTTAATAATTAGTTTTTATTTTTATTTATCATTAACAACATTTCTATATGACGATGTAGTACAAAATACTTTTCATAACTTATTTATTATTTGCAAACATTTATCAATAAAAAAACAGCAAACGCCGCTGTTTTTTTGCCTTTTATAATTATAACTTCTTCACGAATTCCTCTGCCAATATCATATCTTCACGTGTCGTTATTTTAATATTACAATAATCACCCGGCACCACACATACTTTATTATCCGTAAAAGTTTCAACCAGCATAGAGTCATCTGTTATACCGACCTTGATTCTTTCCTCATCCGACAACTTATATAATTTTTCATATGCTTCTTTCAGTATCGAATTTCTAAACACCTGTGGTGTCTGAATCTGGTACACATCTTTTCTGTTTGGTGTATTTATAATAACGCCGTTCCCATCAACAATTTTTACAGTATCTTTAACCGGTACACCAACAACACAGCATCCGCATTTCTTAACTTCTTCATATGCTGCGTTCAAAACATCTTTACTGATAAAAGGCCTTGCTCCATCATGAATAAATACATATTCAGCATCTGTTGCTTTAACACCTTTCCAAACAGAATCATATCTCTCTGTTCCACCTTCAACAATCTTTTTTACTTTCTTTAAGTCATATTTATTTACTATTTCATTTTGGCAGAATTCAATATCACCTGCTCCGCATACCAAAATAATTTCATCCGCGAAACTGTCCTCAAACGTTTTTAATGCATAATAAATAATAGGTTTTTCATTTAAAAGCAAATACTGCTTCGGTCTGTCCGCATTCATTCTTTTTCCGTAACCGGCCGAAAGAACAATTGCTGCTGTTTTTTTTGTCTCCATTCATTTTCCTCTCAATAAAAATATGACCATACATTTTCTCTGTATGGCCATTATTCATTCATACTATCTCTCACCCAATTTAAGTCCCGGAACGGCATTAAGATCATAACCGTGCCTGATTCCTCTCATATAATCATAATAACCGGCAACACCTATCATAGCCGCATTATCCGTGCAATATATGGGTGACGGTTTGAAAAATTCTATACCGTTTTCACGACTTGCTTCAATCATCGCCTCACGTAAATGTTTATTGGAAGCTACACCCCCGGCAATTGCCAATCTTGTCGAATTCATTTCTTTCATGGCATTTATAGAATGTTCAACCAAAACATCTGTTACCGCCTTCTGGAACGAAGCCGCAACGTCTGCTCTGTTAAATGATTCATTTTTCATTTCACATCCATTAATATAATTCAAAACAGCCGATTTAAGTCCGCTGAATGAAAAATCAAAAACATTGTCACTTACTTTTGCTCTCGGAAAATCGATTGCAAGAGGATTACCTTCATCGGAAATCTTATCTATTTTAGGTCCTCCCGGATATCCAAGACCAATAGCTCTGGCCACCTTGTCAAACGCTTCTCCGGCTGCATCATCTCTGGTCTTACCTAATATTTCATATTCTCCGAAATCTTTAACATAAACAAGATGTGTATGCCCTCCGGATACAACAAGACAGTGAAACGGAGGGTTCAAATCCGGATTTTCAATATAATTGGCACATATATGGCCTTCTATATGATGCACTCCAACCAAAGGTTTATTCTTGGCAAAAGCAATGGCTTTGGCGGCCGACACCCCAACCAAAAGTGCTCCCACAAGTCCGGGACCGTAAGTCACGGCAATGGCAGTAATATCATCCAGAGTTACACCGGCTTCTTCCAGAGCCTTATTAATTACCTGATTTATTTTCTCAATATGCTGTCTCGATGCAATCTCAGGTACCACACCTCCGTAGAGTGTGTGAAGATCTATCTGAGAATGAATAACATTAGATAAAACAGTCCTGCCGTTCTTAACAACAGCTGCCGATGTTTCATCGCATGAGCTCTCAATTGCAAGAATTAACACATCATTTTCCATTACTGTTCCTCTTCCACAAGGGCAAATCCCATTATCTTCCAATGCCCGTTTTCATCTTTACGCATAATATAGACTTCTTTAGATGTTTGATAATAAGTGCCGGATTTCAATGTATAAACACAATTCAGTCTGGCGCATTCATAACCGTCATGTGTAAAATACTCCACGTCGGTAGCAGGAGTTACTTCACTTTCATAGATTGTAATGTTGCCCTGCTCAAACACGCTTATATCGGCATGCAGTTGCGCAATATAGTCATCAAACGACTGATTGGCAATCAATTCAAAATCATACAATTCACGCGTCATGGTTGCCAATTGTCTGAGTTCATCCTCTGTGTATGTCTCATTATAAAAACATGCGGTAATCTCATTATAATATTTCAAGACCTGTACAGGCGTTGCCGGATACTCCCTATATTGGGACTTGGCAATCAATTCCTGAACATCAGTCATCTCAGTTGCACTCTGTTCCGCATTTTTCTGTGATTGATTATTCTTATTTTTGTTCGACAAATAACAGTAGTACCCAACAATAAGTACTACCATCAATACAGACAATATAGAAACTTTAATCACTTTAATGCGATCCATGCATTTTCCCTTTTTCGTCTAGTCTTCATACATAATATCAACGGATTGTCCGTCCTTTCCCGCCTTTGCTCCGGGAAAAATACTCCTAACTTCATCCATGAACGGTTCAGGTTTCACCAGTGAAGGACTGTAATGTGTCAGCCACATTTCTTTAACATCAGCCTTCTTGGCAATATTGGCAGCCTCATAAAACGTCATGTGTTTATGAGCCTTCGCTTTATCTTCCATTCCATGTTCACCGTACATTCCCTCGCAGATAAACAAGTCTGATTTTTCTGCATTGCGGGCAATGCTTTCACACGGGCGCGTGTCGGTAACATATGTAAGTTTAATTCCTTTTCTTGCATCCCCCATAACCATTGAGGGGTCAAAGACTCTTCCGTCTTCCGATGTAACGGTTTCACCATGCTGAAGTTTGTTCCAGAAACGAATATCAATGTTATTATTTCTGGCCTTTTCCGGCTCGAATTTTCCGAGTCTGGGAACATCTATCGTATATCCGTAACAGGTAATATTATGACACACTTTAAATGCCTTGATAGAAAATCCTTCAAATTCAAACTTCTGTTCATCTTTTATAATTTCTTTATAGACAATAGGAAACGGCAATTCCGGCGCAATTGTTCTCAGTGCGTCTACCGTCCTTTCCAATCCTTTGGGTCCAATCATAATAAGCGGTTCAACCCTTTCCGCATTTCCCATTGTAAGAAGCATACCCGGCAATCCGCTGATGTGATCTGCGTGATAATGAGTAAAACATATTATATCTATGGGATTGGGGCTCCACCCTTTTTCACGCAATGCAATCTGAGTTCCTTCACCACAATCTATCAATATACTCTTGCCGTTATATCTTGCCGCAAGCGACGTAAGATATCTATACGGCAATGGCATCATTCCGCCGGTTCCGAGAAGACATACATCCAGCATTTTTTTCTCCGTTCTAGATACTATTCAATCATTCTTTTCCAATAAATTAATGCAGCTTCATTCGGTTTTGTATAAAACCCGGGTCTGCGTCCTTCATTCCTAAAACCCAGTTTTTCATAAAGACATATGGCTGCTTTATTGCTTTCCCTTACTTCAAGAGTAAAATTAACAGTTCCCTTTTTCTTCGCATCATTCATAAGTTCGGACAACAAATTTTCCGCGATGTTCTGTCTGCGCCATTCTTTTATTATTGCCACATTGGTAACCGTAGCCTCATCACAACTCTTTATAAGGCCTGCCATACCAACCACTTTCCCGTCACATAAAGCCACGTAGAATGTGTAAATTTCTTTACCTAATGTATCCAAAAACGATTGATAGCTCCAAGGCTCCGAAAATACGGCTGCCTCAATCTCCGCCACCTGTGATACATGCTCATATTTCATCTCGCAGAAAATAATATCCCGCTCAGCCATTTTCCGCGGCCATCCTTTCGGCACGTTCTCTTTCGGCCTGAGACACCCTCAAATATTCAGGAGAACATTTATCAGCACTTACATAATTACCTTTTTCAAAAGACAATGCACCTAAGACAGCTACACTTGAAGCTTTCTGCCTGTTAAATCCGGCAGGTGCAAAATGGTAAGGTACTTTTAATTTTTCTTTAATCAAATCCTTTGAAGGTTCTATTCCGTCTCCCACAAAAACACACGGTTTTCCGCTTTCATTAATTATCGAAATAAGCTGAGAAATAGAAATAGCACACTCTTTTACGATGTTTTTTATTTCATAAGAAAATTCAGGTTCGCCTTTTCTTTCAAAACAATATATTCCCGTATAGACCTCCTGTCGTCTGGCATCCATAATGGGCACTATATTTTCACTCGAGCCGTACATATTGTATGCCAGTGCCTCCAATGTGGATACGGGAACAAGAGGCTTATTCAGAGCCAAGCCCAAACCTTTAGCCAACGCCACGCCTATCCTGAGTCCCGTAAATGACCCCGGACCGTTCGACACTGCAATCGCGTCAACAGAATCCAACTCAAGTTCGGTAATATTTTTAATTTCATTCAACATAGGCAGAATAGTCTGCGAATGAGTAATCTTATGATTGACCGTATATTCGGCTGTTAACATTCCATCCTGAACCAAAGCCACCGAAGCAACAAGGCCCGACGATTCAATTGCTATTATTTTCACGTTTCCTTTATGCCTCCGATTTAGAAATAGTAATCAACCTGTAATCAAATCCTTTTTCGTGATTCTTTTTTATTTCAATTCTTGTGTGATTATCCGGAATAAGATCTTTAATCATATCTGCCCACTCAATCACAGATACACCGTCCGAAAATAAATATTCATCCAGTCCTACCTCAAACATCTCTTCGGGATCTTCAATTCTGTATACATCAAAATGAAAGAAAGGAAGCCTTCCTTCATCATACTGCTGTACTATAGTAAAAGTCGGAGAACTGACATTTTCTTCAATTCCGATACCCTTTGCAATCCCTTTGCACAAAACAGTCTTACCGACTCCGAGATCTCCAATAAGGGTATATATACTGCCCGGTTCGGCTTCTCGCCCGATTTTATATCCTATATCAAATGTTTCTTCATAAGAATGTGTTTCTATTATCTCTGTCATTTGTTACGCCAACCCGAATATATTAAAACTTAATCTTTACCTTTGAGGGTTCCATGTTCTCCGCTATTACACTTATCAGTGCGGGCAATTTGTCCTCCAACTGCTTTCTTGGGAAAATAGAAGCGTTATTTTTTCCCGTATACAGAACAATACTTACTTTTGTCGAAACAGCTTTTGTACACTTATCCCACTCAATGCTCTGAGTCTCGTCACCTTGAGATACCGTGATGCCTTTCTCGTCAAGTACATATCCCAACGGTTTTTTAAAACTTTCAACAAGATTCATCATCTGTGATGCTTTAAGTCGAAGTGATACCGGCAAGTACAGAATAAGCAAAATACCCAATATCAAATATATAAGCGCCTGACTTCCATATCTGATAAATACTATTATTCCCAGTGTTCCAAAACAACTTCCGATTATACCGGAAGCACCCGAATATGCGTGATTAATAAGATAATCATACAAAATCCTTGAATTCATATTAACTTCAAAAGAAACCTGCTTCTTTATTTCATTATTACCGTTTTCAGTATTCTCGTTTATTATTACATCCTGCTGCTCTTCCAAATCAGTCACTCCAAATCGTCAATGATATTCGCAATCCGCTTCGCTACTTGCTCATAAAAAAGCGGCACTTCGTGCCTTACGAGGTACGGGGCTTGAATCCCCGCACCTCGTACAAGAGCACCCACCGCCTAAAGGCA
>JAZUDQ010000018.1:0-75511 GCA_045639745.1 Lachnospiraceae bacterium | reverse complement strand
GCTTCTGCAAGTCTTACATTTCTCGGTATCATGGTCTCATAAATGTGATGATTAAGATTTTCCTTAACATTATCTACTACCTGATTAGCAAGATTAGTTCTGCTGTCATACATAGTAAATACTATACCGTCAATTGTAAGTTTTTTATTTAACTTCTGTCTGACAAGATTAATAGTATGAATAAGCTGACTTACTCCTTCAAGTGCATAATATTCACACTGAATTGGAACAATAACACTCTGTGCTGTAGTCATAGCATTAATGGTAAGCATGTTTAATGAAGGAGGACAATCAATAATAATGAAATCATATTTGTCTTTTACCCAGTCGATTTCACTCTTTAAAATATATTCTTTCTTGGGTTCTCCCAATAATTCTACTTCTGATGCTGCAAGATTGACATTTGAAGGAATAACATCAACACCAGATACTTCATCTTTGAATATACATTCTTCTGTTGTACAGCTTCCAATCAAAAGCTCATAAACAGTATTTTCAACGCTATTTTTCTGTATACCAAATCCGCTGGTACTATTTCCCTGAGGATCACAGTCTATTAATAAAACTTTTTTTCCTTCCTGCGCTAATGCTGCAGATAGATTTATTGACGTTGTTGTCTTACCAACTCCACCTTTTTGGTTCGCTATTGCGATTACTTTACCCATACAATACCTCTTTGATTATAATCGATTACACTATACCACTAATTTAAAACTCATTCTACATAAAAATGTTTCACGATTTTAGTAAAAACAATGTTTCACGGCCATTTTCACAAGATTTAGGGGTTAAAATGTTTCACGTGAAACATTATATAGTAAACAACTGTGAAACAATGAATTTTATCCCATTAAAATTCGATTTTTGTCGGTTTGAATAATAATTTTTATAATGTTATAATCGAAAAAGTGATTTTATGTTATAAATATTCGGAAAGGTTGTTACAGGATAACACAAATGAAGAAAAGTTTAGTAATAGCAAATCAAAAGGGCGGAGTCGGAAAAACAACTACTACAGTAAATCTTGCCGCATGTCTGGCAGAACTCGGTAACAAAGTATTGTTAATTGATATGGATCCACAGGGAAGTGCAACAAGTGGATTTGGAATTAATAAGGTTGAACAGGAAAAAACAGTATATGAATTACTGCTTGGAGAATATTCTATTAACGAATGCATAATCAAAGATGTTCTACCCGGTGTATCTGTAATACCTTCAAATGTTAATCTTGCAGCAGCAGAAATAGAATTGATAGGTATAGAAGAAAAAGAATTTATAATTAAAAAAGAAGTTGAGTATATAAAGGATCAGTATGATTATTTATTATTTGATTGTCCTCCTTCATTAAATACTCTTACATTGAATGCAATGACAACATCGGAAAGAGTAATAGTTCCCATTCAATGTGAATATCTTGCACTTGAAGGATTGAGTGATTTAATCACAACAATAAATCTTGTAAGAGAAAGATTAAATCCAAATCTTAATCTTGAAGGAATAGTATTTACTATGTATGACGGTCGAACAGTTCTGTCATCGGACGTTGTAAAAACAGTAACAGATAATTTTCCCAAAGAAGTATACAATACAAAGATTCCAAGAAATGTAAGATTGTCCGAAGCACCATCATTTGGTCAGCCTATAACAGTATATGATTCCAAATGTTCCGGAGCAGAAGCTTACAGATTGTTGGCAAAAGAAGTAGTAAAAAGAAAATAACCGGAGGATAAATATAAAATGGCAGTTAAGCGTGGACTTGGAAAGGGAATGGATTCCATTATTCCGAATAAAATACAAAAAGAAGCTCCTAAGGAATCGGTAGTAGCGAGTCTGGCTGTTATGATGGATATTAAAAAAATCGATCGTAATAAAGAACAGCCCAGAAAAAGATTTGATGAAGAAGAGCTTGATAATCTTGCAGATTCAATTAAACAGTATGGTGTAATTGAACCGTTGCTTGTACAGGATAAAAAAGATCATTATGAAATTATAGCCGGTGAACGAAGATGGCGTGCTTCCATGAAGGCAGGTTTAAAGGAAGTACCTGTAATAATAAAAGATCTTTCAGAGCAGGAAGTTGTAGAAATATCTTTAATAGAAAACCTTCAGAGAAAAGATCTGGACCCTATTGAAGAAGCCTTAGCATATAAAAGACTGAAAAATGAATTTGGTATGACCGATGATAAGGTTGCGGAAAAAGTTTCTAAGAGCCGTGCAGCTGTAACCAATTCAATGAGACTGTTAAAACTTTGTGAAAAAGTACAGCAGATGATTATCGACGAAATGATAACAGAAGGTCATGCAAGAGCTCTTATTACAATTGAAGATGAAGAAAAACAGGTTGAAGTTGCTCAGATGATTTTTGATCGTAAGCTTTCCGTTCGTGAGGCAGAAAAACTTGTCAGGGCATTGGCTAAACCAAAAAAAGAAAAAGAAAATAAAAATCTTGAACAGTATAAAATACATTTTGATGAATATGCCAATAAACTTACAGATAAACTTGGAGTAAAAGTCGGAGTAAACTTAAAAGATAAAAATAACGGAAAGCTGGAAATAGATTTTTATTCTGTTGACGATTTTGAAAAAATATTTAACTTATTAAATAAATAAAAATATAAAGCTAAAAAGCAGACAGGAAAATATATGAACAGTAAATTTTTAACTAAACTGGGATTGGGTAATCTTGATCTGGGTTTAATTGTATGTATATTAATTATTATTGTTATTGCCTTATTAATTACAGTAATAGTAATGATTAATAAAAACAAAAAAATAACAGATAAATATAACAAGTTTATGCAAGGTGATAAGGCAGTAAGCTTGGAAGAACAGATAACATCTTTAATAGAAACAGTTAATCAGTTATGTGATGAATCTGATGCACATATGGAAGATATTAATACATTATTTAATAAACATCAGTTCGCATTTCAAAAGATGGGTCTTATAAAATACGATGCATATAAAGAAATGGGCGGAAAGTTAAGTTATGCATTAACCGTACTCGATGAAAATAATAACGGTTTTTTAACTAATTCAGTTCACAGTTCAACAGGATGTTATTCTTATACCAAGCGAATAAAACAGGGGACATGTGATTTGGATCTTTCACCTGAAGAAAAAGCCTCACTTGATAAAGCATTGGAACAATAATAAAAGATTATTAAGAGTCGATGATTTCGGCTCTTATATTTATGTAGTCGTAAAAGTGATATTTATATTTTGGTTTGTTTATTTCAATATAATAATTCAACATAAATAGTTATGAATAAAGACAGATATTTATATTTGGAAAAAGAAGTAGAAAATCAAATAATAGTAATAAGCGATGATACGGAGTATTTATCACAAAAGATAAATGAAAAAGTACCCGTGATTCTATTATTGAATGACAACAATAAAGATAAGGACACTTCAAAAATCAAATATGCAATTACCGAAATAAATGACGAAGTATTATCGGAAGATTATTTAAAATATGTAATTTTCAGAAGCAAAAACATACCGCTGATAATAACGGAAACAGAAAATCTTTTAATCCGGGAATTAGACGAGAAGGATTCAGAAGCACTGCAAGATTTATATTCCGAAGAGGATTCGGATTATATAGAAAATATATTCGGCAATAAAGAAGAAAATAAAAAATATCTTTGCAGATATATAGAAGAAGTGTATAAATTTTATGATTTTGGTATATGGGGTGTTTATTTAAAAGATGATAACATTCTAATAGGTATAACCGGATTCAGTCCGAGAGAAAAGAGTATTGAAAAAAATAAAGTTACTCGTTATTATTTAAAGGATGGGCAAATGTTCCGAGAGGATGCGGTCAAACTTGAACTTGGCTTTGCATATATAAAAAAATATCGTAATAAGGGATATGCCTATGAAGCTGCAACTGCAGTTATTGAATATGCAAGAAATAATATTTGCCACTCGGCATTATATTTGGATGTAGATAATAATAATCTGCCGGCATTAAAGCTGGCCGCAAAATTAAAAAAATAGGAGCAGAGAAAAATGATCGACATTAAGTTTTTAAGAGAAAATCCTGAAGCTGTAAAAGAAAACATAAAGAAGAAATTTCAGGATTCAAAGTTACCGCTTGTTGACGAAGTAATTGAACTGGATGTTCAGAGAAGAGCTGCTCAGCAGGAAGCTGATGAGATAAAAGCCAATAAGAATAAGATTTCTAAAGAAATCGGTGCACTTATGGCACAAGGCAAGAAAGAAGAAGCAGAAATTGTAAAGAAGCAGGTTGCCGAGAATTCAGCAAAACTTGCAGAACTTGAGAAAAAGCAGGCTGAACTTGAAGAGAAGGTAACCAAGATTATGATGGTTATTCCTAATATCATTGATCCCTCGGTTCCGATCGGAAAAGATGACAGCGAAAATGTTGAAGTTCAGAAATACGGAGAGCCTGTAGTTCCGGATTTTGAAGTACCGTACCATACAGATATTATGGAAAGATTTGAGGGTATCGATCTTGATGCTGCCGGAAGAGTTGCGGGAAACGGATTTTATTATCTGATGGGAGATATTGCCAGACTTCACAGTGCGGTAATTTCATACGCACGTGATTTCATGATTAACAGAGGATTTACATACTGCGTACCTCCGTTCATGATTAGAAGTAATGTCGTAACCGGTGTAATGAGTTTTGCCGAGATGGATGCGATGATGTACAAAATAGAAGGTGAAGATCTTTACCTTATCGGAACAAGTGAGCATTCAATGATTGGTAAATTTATTGATCAGATTGTACCTGAAGAAAAATTACCTTATACACTTACAAGCTATTCGCCTTGCTTCAGAAAAGAGAAAGGTGCTCATGGTATTGAAGAAAGAGGTGTATACAGAATTCACCAATTTGAAAAACAGGAAATGATAGTCGTTTGTAAACCTGAAGATTCTAAGATGTGGTTTGATAAATTGTGGCAGAACACCGTAGATCTTTTCAGAAGTATGGATATTCCCGTAAGAACACTTGAATGTTGTTCGGGAGATCTTGCAGATCTTAAGGTTAAATCTATAGATGTTGAAGCATGGTCACCTCGTCAGAAGAAATATTTCGAAGTAGGTTCATGTTCTAATCTCGGAGATGCTCAGGCAAGAAGATTAAAGATACGTGTTAACGGAAAAGACGGAAAATATCTTGCACATACACTTAATAATACAGTAGTTGCACCTCCAAGAATGCTAATAGCATTTTTGGAAAATAATCTTTGTGAAGACGGTAGTGTAAAGATCCCCGAAGTATTAAGACCGTATATGGGTGGTATGGAGAAAATGGTTCCTAAGAACTAGTACATCATTCTTAAATAAACTACACCATATTACTTGTCTGTTTTCGCGATAGCACAGATTCAAAAAGCCTCGACGTAGCCCGCTACGCCTACGTTTTTTGAACTGCACACTCACAAAAATAATCTGCGTAAATGGTATAGTTATTTAAAGAACGATGTACTAGTACATCATTCTTAAATTAATTACACCATATTACTTGTCTGTTTTCGCGATAGCACAGATTCAAAAAGCCTCGACGTAGCCCGCTACGCCTACGTTTTTTGAACTGCACACTCACAAAAATAATCTGCGTAAATGGTATTTTTATATGTAGAAATTTTTTGTAGAAATTTTTTGTGGGAAAAAATAAAAATAAAAACAGAATTAAATTTCCAGAGCTATATTCATACGTTCGAGTTTTTCTTCAGCTGCATAAATTAGTTTGGAACATTCTTTTAATTCGGCATCAAAGTCAATATCTTCGCAGTTAGGATTATCCTGATAAAGAGATTTGTATTTGATGTCGTGTTCCAATGAAGCCCAGAGATCCATCGCAAGTGATCGGAGTTGCAGTTCAACAGGGACCATCTGTTTCTTGTTCATAAAATATACCGGAACACGGATGGTCATATGAAGAGAACGATAACCGTTGGGCTTGGGATCTTCGATATAATCTTTTATTCGCATAATCTCGATATCATCCTGTGATAGTAATCTGTCACGTATCAAATATACATCTTTAATATAAGGACAGACTACGCGAATTCCGGCAATATCAAATATATTGTTACATGCAGATCCAAGAGAAAGATCAAGGTCCTTTTTTTGTAATTTTCCTACAATACTTCTGGCAGATTTTAATCTTGTCTCTATGTGATGTATGGGATTACGAAGTCTCCTGAAATTAAACTCATCCTGTATTATTTCGAGTCTTGCTTTTGCAACACTCATAGCGGAATTGTACATTCGAAGAATCGGGTCAATTGATTGCGAAAATTCTTCTTTCATATCCGCTATTTTTTCCATGTTATTGTCAAAAGTAGATTCCATGGGAACCAAACTGTAAACTTCCATTATTTCGGTTTGCAAAATAAGTACCACCTTTTAATCATAAGTTAAACTCAATATAACATCAATTGTTAGCACTGTCCATAGATGAGTGCTAAAGTTTTCAGAATATTTACATTTTTTGTTTTTAAACGGAGATAAAAATGAGAAAAATTGATAATGAAAAATTAACGGCTATAAGAGAAAAATTAATAGAAATTACTTTAGGCAATAAATATAATCAGTATTTGGGACTAGAGATTATTGAACTTAATCAAAATTATATGAAATCAAGAATTAAATTCAGAGAAGATGTTCTTAATCCGTATGGAAGCATTCACGGAGGAGCTCTTTTGTCGTTAGCAGATGCATCTGCAGGTACTATTGCGAGTATGTGCGGATATTTTGTAACAACCGTTTCGTCGAATCTTAATTTTCTTCTGCCTGCAAAAGATACCGAATATATTTATTGCGAATGTTTAAAATTAAAGACAGGAAGACATATTTCGGTATTTGATATTCGTATTACGGATGATAAGGGAAATCTTCTTGATAGCGGCGAATTTTCATTTTTTGCGAGTAAGAATCCTGTTATTGAGTAATTTCTTTAATTAAGTATCCATTTTTGCCGTTTTTCTTTATTTTATACATGGTTTCATCAGCAATATCATGAAGAGAAGAGTAGTTGTGTCCGTTTGTTAAGCAGTTTACACAACCTATACTGCAGGACACGACTATAGATTTATCACCGCTACATACTGTCTGTGATAATAAAACATACATATTTTTAATAGTTTCATTTAAATTGTATTTTTTATTATCCGGAATAAATATACCATATTCGTCTCCGCCGAGTCTTGCAATAAGACAATTAGCATCAAAATAAGTTTTTATTTTGTCTGCAACGGATTGAAGTATCTCGTCGCCTTTACTGTGGCCAAGTTCATCATTTATCATTTTAAAGTTATCAATATCAAAATAAATAAATGTTGTATTATTTGAATCGTGTTTGTTGAGATAAGCAGAGGTTTTTTCAACAAACGTAGTTTTGTTCAGTAAACCTGTAAGTCCGTCAATGCTGGCTCTGTAAAGAGCATCTTCTTTTTCTCTTCTTTCACGCATTTGATCCGTGATATTTTTTATACTTATAATTACGCAAGCAGGTTGCTCCAAATGCTGTGAAAATTTTATTTTATAGTGATAAAGAACATGTTCATAAACTATATTGAAAGAAAAACCGTAGTTTTTCCCCGATTTTAAAGTCAGTAGTATGGAATCTCTGTCAGATTTTGCAATAAAATCATCTATCTCAGTCTTGGGAATAAGTTGGTGAAATGCATTTTCAAATGTTTCAATGGATATATTTTTTTCATTTTCATCAATATATTTGCCGAATAAACTGCTTACTCTGTAATTTGTAATGGTATTTTTTTCACTGTTGACGATACATATGAATTCATATTTATCAGAAAGGGAATTAATTATTGAGTAGTCGGTCTGAAGGATTTTTTTATGTTCCAGTTCTATTTCCATTTTTTTAGAATTGGAAACCAAAGCAATTTGTTCCTGGGTTACGATGAATGCATAAATGGTAAAATTCGATATTAAAAGGCCGATGGTGAAAAACGGAAGTTCGGGATAATAATATTGAAAAGAAAGAGTAACGATGGGGATTATGGAGAATACAATCGCTGTTCCCGAGTAAAGACGGAAATTTTCTTCCTGAAAATATTTTGTAAGAGCAATAAACAACATGATGACATAGTTTATTATCATAAGGAAAATCAGCATAAATCTTAGATTTAAAGTATCATATGCAGCATTTGTATCAAAAGAAAAAATAACGGGTTCATAATAATTGGTTATTAACAAAATGAATACGGTAAGCATGAAGATATAAGGCAAAGCTACAAGAAAAAGATTTTTGGATAAATCTTTTGAAAGGTAATAAATTGTAAATTTGAACCAAAGAAATGATATAAAGGCATAGGTACCTAAGATACAGTAAGTCAGGATATACAGAAACCCGATGGGTTTATTTACAAGAGCATATTCACAAATACCCCATGAGATATCAAGTAAGAAAAAAACAAGAGAAAAAATCAGAAGATTAATAAATTTTTTTTCTATGGGTTTTGTGCCGGACATAATTGTCTTTGATCTGTTAAGAATAACGGAAACAATAATAAAACTTACAATGCCGACAATAAAATAAAGAATATTATTCATTATAGTAATCCCCCATGAACGATTAAACAATAATTGTTTAATTCTGTTACTATGATTATAACAAAAATCGTAAAAATTGAAGAGTAACAGTAGTAAGATTTTTTAAAGTTGTGTTAGAATATGATTCATGAATATGACAAATCACAAATTCTTAAGGTCTATAGGTTTTGAAGCTGATATGACGAGAGAAGATTTAAAGGAACTTATAAACAAAGCAGCTCATGAAGCCTATTCCAAAGAATACACAACAATAGAAAATGATGATCTGTATGCGGAATACAAAATGCGTATATCGGAGCATGCCGGTATCTGCATTAGGGGTGTTTATTCAGAGGAAAATGTCTTTACCATTGATTATTATTTCCCTTATGCAGAAGGGGATATTATCAGCTCCGATGAAGATATAAGTATCGAGAGACAGATAATGGGTCTGGCTTATACAGGTCTGGTTGATGAATATAAACTGGGTATTTCATTATTATTTTATGTTAGAAATATTATTGAATATTTGAAATTTGAATTTACGGATAAAGATTTACCGGACTCATTAAGTGTTGTTCTTACAGGTTTATCAGAAGGCGGAACGGTTCTTATGCCGATTTTAAAGGAACCGGATGAAGAATTTAAAAATGAACAGTATCACGCCAAAAGAAGCAGAATGCTCAAAGAAGCTGCCAACGGTAATAAGGATGTTATCGAAGATTTATCTATACAAGATGTATTTACCGAAGATTTATTAAATAAAAAAATCAAGACGGAAGATTTATATACTCTTGTAGATACATATGTAATGCCATACGGTCTTGAATGTGAATTATATTCCGTTCTTGGGGAGATTAAGAGTTACAGTTTGGAAAAAAATTGTATAACAAATAAGGAAATATATGTAATGAATCTTGATGTTAACAGCGTTAATATAGAAGTCTGTGTAAATAAGAATGATGTTATAGGTGAAGTTGAAGTAGGACGAAGATTTAAAGGCTCTGTTTGGCTTCAGGGGCAATTGATATTCTAAGGAGGATTAGTTTTGATTATAATATCTGTTTTCACAATTATTGCTTTATTATTAATAGCAATGTCGGTAATGATAGTAACCGGATTTATTGCAAAAAAAAGCACGGGAAAGTATATTTTCGGATACTATGTGTCTTATATAATTGCGGTTATATTGCTTCTTACAAATATTTCACGGATGTCCGATAAATTAGTTCGTATTATTAACAGTAATATGATTTATTTTTCAATTTTCGGTATATTATTGATTATCTGCAGTTTCATAGCAAAATTTGTAATCAAAAAAAAGAATATTTTTAATAAGAGAGCAATGAGTAATTCATTAACGATATTCGGAGTTCTTGTAATAATTCTGAGTAATTTTATTACTATGTATACATATATAGAGTTAACCAAGCGAAATGAGCCGGTTGTTACGGTTTTTGAAAATGTAATAGTATATACAGATACAGAATATCATATTGAAGATTTTATCAGTATTGAGAATTCTCATGGTGAAACCTTTGGAAAAGTTGTATGGGCAGATGGTAATTATGAGGACACAACGGGAATTGTATTGGATGAAAATAAAGAGTCATTTACCGTATCGGAAGATAACGGAGAATTATATATTATGATTTATGTGTATGGGGTTGATTCATCGGAGATAGATGATTATGTTATTGTTTCTGATGTGCAGAGTTTGCAATAATCGCAGATTGTCGTTTATTGATAATTGATGGGATATTTGATACAATTACTATTGTTTGTTTTGTTCTCGTAGCTCAGCAGGATAGAGCGTTCGCCTCCTAAGCGAAAGGTCGTGCGTTCGAATCGCATCGGGAACGTTATGAGTTATATTATTTTTGATCTGGAATGGAATCAGCCTATGGATGGAAAAGATTCCAAGGACAGAAAATTACAATTTGAGATACTTGAGATAGGTGCGGTTAAGCTTGATGAAGACGGTAAAATAATTGACAGTTTTAATGAACTTGTCAGACCTACTGTTTATAAGCAGCTTAATTGGCATACCCAGAAGATGCTTAATATTAAAATGAAAGATCTGAAAAAAGGTGAGTATTTTCCGGAGGTATGTGAAAGATTTCTTGAGTGGTGCGGCGAGGAGCCGATTTATTGTACATGGGGGACACAGGATTTAACGGAGCTTCAACGTAATATGAAATATTACGAAATGAAGCCTTTATCATGTGGTCCCATTCCTTTTTTTGATGTCCAGCGATTGTTTTCTCTGCATATTAAAGAAGAGGAAAAAGTCTATAATCTCGAGTCAGCAGTCGACAAAATTAAGCTTGAAAAAGATATTCCGTTTCACAGAGCATTCAGTGATGCATATTACACGGCAAGAATTTTTTCTATAGTGGATCGTTCTTTATATAGTTCCGGTAAGACATATGATTTATATCATCCTCCGTTATCTGTTAAAGAAGAAATACATGAATATAATAAAAATGTATATTATTATGTAAGTAGATGTTATGATGAACGTCAGCAGTTGGTGGAAAATAAGAGAGTAAAATCTCTTATCTGTTATAAGTGCGGTAAGAGAGCAATAAGGCCTAAAACAAGATGGTTTTCCAACAATTCGAAGAATTATTACGGAACGGCATATTGCATGGTTCACGGACCTATTGTCGGAAAAATGCGTATAAGACAGAGTGAACACGGCGGATATTATGCGGAAAAATTTATGAAGTATACGGATGCTTCGGAATTAAAAGAAATTAAAGAAAGAAAAAATAAACTTAAAATCAGGATAAAAACAAGTGGCAAAGATTCTACTGGAGAACCGGTTCATTCTGACAAAAAAACTGCACGCTGAATATTGCAGGGAAACAAACCGGAAAATGAGAAAAAAAACAAAAGTAATGTGTTTTTTATTGGCTGCGGTATCTTTTATTGCCGCAGTTCTTTTTGCGATTTTTTTAAAGAGCAGTAAACTTGTTACTGTAGCTTTGGTTTTGGTAGTATATTTTATCCTAACCGGTTTGTATGGGTATAAGTTATCCGAAATAATAGATTACAAATCAATGCTTCGTGAACACGGAAAAGCGATTGTAATGATACTTGAATTTACACCGGTACAGGTTCTTGTCAAAGTAAATAAGACAAGTTTTGCATTTAAATATTCAACAATAAAAAGAATTATTGAAACCGATAACCTTTATATTCTTATTCTCGGAGGTAAAGGTATGATTGAACACGGACAGGTTCTTTATAAAAATGGTTTTAAAGGCGGGGATGAAAACAGTTTTAAAAAACTGATGCAGGAAAAAGTATCTCCGGATATTTTGTAACCAAAGGAAACATTATTTATAAATCGAAATCTTTAAAATTAAAATTATCACGGTTTTTAGGCTTTGGAGGATGATAAGAATTGTCATTCTTCGAGGTCTTTTTTGATGAAAGATTTCTTCTGCGCTTCTTTAAACCTTTTTTAATATCACGTCGGGATTTCAGATGGCCTTTAAATGAAGGACCACCGGAGATTAAGTTTTTGTCGGAGAAATGAAATCTCTTCAGTATAGAAGTAGAAAACAGGAATAAGACAAAAACGCCAACCAATATAAGCAATACAATAAAAATCTTTTTAATATTAATTAAAATATGGTTACTCTTTTTTTGATTTTGTGCAGCCTCTGCAGGTGAAATTGAAGAGAAGGAGTCATATGCAACAACTTCTTCTTTAAAAGCAATACCGGCAGAACCAACATAAGCATCATTATAATAATAATCAATTGAACCAAAATAAGGTGCAATCGGATTCGCATACGAAATCGTACCGGTTAATTCTTCAAAAGATGCGTTAGCGGGTATAAGGAAAGACGCTTCCGGATCTATATAGATGACGGGATCGTTTTCACCAATAAAGAAATCGGAATGGGTTATATTATATTTTGTCTCATTTGTAGTTACATTAACTTTTGTAAAATTATTAAAACCATATTCAAAAAGAGCAATTGTATCTTCAAACTGATATGGACTTTCCTCTTTCATTATTACACATATAAGTCTCACACCGTCTTTTTCGGCACAGGATACAAGTGTTTGTCTGGCAGCGCCTGTGTATCCGGTTTTACTTCCGACAAGATATTCGTATTCATACTCTCTGTTTTCGAAAAGTTTATTTTTAGAATAAATCTCATGTTCTTCGTGATTTTCATTTGCTTCAAGTATAGCTCCGGTTTTTGATGAGTATTTGCAGAGTATATCATAGCTGAAAAATTCACGGGCAATAATTGCCAAGTCATAAGCGCTTGTATAATGATTATCATCCTGAAGTCCGTTTGTGGTTACAAAATGGGTATTTTCAAGACCGAGCTCTGCAGCTTTATCGTTCATCATTTGAACATAGGCATCCATGGAGCCTGCGATATATTCGCCGACAGCGTTACAGGCTTCATTGGCTGATTTAATCAGCATTCCCTGAATCAATTCGTCAAGAGTAAGCTTTTCTCCCGCAACCAAGCCCATGTTGGAACCATCCCATTCATTAGCATCAATTGCCGATTGATTAACAGTGATGAGATCGTCAAGAGAAGCATTTTCTATGGCTACAAGGCAGGTCATAAGTTTTGTGGTGCTGGCCGGAAAAAGTCTTTCGTCTATATTTTTCGCATATAAGATTTCACCTGTGTCCGCATCCATAAGAATGGCAGCTTCAGCTCCGATTAAAGGTCCTGTGGGCCAATCCTGCCAATTATTACTTTCCACCGGCAAATTTTTTCTGGCCTCTGCTTCGGCAAGAAATTCATTGTCTGTTTCATCATCATCTGCATAACTATATATAGGTACAGAAAATAAAATTAATGATATCAGTATACAAATTGTTGAAATTAATAGACTCTTTTTTTTCATAAGTTACATTGTATCACAAATAATAATTTTTACTCAAATGGTATTTTTTTTACCTGAATTGATGTTTTTTATATGATTTTATTTGATAAATTAATATACGGAAAAGAAAACAACCATCAATTTTATTTTGGAGGGAAAAATGAAAAAATTAGATTCAAAGAAAGTAATTAAAGCAGCATTGTCAGTAAGTGCGGTAGTAGCAGGTGTATCAATTCCTATGGAAGCTCAGGCTGCTGATGTAACCAAAGAACCGCAAGAAGGAATCCCGGTTAGTATGGAAGAACTTCAGGAGACTTCATATGCGGAGCAAAATGCGGAGACTACAGAAAATGCCGGAAAAGATTCCGACAAGGCAGTCGAAGATGTAAATAACCTTAAAACAGATAGTGCTAATGTAGAAGATATAATTAATGCGAAAGACACAGTTGATTCTTTGGATGAATCAATCAATAATATAGATCAAGCCATAGATGATGCCAATAATTATTACGATGACGCTGTAAACATTGAAACTAGAATTAATGAAGAAAAAAATAATAGTGATGAAGCATTTAGTGAACTTGGAGATGCTGTACTTTCTCTTCCGAACGAAAATCAAATTAATTCAGTTATTAATGATTGGGAATCCCGTATACAAAACGCAACAACCGAAGAGGAACTTATCGGTATTCTTTGTGAATTAGAGGAATACAATACTGCATTACAGACAAAGTATGATGAAGCAAATACAGCATTTGAAACTGCTAAGGATAGATATGAAAATGCAAATACAGCAACAGAAGTTGCAATACAAGAATATAAAACTTGTTATGAAGCTGCCTGTTCAGAATTAAATGATGCATATACCAATATTCTTGAAGCACAGGAATATTTAAACACTCTCCGGACCGAATTGGAAAAATATGACAGTCCGGCTATAGAAACTTCTGAAGCTTTAAAAAATGAGAATATGAGCGAGCAGGATTTATTCCTCAATATTCTTAATAATTATTATCTTCCCAATGTGATAGGTGCGGAAAGTTTTACTGTAAATGAAAATGTTACAGATGGAAAATACAGTGTAGAAGTAAGTGATGAGAATGGAGTAACCGATACAATTTACCTTGAATATACATTTGACGAAGACGGAAATATCATAATTAAATCATATGAGAAGATTGAAACAGAGATTCCCGCTCAAACATTTTATATTGACAATGAAGGAAACCGGATTCTTGAGGAAGTATTTGAAGAAGATTATGAAATAATCCGTATAGACGGAGATGAATATTTCTATAATAAAAATACAGGACATACTGAAGGAAAAACTTCTGATTATACTAAGATTGTTTATTCTTATGATGATCAAAATGATTTTATTGTTGCAACATATTATGGTAACGTGGAAGTATCGACTCCTGCTTATGCTAACTCCGAAAAAGAATATGAATCGGAAGAAGCAGCAAAAGCGGCAGCAACGCAAAAATTAACAGAGCTTGGTGTAGACAATGCAACCATTACATATAGTTATTCTAATATGTACTATGCAACATACTCAGTAGTAAATACAATCGAAAAAACTTATTCTATAAATGCGCTTAAAGACTGGTTTGAGGATGTTAGTAAAGAAGAGATTGTGGAGATAGATAATGCCTATTATTATATTTATTCTGATCCGAAACGTTCCGGGTTTTGGACCCATAATTATACATTCGATGCAATAAAATTGAAAATAGATACGGTTGATTACAGTCAGACTCTTAATATACTTGATAAAATTGATATAGCGGGTATTATTGATTCAAAGACAGAAAACGAAGCAAAGCAAGAAGTTTATGACAGGTATTTAAGTAAGGGAGAAATAGCAAATATAGTTGGTTTTGATTGGCTTGACGGGAAAATTGGAAAAGCAACGGTTTATCTTTATGATGAAAATGCGGTAAAAACATCCGGAGTAACTGGTTTCTACTCTTCACAGGAAGAAGCTCTAAACGCCGCAGCTGTTGCAGCACCCGGAAATAATACAATAATCAATTCTTATCAGAGTGTGAGATGGTCATATAATATTTCTTATAAAAATACAGATATTGAAGAACAGGAAATCGGAACAGTTACATATCAGGCAAATTTATATTCTGTAGTAACTGAATCAGAAAGAACAGAAATAACATATGACGAAATAACAGACCAGAAGTTTTCACAGAATGATACTGATTTTGTTAATTTTATTGCGGAAGGTGAAAGCGATAAGCAGAATATTGATAATGTGTTAAATGATATAAAAGTTGTTGGGTCTGATATTGTTAAAATCGATAATGCTCTTCACGGAATATATGGTTGTCCTAATAATTACACAGTTGACGATTGGAGCCACCTTATAGGTACTTATAAAAATCAAATTGATACGGAAAATGAATTCTCGAAGTCTATTAATGAAAAAATTCAAGATATGAAGGATAATATCAAAGAAAAAATTGAAGATATCAAAGAGAACAACAACGGCAACGGTGGCAACGGCGGCAACGGTGGCAACGGCGGCAACGGCGGCAACGGTGGAAATAACGGCAACGGTGGCAATAACGGCAATGGCAATGATCAGAAGACAAACGAAAATAACAAGCCTGTTGTTAACGAACCTACAATAGCAGTTATTGAAGATGAGATAGTACCCCTTGCAGCACCTGTGAATGCTAACGGCAATGCAAATGTTAATAACGGAAATGTTGTCAGAAATACAAACAATAATAACAATAATAAGAATAATAATGAAGAAATCGAAGATCAGAGAGTACCTCTTTCAGCAGGTGTAACACTTAATAATAAGAATGACAAAGATATCGTTGAAGACGAATATACTCTTGAAGATGATGCTGATGTAACATTTGTAGACATTGAAGAAACAGAGATTCCTCTTAATGCAGGAATAGATAGTGTTGATGACGTTATTCCCGATGAAGATTCACAGTTCAGCTGGTGGTGGTTGTTACTTGTCGGTTTATTGGGTGGTGCAGGAGTCGGAGTATATGCCGGTACCAAGAAAAATAAAAAATCAAAATCCAATAAATAAGATTGAATGATTCTTTTCCAAAAAGGAGGTGGCAAAAATGCTGCCTCTTTTTATTTGAATGTATGATGTGATAAAATACGGATATAGTTATAAACCAATAAGTTAAAAATTTATAATGAAGGGGAAAGAAATGAATAAAAAACGAAAGTTCATTCTTTCATATAAAATTGTTTTATTCATAATATTGTGCATTTTATTAAATATAGGCGGAAGACTGTTAACACTTAATGTAGCCATACCATTATGGCTAGATTCCGTAGGAACATGTCTTGCTTCTGTTTTTATCGGACCTTTGGCCGGAATAATAGTTGCTGTTGTTTCATCTGTTATTTACCTGTTTTTCAATTTTGTTTCTTTTTATTATATATTTGTAGCTGTAGCGATTGCATTAATTGTAGGTCTTGTATATCCCAAACGAACAGAGACTTTTCAAATTGTTCTTACGGCATATTATACGGCTCTTATAGCTGGGTGTCTTTCGGTAATAATTAATCTGATAATAAATGGGGGATATATAGGAAATATATGGGCAGATGCATTATTTGAATATCTGAAAATAAAAAATGTGCCCACTGTACTTTGTTCACTTTCGGGACAATCTCTGATTGAATTCCCCGATAAAGTTGTTGTCTTATTAATAGTAACCGTAGTAGTTAAAATTCAAAAAGAAGTGGAAAAAATAAAGCAGGAGGTTAAAGAATGACAAGAATAGTATCTTTAATTGCTGCTTTAACAATAGCATTTTCCTCTGTCTCGTCTTCATTTTCTTCAAAATACCATTATACGGTGTATCCAACCGATGAAGAGATAGGAACTATGTCCATATCAGATATGATACAGACATCCGATGGGTATATATATGTAGGCAGTGACAACGGATTGTATCGATTCGATAAAACAGGATATTTATCTGCAAATCTTGATAACAGTGTGACGGAGGTTAACTGCCTTTCTCTTGACAGCAACGGGGTCCTTTGGATAGGTACTAACGGAGAAGGACTTATTGAATTTAATCCCGAAAACGAAGAAGAAGTTAAATATTCAACGCAAAGCGGACTTAAAAGCGATATTATAAATTGCGTATGTGAAGATGAAGAAAAAAACCTTTTTATTTCGTCACCTGAAGAAATGGTTATTCTTAAAAATGACGGTACTTTGTCAACTTCTGATGACAGTGCGTATCTTTCGCAGCTGATAGATATAAAAGAAATGTGCCTCGGAACCGATGGATATGTTTATATGCTTGACAAAGAAAATAATCTTTATGCGGTAAAAGAAAACGCTGTCATTAATGTGACACAAAGTGAGTTTTATAACATCTGTGCTCTGGGTATCGGGAGAGACGGAAATCTTCTTGCAGGAACGGAAGAAGGCGATATATATACCGTATCGGCTGGTAAGGTATCTTATTATATGAATGCAAATTGTATAGCCAAAGTTAACGGGTTTTTTTATGATGATAAATCAGATTGTGTTTTTGTATATGGGGAAGGCGGAATTGCAGAAATTGATTCGGAAAAAAGAGTTTCGGAATATGATATAGAAGACTTTGGTGGGTTTGTAACGGGAATGATAAAAGACACGCAGGGGAATTTATGGGTGTCGTCGGATGGTTACGGAATATGCAGATTTTCTTCAAAATATTTTGGAAGTATTAAAGAGAATTATAATATTGATGTCAACAGTAATTCCTGCGTTTGTGATAATGATGAGTATATTTATATCGGAAATGAAGACGGCGTATATTCCGTCAGTAAAAACGAAGCAGGTGAAGCAGTTAAATGTTGTGATGAATCAGCTGTATATCTTATAGAAAATTCGGATGGAGATATCATTGTTATCGGGGAAGGCCATGAAGGGATAATAGATTACGATACCAATGAGTATTCGGTTTTCGATAATAAAGATTTATACGGAGGTATTCTGCTTAGCGACGGAAGACTTGCTTTGACAGGCAAAGACAGAATTTATTTTTATAATGGTACAACACTTATATCATATTTAGATATTCCCGATATAAAATGTGTTTGCGAGAATAAAAACGGTTTAGTATACGTATCTACAACAACAAATAAAATGTATATTATTGAAAATGATGAAATAACATCTATTAAATATTGTACATATGACGGATGCAGTTTTGAGGTTAATAAAATGACGCCATATAAAGACGGAGTTATTTATATTTCCCATAACGGTCTTTATTATGATGACGGAAATGAGATTATCAGACTTAATTTTGATTGTGACAGCAGTATTTATGATTTGAAAATCTACAATGTTAATGCTTGGATATGTACGGGAAATGGTATATATGTTGCCGAAACGGAAGATATGATTGATGATAATGCATTCGGTTATGTTTTTTACGGGAAGGAATACGGATTGGACAGTATCATCAGCAGTACGGCCAATAATTATCTTGATGATGACGGACTTTTATATATTTCATGTGTTGATGATATAAGGACAGTCAGCATAAAACATATGATTGAAGAAGAATGCGATTACAACTTATTTGTCGGGGAAATGTCATTTGACGGCGTTTCCCAGGTAACACCGTCGTATTTAAAGGAAATAGTAATACCGGCAGAGGTTAATAAATTTGAATTTCAGGTTGCTGCATTAAATTATTCTCCAAAAGACCCATATATATATGTTTATATTGAAGGGTTTGAAGATCAAGGAATTTATGCATATCAGTCTCAACTTGAAACAATGACATATACCAATATACCGCCGGGAAAATATAATCTTCATATTTGTGTGTTAAATGAAGGAAACGGTTTTATAAAAAAAGAGGTAATTATTTCCATTGTAAAGGAAGCCAATTTTTATGATTTGTGGTATTTCAAAGTATATGTTGCATTGGTTTCCATATATATTATTTCCGTTATGGTGTGGCTTCTTGCCAAGAGTGGCAGTGTTGCCGAATTAAGACACCAGCTTGATGAAACTGATAAGGCTAAGAAAGAGGCAGAAGAGGCAAATAGTGTCAAATCACGCTTTCTTGCAAGAATGACTCATGAACTAAGAACACCTATTAACGCGATTCTCGGAATGAATCAGTTAATGATGAATGAGGAAGTGAGCAGTGTTGTATACAATTATGGAAAAAGCATAAAGAGTTCCGGCGAACAGATGCTGGCGATAGTAAATGATATTCTTGATTTTTCTAAATTGGAAGCAAGAAAAATGACACTCGTGGAAAGAGAATATGACATCACAGAGTTTGTTGATAATGTTTCTGTCGTACTTTCGGTATCAACTCAGCAGAAGAATTTAAAATATGAATTGGATATTGATGAAAATATACCGAAAATTCTGTATGGCGATGAATCCAAGATTCATCAGATAGTCCTTAATTTTATTAGCAATGCCGTAAAATATACAAAGGAAGGATTTGTAAAATTATCAATAAAATCTGAAAGAATTGAAAATAACAAATGTGCTATTACAGTAGCAGTCGCCGATTCGGGAATAGGAATCGCTATCAAGGACAAATCCAGAATATTTGATTCTTTTGCAAGATTGGACGAAAGAAAAAATATCGGTATTCAGGGAACGGGACTTGGATTATCGGTGTGTAAAGAGATAGCAGAGCTTCTGGGAAGTAATATAACGGTAGAAAGTGAATACGGAAAAGGTTCGGTATTTTCTTTTACGGTTGTTCAGACAGTTATCAGAGACGAGTGTATAGGAAAATACGAATTTAACAGTAAAAAATCGGTTGTAAAGACTCTTATAGGAGTTGATTATAAGGCAAGCGGTGCCAAAGTACTTGTGGTGGATGATACAGAAATTAATATTGCGGTTATACGAGGAATGTTTAAATTACTGGATGTTGTTCCCGATGTGGCATTATCCGGATCGGAATGTCTGGAAAAAGTCGGAAAGGATGAATATGATATCATTTTCCTGGACAGTTATATGCCAGAAATGGATGGAATTGAAGTCTTACACAAAATAAAAGAGATGCAATTAGAAAAAATGCCAATAATAATTTCATTCTCCGGAGATGTTCAAATAAAAGAACAGTTCAGAGAATTAGGTTATGACGATTATTTGTCAAAACCTGTTGACGGAAAAGAATTGGAAGAAATGATGAAAAAACATTTTAAGAAAGCTGATTAAGTTTATAATTTTCAACGGCTTGCTTTAGTGCTTTTTCTTTTCCGCGGCTGATGGGCAAAGAGGAACCGTTACTCATTATTGCGTTTGAATCGTTATATTTTTTCATTTCCTTAAGGTTAATCATAATACCTCGATTTATGGAAACGAGATAATTGTAATCCTTTACAAGATCCTCAAAATCGGCTTGGCTTAATCTGGAATAGAGTATCTCATTGTATTTTAAATAAATGGTAATTTTGTGATTGTAGTATTCGGTATATATTATTGAACTCGGGATAAACTTTTGACCATCGGGCAGCAGAATTGCCTGACGATTAAGGATATCACGCGGAATAACCAACTGAAGAATCTTGGAAAAACTTTCAAAGGTGTATGGTTTAAGAAGATAAAAACTCGCACCGACTTCATAGCTTTCGGTTGCGTATTCATTGCTGGAAGTTGCAAAGATTATTTTGCATTGTGTGTCTGTTTTTCTTATTTCTCTGGCGAGGTCGATACCGTTCATACCAGACATGTTAATATCAAGAAAAATAAGATTATAAGAACCTTCGGTGAAATTATTAAGGAAGACATCAGCGCTGTTAAAGGTAAAAATATCCGGGGCCGGCAATCCTTTTTCTTCTGCAAAAGAAGAAAGATATTTGGAAAGTAATTTTATATCGATTATTTGATCGTCAACAATTGCAATATTCATCGTTTGGGTCCTTTCAATATAACACTAAAAACATTTTAATATATTTATAAGATAAATAAAGAAAAATGAAAAAAATAATTTATAAAATCATCAGTATTAATGAAAAATTAAAAATATCCTTATATCAGGGAGAAAAGCTGGAAAACAATTTGAAGCAGCTGAGAAAGGGTGCTTTAATTCTGTTTGTGGTTTCGTCGATTATGACAACATTAAATATTGTACGTCATTACAATATGATGGCTTTGTCTACCGGGATTCTTGCCGTAGCAATGATAGCCTGTTACTATATATTAAAATTAACTCAAAAACGTAAAGTAATTGAAATAATATTATGGAATTTATTTGCGGTAATTTTTTCCCTATATACCATAAAAGGGAGCAATAACGGATTTGCCATTTTATGGACCCTGCTTGTTCCCATGTTCTACATGTATTTTCTTGATGTAAGATCGGGAATAGTATTATGTTTATATTTTTGGCTGCTGATTTTGACGTTGTTTCTTACACCTCTTCGCAGTTATATTACCGGATACAGCGATACTTTTATGGAAAGATTTCCTGTTTTGTATGGGTGTGCATTTATTCTTATGTCACTTATGAATATCAGTCGTCATATTAATGTTCTTTTTCAACAGTCTGTAAATGATGATTTAATAGAAGCGGTAAAAGCCGAACATGAAAGAACATTAAGTACCGAAGCCAAAAAAAATGAAATTCAACAGAATTACGAAATAAAAACCCAAATTCTTGAAAAACTTTCTCATAGCATTCGTTCTCCCATTAACGGAATTGTCGGAATGAATGAAATGATTCTAAAAGAAGCTAAAGATGACAGAATTCTTGAATACTCCGAAAATGTGGATGAATCGGTAAAAAAATTGTTATTGATTCTTGATGAAATATTGATTGATTACAAAAAGGAAACCGAAAAGAATTATATTCAAAGAATGGAATATGAGAAGTCCAGTGATTTTCAGTTAAAAGATTTGTCAGGAATGAAAATACTCGGTGTGGATGATGATGAGATTAACAGGAAGGTGCTTCACGAATATCTTAAGGAAACCGGTTGTGAATTATCAATGGCTGTTTCCGGAAGAGAAGCAATTGATAAAACACGTCAGGAAAAATACGATGTTATTCTTATGGATCACATGATGCAGGATATTAACGGTGTGGAAGCTGTAAAAAATATACGAGAAGACGAGAATAATAAAAGCCGAGACACCATAATAATTGCGTTAACAGCCAATGCCACCGTAGGTGCAAGACATTTTTACGAAAGTAACGGTTTTGATGATTATATATCAAAACCTGTTAAATATAATTACCTTATTAAACAAATTTATAGATATAAGGGAAAGACACGAAAAGATATTATTGTAAATGAGAACAGAGACATAATTATACGTGAAAAGGGTCTTGAATACTGTTTGGGTGATAATGATTTGTACACTGATTTGATTTGTACTTTTTATAACCAGGGCCCGGAAAATATTGATAAGCTTAACAAATATTTGTTTGAGGAAGATTATGATAATTACAGAATTTTGGTTCACGCTCTGAAAAATAATGCAAGAACCATAGGAGCGTTGGATTTTTCACTTTTGTCAAAAAAGCACGAATATGCGGTTAGGGATAATAATCTGATTGTAATCAAAGAGGGAATAGAAGATTATATTAATGAATATGAGCGACTTCTGGAAGAAATCAGAAATATGATAAAATAAAAAATCTGTTGACAGTAGTTGTATATGGTGATAGTTTTAATTCAAACCGATGAGAAAGAATAGTAGCATTTTTCACTGCATGAAAAAATGAGAGAGTCGCAGACGGTGAGATTGCGATATGTAAGTTTAATGTGAATGGACTTTTGAGGGCAAGTTGAAAGGACTGGTTGTTGTCTGAGTAGGTGAGACGGATGATTCGACGTTAATGAATCGGCATATGATGGTATGCAATGAGAGAGTCTGAAGAATTCCTGGAATTCATAAGATTAAGCCGGGTGGCACCGCAGAATAATGTGTTTATTTTGTCCCGACAGATTTAAGATTTAATTGAAGCAAAAGATCAATTAGGTTTTTAATCTGTCGGGAATTTTTGTTTATTGGAATTATGTGGAGATACTAATGGAGATAAAAAACGGATTTGCCAGATCTCGATGGCAAAATAAATTAATTGATGATTGGAATTTTTAATTATATTTATGGAGGAAATAAGTTATGATACTTAATAATGTTGATTTTGATACATATTTTAAAAATTATCCCGATAAGGACGGCTATTTCGGAAAATACGGCGGAGCTTATCTTTCCGAAGAATTAAAAAAGCCAATGGCCGAGATTACAGAGGCATATTATACAATATGTCAGTCACGGAAGTTTATTGCTGAACTCAGAAGAATCAGAAAAGAATTTCAGGGACGTCCCACACCTATATCTCATCTTGAAAGATTGTCAAATTCTATAGGAAGAGTACAGATATATGCAAAGAGGGAAGATTTAAATCATTCCGGAGCTCATAAGCTCAATCATTGTATGGGTGAAGCACTTCTTGCAAAATATATGGGAAAAAAGAAAGTAATTGCAGAGACAGGAGCCGGACAGCATGGAGTTGCTCTTGCAACAGCTGCAGCATATTTTGGACTTGAATGTGATATTTATATGGGTGCCGTAGATATTAAGAAACAGGCTCCAAATGTATCAAGAATGAAAATTCTCGGTGCAAATGTAATTGAAGTTACAGAAGGAGCACAGACACTTAAGGAAGCGGTAGATGCAGCATTCAAAGCATATTCAAAGGAATATAAGGATTGTATATATTGTATCGGTTCGGTTCTCGGACCTCATCCGTTCCCTCTTATGGTAAGAGATTTCCAGGCTATAGTCGGAATGGAGGCAAGAGAACAATTTATTGAGATGACGGGACATCTTCCCGATGCAATTACAGCTTGTGTCGGTGGCGGATCGAATGCAGCAGGTTTCTTTGCCGGATTTTTAAATGATCCTGTTGATATCTACGGTGTAGAGCCGTTGGGAAGAGGTACTAAGCTCGGAGATCATGCAGCATCTTTAACATATGGTACGGAAGGAATTATGCATGGATTTAATTCTATTATGCTTAAAGATGAGAACGGAGAGCCGGCTCCCGTATATTCGGTAGCTTCAGGACTTGATTATCCTTCGTCGGGACCCGAGCACGCATTCCTTAAAGATTTGGGTCGTGTAAAATATGAATTGATTGATGATAAAGAAACAATAGAAGCTTTCTATATGCTTTCACGTATGGAAGGAATCATTCCTGCAATAGAATCATCCCACGCAGTAGCACATGCTGTGAAGCTTGCTAAAAAAATGGATCATGGTTCAATTCTTCTTAATCTTTCAGGTCGGGGAGATAAGGATATGGATTATGTTATCGAGAATTACGGAATTCCGGAAAAATAATTTCCGTATTTATGAAGGGTGTTAACTGTAAAGTTAACATCCTTTTTTTGTAGGGCAAACGGAAATTAGCGGTATATTACGCATAGGTTTACAAAAAATGTTATAATCAAAAAGTATGAAAAAAAATATGAAAAAAAGCAAAAAACAGAAAAAGCCAATAAGTAAGGTCGGAAAATTTTTTAGAATTTTAATTTGGTCATTATTGGGTTTATTTTTATTATTTATTATCTGTGGTCTTCAGTATAATCTGAAAATCAGATATTACACAATAGATTCTGAATTAATATCGGAAAATGTTAGGATATTGATAGTAAGTGATCTTCATTCCTGCAAATACGGTAAAAATCAGGAAAAATTAATAAATGCAATTGATGAGATAAATCCGGATATTATTGCTTTAACCGGTGATATTGTTGATGATGAACTTCCCGAAGAACCTGCTTATGAACTCCTTTCTTTTGTTGCCGAAAATTATGACTGTTATTATATTTCGGGTAATCATGAAGCCTGGTCCGGTAAAGAAGATGAGATAAAAGATGTAATAAGAGGTCTTGGAATTACTGTTCTTGAGGGAGAGACCGTATTTACAACAATCGGAAATCAGACAATTTCTCTGTCGGGTGTAGATGATAAATATAATCTGACCTCGGAAACGGTATCAAGACAATATGAAAATGCTGTATCGGAGCTAAAGGATGATGTATTTTCTATTTTACTGTCTCATCGTTCCAATGATACGGCTAATTTTATTAAGTATGACTTTGATCTTGTTTTGGCAGGCCATATGCATGGAGGTCAATGGAGAATACCCGGACTGGTCAACGGTATATATACTCCGAATGAAGGTCTTTTCCCTGATCATTGTGGCGGATATTATAATTTATCTAACGGATCGGTTCTAATTGTATCAAGAGGTCTGGCCAAGGAAACTACTCTAATTCCGAGATTATATAATCCACCTGAATTGGTAGTAGTTGATTTAAAATAAGAAGATAAAGGTGAAACAGTAGGAACAGATATTAAAAAGGATTAAAGAAAATAATGGAAAAATTAAGTCATTATAATTATTGTACATTGTTTGATTCTTATTACCTTGATAAAGGTATAGTAATGGCCGAATCTCTTGCAAAAGTGTGTGATAATTACAATCTTTATATATTTGCTTTTGATCGTAATTCGTATGATATATTATCCAAAATACAAATAAATAATACGGTTATTATTTTTATAGACGATGTTATTGATAAAAAAATTGAGTTAATACGAAATGAGAGAACTAAAGCGGAATTTTGTTGGTCTATGACACCGTTTGTTATTTTTAAGGCAATAGAGTTATATGGATTAACCAATTGTACATATATAGATGCGGATTTGATGTTTTTTGATAATCCTAATATTCTTGTAGACGAAATGACGGATAAAGATTGTTCTGTTCAGATAATTGAACACAGATACAGAAAGTGTTTTAAAAATTCCTTGATAGAAAAGCTTAGTGGCAAATATTGTGTTCAGTTTAATTCTTTTTTGAATAATGAGGAAGGAATGGCTGTTCTGAGGGAATGGAAAGAAGACTGTTTTGAATGTTGTACGTCTGATAACAGTAACGGAACATTTGGAGATCAGAAGTATTTGGATTTATGGCAGGATAAATATAATATAATCAATGTTATTAAAAATGAGGGGGCCGGTGTGGCACCGTGGAATCTTTCCTCATATTGTACAGAAGATTATAATAAAATAAAGAATAAAAAAACATCAGATATTTATAATTTGATTTTTTATCATTTTCAGAATTTATCATTTTACGAAGAAGAAAAGATTGATATCGGTCTTCATATTTGGAGCGGAAGATATGATGAAGAATTGATTCGTTATATTTATTATCTGTATTTAACAAAGATTTATGATATAAGAAATATGCTTGAGAAAAAATACAACTGGAAAAAATCATTTAAAGACAGAAACAAAGTCCTTTTATGGAATAAAGGAGATGCTATTCCTTTATGGCGTAAGCTTTTAAAGATTGCATTACTTCCTTATACGGTGTGGCAGGTAAATTGTTTGTTCAAAAAAGATGAAATTGATATGAAATTGATAATAAATAAAGGAGAAGAAAATGTCTAAAGCACCGGTAGCGATTTTTGTATATAAAAGAAAAGATTATGCAGAAAAATGCTTAACATCATTGGCTGAAAATATTGGAGCAAAAGAAACCGATGTGATAGTATTTTCTGATGGTTATAAGGGAGATTCCGATAAAGAAAAAGTTCTTAAGGTCAGAGAATATATACATTCTTTTGATGATTCCGATAATTTTAAATCATATAAAGTTATTGAGCAGGAAAAAAATATTGGCCTTGCAAGTTCAATAACCGGAGGAGTAACTAAGATAATAGAAGAATACGGTAAAATAATAGTTGTTGAAGACGATTTGGTGCTTTCAAAGGATTTTCTGGAATTTATGAATGATGCACTGGATTTTTATGAAAAAGATCGCAGATACGGAGAAATAAGTGCATATACAATGCCTTTAAAAATACTCGACAAATATGAAAAAGATATATATGCAGTATCAAAAGGTGATTGCTGGGGATGGGGAACATGGAAAGACAGATGGGAAGAAGTTGATTGGGAACTTAACGATTTTGATAAATACCTTAAGGATAAAAAAAGAAGATACGGATTTTCTCATCTCGAAAAAGGCTTGGAGACACAGCTTATTAAACAACACAAAGGCGAACTGGATGCATGGGCTGCAAGGTGGCTGTTTTATTTATATAATAACAATATGTTGACCATATATCCAAGAGTTTGCAGATCGATAAATATTGGTTTTGGAGCGGATGCTTCCAATACAGGGGAATCCATTAAAAACCTTTTTGAAAACACACTTAATCAAAATTATGAAAAATGTAAGTTTGAATTTTTGGAAGAAAATAAGGAAATTGCCAAAGCTATATATAAAGTACAGGATCCATACATAATTGCTATAGTTAAAAAAATTTTCAAGAAGATATTTAAATAATAAATTAAGGAAACAGAATTATATGATTGTTATTACCAATATGGATGGACAATTGTGTAACAGAATTATTTTATTTGCACATGTATATGGAACGGGAATAGAAACTAATCAGAAGGTTTATCATTATTTTTGGAAAGAAACATCCGAATATTTTAAACTTATCAAAGATGAGAATATAGATTTCTGTAAGATTCATTTACCATACGCAGCATATCATCATTTTTTTCATAGGCATAAAAGATTAAAGCTTAACAAGAATCAGCAAGTAGCCGAACAGCTTTTAAAATGTGAAGAAATGAAAAAAAATCCTGAAAAAAAATATATTATTGACAGTTGGTATTACAGAGATTATCAATCTTTATTTAAGCATCATGACAAAATAACAGAATTTTTCAGACCGCGAGAAGATATAAATAACGAAATAGAAGAATGGTGCAAATCTAATATTTATAATGTTGACGCAGTAACTGTCGGGATTCATATGAGACGCGGTGATTATATCACCTGGGAAAATGGGAAATATTATTTTACCGATGAAGAATATTTAAGATATATGAAAATGTTATGTGAAAATACCGGTAAAAAGATAAGATTTGTTCTTGTTTCCAATGAATTTGTAGAAATAAATCATTTTGATGAAGTTGATGCAATTAAAGGTCCGGCAAAAAAAATAAATGATTTGTATATTTTAGCCAAATGTGATTATATTATGGGACCTCCGAGTTCATATTCCTGGTGGGCTGCCTATTACGGATGGAAAAAATACCTAACGTTGTATAGCAAGGATTCAAAAATTACTTTAGATGATTTTAAGTGTGTTGAAGGAGAGGAATTTAATACCGATACAGAAAGAGTATGAAAATAGACAGAGCAAAAAATACCGTAAGAAATACAATATGGGGCTTAATTAACAAAGTTGTTATTTTATTGTGTCCGTTTATTATCAGAACCCTGATGACCGTTAAAATGGGAGATTCTTATGTTGGTCTCGGGAGTCTTTTTTCATCTATCATAATGATGCTTAATTTGGCGGAACTGGGATTTGGAAGTGCAGTTGTATATTGTATGTATGAGCCGATTGCCAAAGGTGACAATGAACGGGTTTGTGCACTATTAAATCTATATAAAAAAATATATATGATAATAGGTTTAATTGTGCTTGTTATCGGTATTGTGATTACCCCGCTATTACCGTTTTTTATTAAAGATGCTGTCCCTTCGGATATTAATATTTATTCATTGTACCTTGTTTATCTTGCAGATACTGTGCTGGCATATTGGGCTCTTACGTACAGAATTAGTATATTAAGAGCAATTCAGAGAAATGACATCTGTGATAATATAATGACGGCATTTTATCTCATAATGTACATCGCTCAGATAGTTGTTATTATTACTATAAAAGAATATTATATATATGCTGTGATGTTGCCGTTAACAGATTTAACGGTTAATATTTTTACAGCCGGGTATGCTAAAAAAAAATATCCTGAATATGTACCAAAAGGAGAAGTGGACAAGGAAGAAAAGTCTGCCATAAAGAAACAGGTTTCCGGATTATTATTTCAGAAATTTGCTTTTTCTTCGAGAAATGCGTTTGACAGTATTATTATTTCCGCTTTTTTAGGACTGGTCGTTCAAGCTCATTATAATAATTATTTTTATATAATAAATGCACTTACCGCCATATTGGCCATATTTTTTTCATCAATGCAGGCTGGTATAGGTAATTCTGTGGTGCTGGAGAATACAGAAAAAAATTTTGAAGATATGAAAAAAATTCATATTTTGTATATAGTTATAGCCGGATGGTGTTCCGTATGTTTGTGGATATTATTTCAGCCGTTTATGAAAATATGGATGGGAGAGGATAAGCTTCTTTCAACAGGAACGGTATTGCTTTTTGCGGTTTATTTTTATTTAATGAAAATGACAGATTCCATAGGAGCATATATTTCGGCAACCGGAACCTGGTGGAAATGTAAATGGATATATGCGGGAGAAGCGGTTACGAATCTTCTTCTTAATATATTGCTTGGTTATTATTTCGGGATAACAGGTGTAATTGTTGCTACGATTATTTCGGTATTCTTTATTAACTACCTGTTTACGGGATATGTATTGTTTAAAAATTATTTTGGATTAAAATATATTTTTAGGTTTTATAAAGATGAAGTAATTTATGCGTTAATATCATTAATTATAGGAGTACTGGTAACAGTTTCGGTCAGGTGTATCAATTATAATAATGTTTTCAGTGAAATAACAATTAAAGCACTGATTTGTTTAATAATACCCGGAATATCATATTTGGTTATGTATTTTATCAGTTCATCATTTAAAGAGTCTGTAAAATGGGCATTAGTTAAAATCAAGAAATAATAAAAAGAAAGAATATATAATAATGGAAAAACTTAAAAACTGGGTAAAAAGAAAAGCGCCCAGATGGGTCTTTAATATAGTAGTCAAAATGTGGGATACATACAAGAAATTACGAATGCCGGAGCAGAAGAAAAGTTTTGGATCTCTTAATCCGGATGTTACATTTTATGTAATCAGATTGTATCCGCCCGCAACAGGATTTCTTGCAGATTATCAGTATTTTCTCGGATATATGATGTACGCCAAGAAAAAAGGTTGGATTCCCGTAATAGATATGGAAAATTATGAGACCATGTACTATGAAGAGGATGGGTTTAACGGAACAAAGAATGTTTGGGAATATTTTTTTGAACAGCCGTTTGATGAAAAAACGGGTAGAAGGTATTCGTTAGAGGAAGTATATAAAAGCAAAAATGTAGTTTTATCTTGTGGTGCAGATAATACTATGTATGATGATGTATTAACAATGAAAGAAGATGTTCTTCAAAAAAGATGCGAAATGACAAAGTTGATTCCCTTTAACAGTTATATGACATCATATATTGAAGATGTTAAGAAACAGCTGGATATTACATCATCGAACAGGCTTCTTGGTCTTTGTCTCAGAGGAACAGATATGTCTACTCATATATCCGGACACTTTGCACAAGCTTCAGTTGAAGAGATTGTAGATAATCTTAAATCCACAATAAAGGAATATTCTTTGGAAAATATATATGTTAAAACCGAAGAAGAAGAGACATTAAATAAAGTATTGAAGTACTTTCCGGAGGCAAAATATCAGGTTTGCGAAAGAGTAAGGGACTATGATGTAAATAAAGCTGTAAATATAGCACTTGTCGATAAAAAAATCAGCAAGGCCGAATCTTTAAGAGATTACCTTGCTGATATAGCGATATTATCCGAATGTACGGTTTTGACAGGCGGAATGAATAACGGTCTCCTGACAGCCATAATTTGGAATGAAAATAATTATGAAAAATTAGATGTTATTGATAAGGGTCGGTGGTAGTATCTTCTTCTACAGGAGGGTACTGTTCATCGGTCATACCTATGTACAGAGCCGTTACCGACCAATCTTTATGTGATTCGCAAGCAATATAATCTCCCCAAGTTGAAACATCTTCGTTGTAACCGTTGACCAACATATCGTATGTTACATAGCAGGTGCCGTAGTCTCTTATGGAATCATCGACACCGCAACGCATGAATCCGTCATCTGCCCAAGGAAAATCAATCCACATAGAATCATCTTCACTTTCATATTTAATAACGATTACACATCCGGGAACTATTCTTGCCCGAAACTCATCAGTCATTTCAAAACCTGATGAACGATCGTCTACACCTTCTGCAACAAAATTTTCAAATTCATATAATCCACGTACATGAGGAGCGTTGTATCCGATAAATCCTACACTGACATTTGAAACGGACCATGATGAGGAAGAGGAACACATAAGGTTTTCGCCCCATTTTGTTTTGTCTTTGCCGAATTTTGAAAGGAGAGTTTCGTAACTGATATAGCAGCATCCTTCTTCATAAACAATATCTTCTTCTCCGTTAATTAAAACGGGATCCGGTATTACAGGTTCAACCTCGGGATCGTCACTTTCGATCGGGTTAAATGTATTGGCAATCCATAGAGAATTGTCATCACTGGTATAATCTATGCGAAGAACCGTTCCCGGGATAAGCGAATCGAGAATTTCCTGAGAAAAAGGAAAACCATTTAATTCTTCGGCCTCTCCGGTGCACACAAAATCGGTAAAATCTTCTCTTTGCCTGTAGACAACCGACGGTTCGGATACGGGAGTACCAACCATTATTCTTGCAACACTCCAAGGAGTCTCGGATTCACATTGAAGAATAGAACCCCATTTACTTTTATCGTCGCCAAGAAGGGCCGCAATCTGTTCATACTTAATCTGAGCAGTTGTCATGGACTCATTTGTGTATGTGTCGTCCATGCCGACTCTTATCCAGCCGTTATCGGAAAACGGAAAAACCAACCATAATCTTCCGTCTTCGCTTTTGTATTCTATTTCTATAACCGAACCGGGAACAAGTGCATCGAGAAATTCTTCGGTGAATTCATAACCGTTCTGATCATTGCCGGAGCCGGAGCATACAAAGCCATCAAATACTACTGTATTTTCAAGTTCATAAAGATTGGTTCTGTCATCATTATTAATTACTATTTCTATAGGTGTTATCTCATTGGAAGATAATGAAACATCCGAAGTGTTCGTTGATAAATCGTTTGAAATCGAATTAACCGGATTATCAATACTATTTTTACCGCAACCGAATAAAACGACTGCCGAAATAGTACACAGTAATACATTGACATATTTTTTTTTCATGACTTTATCCCTGCCTATATTATTTAATGTTTAAATTTGTTGAAGAAATTCTGAGTTTTTTGGATTAATCCGGGATTTATATCAAGAAGTCCACCTTTAAAGTAAGCCCATGAAGTTTCAAAATTACTCATAATCGGACGCTTTGTATAATCGGGAGTTATTCCGCATCTTAATAAAAATTCCGCACCCTGTTGTAACCATTTTCCTTTTCTTACACCTTCGATGAAAGGAAATTCATATTGTTTCGAACCAAGAATAGGTTGATCGGATTGTATTTCCATAGATCCTTTTTTTTCAAAATCCCAAGGGGTCCATTCCTTATGTATATTTTCTTTTAAAAAAGCAGCATCCCATATTCCGGCTTGAAGAGATAAAGAATACGGCTGTCCGAATTTTTAATGCAACTATATATTAATACAGATAATTCCTTACTTTTCATAACAATAACAGAAACATTTCAAATAAATCTAAAAATGTAAAAACTCCATTGAAAGAATATTATCTATACGGGGGTTTGTCAAGTTTGCCTGTTTTATTACATTTTTTTATTTTTACTGTATTTTATGCAAGACAAATTGACACAAGTAGTGTATGATAATTAATTATTGTGGGAAAATATGTTAAAAAGACAGGAATGAAAAAATGCGTCTTAGAAATGTAACCGGTTCAAGGGAAGTAATAGCTGAAAATCAATATGTTATTCATGAACCGAAGGAATATAAAGGTAAATGGCGTGATATGTTCGGCAATAACAATCCTTTACGAGTGGAGATAGGAATGGGTAAAGGACAATTTATTATGGAACTGGCAAGACAGAATCCGGATATCAATTATATAGGAATAGAAAAATATTCCACTGTTTTGTTAAGGGCGATTCAGAAAATGGAAGAAGAACCTCTTGATAACGTCAGATTCATAAGAATGGATGCGGAAGAAATTGAAGAAGTATTTGATACGGAAGAAGTAGATCGCATATATCTGAATTTTTCCGACCCATGGCCAAAGGACAGACATGCCAAGAGGAGACTTCCCAGCAGAGCATTTCTGGACAGATATGATAAAATTCTGAAAAAAGACGGAGTAATAGAATTTAAAACGGATAACAGAGCTTTGTTTGATTTCGCGGAAGCGGAATTGGAAGAAAGTAATTGGAAGGAAGATTTCGTAACATATGATCTTCATAACAATGAGGAAATGATGGTCGGAAATGTTATGACGGAATATGAGGAAAAGTTTTCATCAATGGGTAATCCCATATGTAAATATATTATTTCAAGAATTAAGAAATAAAAAAGGTTTTATTGGGAATGATTAAAAATGTGATTTTTGATATCGGAAATGTTTTGGTAGATTTTCGATATCATGAATATATGAAAGAACTGGGGTTTTGTCAGCAGGCGATTCGGGCGATAGAGGAGCGAATAGTTGAAAATGAACTGTGGGATAAACTTGATCTTGGTGTCGAAAAAGAAGAAGCAATAATTGCGCAGATGAAGAATGCTGTGCCGGAATATAAAAAAGAAGCACAGTTATTTTTTGACAATCTGACGGATATTGTTGAGACGTATTCTTATACGATTCCATGGATATCTTCTCTAAAAAAAGAAGGATATAAAATATATCTGTTGACGAATTATCCTGAAACAATGTTTAAGGAACATGATGCACGAAAATTCGGATTTACTCACCTTGTTGACGGAGTAGTGGTATCTTCAATTGTTAAGATGTCAAAACCGGATCCGAATATATATATATATATGCTTAAAAAATATAATCTTAAGGCTGAAGAGTCAATATTTATAGATGACAGGATTAAGAATGTAGAAGCGGCAGAAAAACTAGGAATACACACAATATTATTTAGTGACTATAAAGAGGCAAATAACCGAATAAAGGAGGAAATTAAAAAAAATGAGAAGAAATAGGAACGGATCGGCAGTTGTAACACTGTTTGTATTAGCAATAATATGTTTTGTTATATCTTTGCCGGGAATGATTACTTTGTTTAAACCTGCAGTTGATATTTATGATTACAATAATTGGGATTCTATTGGAGAAGGCTCACACATTAAGACGGAAATACAGACTATTTATGATGTTTTTTATACAGAAACAACGACTACAACACGATACGGAGTGGAAACCGGATCGTATGAATCAGGTGCGGGATATTTGGTTCCCCGTATAACAGTAGAGAATAATGACAGTTATTTGGAAGAGTTTGTCGGACTTTTCACCAAGTCCGGAAATATTCCCAATCAAATGATAGAAGAAAATAATGATTGGTATTATGACTGGATTAACGAACCTGCTGATTACAAAGATTATTGTAAAACAACACTTTCTATAGACGGAAAATTCAGAGCAATGACTTTGGAAGAGAGAGGTCTTGCCGAAAGTTATTTAAGAGAAATCGGTATGACAGAATCTGAAATTTCAACATATTTATGTCCTTATATTATTGAGGAAATTAATTCCAAAGCTATAAAGATTGAATTTGCAATCGGAATGATACTCCTTCTTATTGCTATTATTTTGTTAATAGCTAAAATAAATAATTCAAAGAAATCAAGTACATCCGGTTTTTACGGAAATTCTTCAACCGGTGCGTATAATAACAGTACTAATTACAATAATAATTTTAATAACAATAATAATGATAATAGTAATACCTGGACTCCCTACGACGGAACAAGCAATACCGGTAATAGTACCTGGACTCCCTACGACGGAACAAGCAATACCGGCAATAATACCTGGACTCCTTACGACGGAACAAGCAATACCAACAATAATACCTGGACTCCTTACGATGGAACAAGTAATACCAACAATAATACATATGGCTCATTTGGAGAAAGCGGAAGTTTGAATAATAATTCCGACAGCATGTTTACTCCTTATGACGGTGGAAGTAACAATAATTCATATAACGGTACATTTACTCCCTATGATGGCGGTAATAACAATGAGGGAGATAATAACAATAATTTGTTTCAATAAGCAGGCGATAAAAAATGATAAAACAGGGATTTGATAATGATAAATATCTCAGAATGCAGTCTGAGAAAATTAAAGAACGAATAGATTTTTTTGGAGGAAAGCTTTATCTGGAATTTGGTGGGAAATTGTTTGATGATTTTCACGCATCCAGAGTTCTTCCGGGATTTAAGCCCGACAGTAAGGTTAATATGCTTTCGCAATTAAAAGATGATGCAGAGATAGTTATTGTTATCAATTCAAAAGATATAGAGAAAAACAAAGTCAGAGGTGATTTAGGTATTACTTATGACATGGATGTGCTACGTCTGATAGATGCGTTCCGAGGATACGGTCTTTATGTCGGAAGTGTAGTTTTGGCACAATTCGAAGGACAATCCAGCTGTGTTTCTTACCAGAAGAAATTGGAGAGTTTGGGAATAAAGGTATACAGACATTACAGAATAGATGGTTATCCAAGTAATATACCTTACATAGTCAGTGATGACGGCTTTGGAAAAAATGAATATATAGAAACGACAAGAAGTCTTGTTGTAGTAACCGCGCCGGGACCCGGTTCCGGAAAAATGGCTACATGTCTTTCTCAGCTGTATCATGAATTTAAAAGAGGAATAAAAGCAGGATATGCAAAATATGAGACATTCCCAATTTGGAATCTGCCTTTAAAACATCCTGTTAACCTTGCATACGAAGCAGCAACCTCTGATTTAAATGACGTTAATATGATAGATCCGTTTCATCTTGATGCATATGGAGATAAGACGGTCAATTATAACAGAGATGTAGAAGTATTTCCCGTGCTTAACGCTATGTTTGAAAAGATTATGGGAGAATCTCCTTATAAATCGCCGACCGACATGGGAGTTAATATGGCGGGATTTGGTATTGTAGATGATGATGTTTGTAAAAATGCCTCTTGCCAGGAAATTATAAGAAGATATTACAACGCCTTATGTCAGGCCAGAATGGGCAATACAGATGAGGTTCAGGCACAGAAGATTGAATTGCTTATGAAACAGGCCGGAATTACGGTGGACGACAGACCGGTCATAAGTGTTGCAAAAGTTAAAGCAGAGGCAACAGGTGAACCCGCAGCAGCTATTGAACTTCCCGACGGGAGAATAATTACCGGAAAGACAAGTGAACTTTTGGGTGCTTCTTCGGCGATGCTTTTAAATGCACTTAAATCACTTGCCAATTTAGAAGATGACGTTCTTCTTATTATACCAAGTACGATTAATCCCATTCAGGAATTAAAAGTAAAATATTTGGGTAACCGTAATCCCAGATTACATACAGACGAAGTGCTGCTGGCATTGTCAATAAGTGCTTCAACTGATGAAAATGCAAGACTTGCTTTAAATCAGCTTCATAATTTGAGAGGAAGCGATGTTCACAGTAGTGTTATTTTGTCGCAGGTTGATATGAATGTATTTAGAAAGCTGGGTATTAATGTAACCAGTGAACCTGTGTATCAGACAAAAAAATTATATCATTCATAAATTTTTATTAAGGTTGAAAGTATAAAAACAGGTAGTGTCCAGATGAATATTTTGAAGAGAATTGAAGAAAACGGAAATAATAATAATAATAACAACAATAACGGTGGTAATTCCGGATCCGGTGGAGGAGGCAATAACGGAGGAAACAGAAAACCGGGAGGCGCTCCTGTATTTTTGATTTGCGCAATAGTAACCATTATGGCTTTGCTGGGAATTACATATATTATGAAATTAAGTAATTCAAGCAAAACAGAGGAATTAAGCTGGAATCAATTTGAAGAAATGGTGAAGAGCGGACAGATTGAAAGTGTTGTTATTGATTCCGACAGATTAATCATCACTCCGAAAGAAGAAGAAACAGGAAGTGAATTGGATTATTATTATACTTTACTTACCAGTGGAAAGAAGACTTATTATACTGCAATAATAGAAAATTATGAAACCATTACGTTAATGATGCTGGAGAACGGAGTAGAAGTTAAAGGTACTGTAGAAGACGGATCCAGTGTAATTATTTCGATTATTGTGACATATGTATTACCTCTTGTTTTGTTCTGGATAATAATCGGATTTATTTTCAAAAGAGTTTCAAAATCAGGCGGAATGGGAATGGGCGTTGGAAAAAGTAATGCCAAGGTATACGGTGAAAAAGAAACCGGTGTTACATTTAAGGATGTAGCCGGTGAAGATGAAGCCAAGGAATCGCTTGTTGAAGTAGTAGATTTTCTTCATAATCCCGATAAATATTCAAAAATCGGTGCAAAGTTACCTAAAGGCGCGCTTCTTGTGGGCCCTCCCGGAACAGGTAAAACTTTGCTTGCCAAAGCTGTTGCAGGAGAAGCCAAGGTTCCGTTTTTTTCTCTTGCAGGTTCAGATTTTATAGAACTTTATGTAGGTGTCGGTGCATCAAGAGTACGAGATCTTTTTAAGGAAGCAGAGAAAAATGCTCCGTGTATTATTTTTATTGACGAGATTGATGCTATCGGAAGAAGCCGTGATTCCAAATATGGCGGTGGAAATGAAGAAAGAGAACAAACTCTTAATCAGTTACTTTCCGAGATGGATGGATTTGATGCGAAAAAGGGTATCATAATTCTTGCCGCAACCAACCGTCCTGAAATTCTTGATAAAGCGTTATTAAGACCCGGTCGTTTCGATAGACGAATAATAGTTGAGGAGCCGGATTTAAAGGGAAGAATAGAGATATTAAAAGTTCATGCCAAAAATGTTCTTATGGATGAAACGGTTGATCTTGAAGGAATTGCACTTGCAACTGTTGGTGCGGTGGGTGCAGATCTTGCAAATATGATTAACGAAGCTGCTATTCTCGCAGTTAAAAAGGGCAGATCGCTTGTATGTCAGAAAGATCTTCTTGAAGCGGTAGAACTTGTCAGCATGGGTAAAGAAAAGAAGGATAAGATTCTTTCACCTAAGGAAAGAAAGATTGTTACATATCATGAAGTCGGACATGCTCTTATCAGTGCACTTCAAAAGAATAGCGAACCTGTTCAGAAGATTACAATTGTGCCTCGTACAATGGGAGCTTTGGGATATGTGTTAAGTTATCCCGAAGAAGAAAAATTTACACAGACCAAGGATGAACTTGAGGCTGAACTTGTAAGTCTCCTCGGTGGTCGTGCAGCTGAAGAAATTGTATTTGATACGGTAACAACAGGTGCTTCCAATGATATAGAAAAGGCTACAAAGATAGCAAGAGCAATGGTTACAAGATTCGGTATGAGTGAGAAATTCGGTCTTATCGGTCTTGAATCGGTAGAGAGTCAATATCTTGATCAACGAGCTGTTATGAATTGCGGTGATGCAACAGCAGCTCAGATAGATGAAGAAGTAATGAAGATTCTTAAAGTCTCATATTCGGAAGCCAAGAAGCTTCTTAGTGAGAACAGGCAGGTAATGGATAAAATAGCGGATTATTTGATTGAAAAAGAAACCATTACCGGATTTGAATTTATGCAGATTTACTGCAGAGAAAAAGGTCTTCCGGCTCCGGAGAAGAAGACAGTTACTATGCCTTCGGGAGAAAAGAAGACAACTCCCGAGGAAATAAAAAATTCCGAAGAGGTTAAAGGCGAAAAAAAATCCGATAATAATGATGAAGAGAATAAATCCATAGAAAAATCATCTGAAGAAATGTCAAATGAGCAGACTAACGGAAGTAATTCGGTCAATTATGGTTCTATTGGCAAAAAAAATGAAGAAGAAACTAAGTTGGATGAAGAGCTGGAAAGAGCCGAAAAAGAAATGAATGATGATTTTAAAAAGATTTTAAGCGGAAGAATATACAAAGACGAGGAATCCGAAGATAAATAAAGAACGTTTTAAATCTGAACTTGATAAGTTGCCAAAACAGCCGGGCGTATATCTTATGCACGACTGTAACGACACGATTATTTATGTAGGTAAGGCCGTAAACCTGTATAACAGGGTACGGTCTTATTTTCGCGAATATATAGGACGAGGCCCCAAAATAGATAAAATGGTCAGTCTTATAGACAGATTTGAGTATATTGTTACCGATTCGGAATTGGAGGCGCTGGTTCTTGAAAATAATCTTATTAAAGAATATCGCCCGAAATACAATACAATGCTTATGGATGATAAGACATATCCATATATTAAAGTGACACTTCAGGAGCATTATCCCAGAATAATGATTACCAGGAAGGTATCGCGTGATAGGGCAAAATATTACGGACCATTCAGTAGCGGAGAAAAAGTAAATGTTGTTGTAGATTTTCTAAATGAATATTTTGGTTTCAGAACCTGTTCGCATAATTTGGCCGATAAATCCGCCATAGAAAGAGAATGTCTGAATTATCATATAGGTAAATGTTCGGCACCTTGTATGAATAGGATAAGTTTAGAACAATACAGGGAAAATATTATGACTGCTGTAGATTTTTTGAACGGCAATACCACATTAATTTTGAAAGAAATTAAATCCAAAATGATAAATGCTTCGAATAATATGGAATATGAAGAGGCCGGAAGACTGAGGGATTTAATAGATAGCATTAATTATATAAGTCAGAAACAAAAGATAGAAGATTCCGGACTGGGGGATAAAGATATAGTCGGAATAGCGATAGACGGAAATGATGCGGTTGCGCAGATTTTCTTTGTTCGAAACGGACGGATGACCGGAAGAGAACATTATTTTATGAAAAATGTGATTAGTCTACCTGAAGTAACGGATTGTTTTATTAAACAGTTTTACGGCGGTACACCATTTTTACCGACTACAATAATGATTCCGTGTGAAATAGAAGGAAAAGACATAATAGAAGAATATCTGAGTAATAAAAGAGGCGGAAAAGTACATTTAATAAGTCCCAAGATAGGTCAAAAAGAGAAACTTCTTGAACTTGCCAACGAAAATGCACGTATTATTCTGAAACAGGATAAAGATAAGTATAAGAGAGAAGAAGCAAGAACAACCGGAGCTGTGAGGGAATTAGAGAATTTGCTGGGATTAAAAAACATACACAGAATGGAAGCTTTTGATATTTCAAATATAAGTGGATTTGAAAATGTTGCTTCGATGGTTGTATTTGAAAACGGAAAGCCAAAGAAAAGCGATTACAGAAAATTTAAGATTAAATCCGTAACAGGTCCGGATGATTATGCTTGCATGAAAGAGGCTCTTACAAGAAGATTGACGCACGATAAGAGACACGAAGGTGAAGATAATAAAGGATTTACTAAGTTGCCGGATCTTATTCTTATGGATGGCGGAAAAGGTCAGGTAAATATAGCGTTAGAAGTAATGAAAGAAACGGGGATAAATGTTCCCGTCTGTGGCATGGTAAAAGATGATAATCACAGAACAAGAGGTATTTATTATAACAATATAGAAATGCCGATAGATACAAGAAGCGAGGGTTTTAAGCTGGTTACCAGAGTTCAGGATGAAGCTCATCGATTTGCGATAGAATATCACAGGTCTCTCCGAACAAAGGAACAGGTTCACTCGGTTCTTGATGATATACCGGGAATAGGAAGTTCCAGACGGCAGGCACTTATGAGAGCGTTTTCATCGATAGAAGAAATAAAAAATGCGACCGTAGAAGAACTGAAAGACAAAGCCGGATTGCCTGAAAATGCGGCTAAGAGTCTTTATAATTTTTTCAGGGATGAAAAATAAAATGAATTTAGTGATATAATCAAATGATGTAGGGAACGGCTGAAAGAATGAAAAGCCGGATCCGGTTAGGAGGAAATATGGCAAGTATCAGTTTACAAAGACTTATTGACAAAATGAGATTAACAAATCTTACACCTGACATCGATATCAGCAAGATAAAAATTAATCAGCCTGATATTAACAGACCTGCTCTTCAGATGGCGGGATATTTTGAACATTATGAATCTACCAGACTTCAGATAATCGGTTTTGTGGAATATACATATATGGAAAATCTGGATGATGATAGAAAACAGGAGATTTACAGTCAGCTCCTCAATCATCCTACTCCGGGTATTGTATTCTGCAGAGATCTTCAACCCGACCCGATTTTTATGAAAACTGCGGAAAAATACGGTGTACCTCTTCTTTGTACTTCAAAGGCAACTTCAGCATTTATGGCAGAGGTAATCAGATGGCTTAATGCCAAACTTGCTCCGTGTATTACTGTTCACGGTGTACTTGTAGATATTTACGGCGAAGGTGTTCTTATTACCGGTGAGAGCGGAATCGGTAAGTCGGAGGCAGCTTTGGAACTTATCAAGAGAGGTCATCGTTTGGTTACCGATGATGTTGTTGAAATCAGAAAGGTTTCCGAAGAAGTACTTATCGGTAAAGCTCCTGAAGTAACAAAACACTTTATTGAATTAAGAGGTATCGGAATAGTTGATGTTAAGGCTTTGTTCGGTGTTTCTTCCGTAAAAGAAGATCAGGAAATAGATCTTGTTATTAAACTTGAAGAATGGTCAAAGGATAAAGAATACGATCGTCTCGGAATGGAAGAGGAATATATCGAATTCCTTGGTAATAAGGTTACATGTCATTCAATACCTATAAGACCCGGACGTAATCTTGCCGTTATCTGCGAATCGGCAGCTGTAAATCACAGACAGAAGAAGATGGGATATAATGCAGCACAGGAACTTTATAAGAGAGTTCAGCAAAACCTTATGAAAAATGAAGACGAGAATTAATGCGGAGGAATAGTATGTCATACATATTTGGTGTAGATCTTGGCGGAACCACTGTAAAAATCGGATATTTCAATACGGATGGTGAGGTTGTGGAGAAATGGGAAATTCCCACAAGAAAAGAAAATTCCGGAGAAAAAATTCTTCCTGATATTGCAGATTCCATTAAGAATAAAATGAATGAAAAAGGTATGAAGAAAGAAGACATCAAAGGTGTCGGAATCGGTGTTCCCGGACCGGTAGACGGAAAAGGTACAATATATAAGGCTGTGAATCTCGGCTGGGGAGTAATGTCAATAAAAAGTATTTTGTCGGATCTTCTTGATGGAATAAACGTTGAAGCCGGAAATGATGCTAATGTTGCCGCTCTCGGAGAAATGTGGAAAGGCGGCGGTCAGGGATATAGCAATATGGTTGCTGTCACTCTCGGTACAGGTGTAGGCGGTGGAATAATTATTGACAGTAAAATTCTTGCCGGTTCTACAGGAGCAGGCGGAGAGATCGGACATATTCACGTTGAAGATAAAGAGGAAGAATTCTGCGGATGCGGAAATAAAGGATGCCTTGAACAATACGCATCTGCAACAGGTATAACAAGGCTTGCTGTAAGAAGGCTTGCAAAAGATAACAAGGATAGTATTTTACGGGGGAAAGAGCTTAATGCCAAACTGGTTTGGGATGCGGTAAAGCAGGGAGATGCCGTTGCAGAGGAAATAGCGGTTCTGTTTGGTGAGTATCTTGGAAAAGGTCTTGCTGCAGTTGCATGTACGGTAAATCCGGAGGTGTTTGTAATCGGCGGAGGCGTATCCAAGGCAGGAGAGATTCTTCTCAAATATGTTGAAGAGCCATATAAAAAATATGCATTTATTGGCAGCAGAGAAGCATCCTTTAAATTGGCAACATTAGGAAATGATGCGGGAATATATGGAGCAGCCAAATTGATATTGTAAAGTATCATAATAAAATTTCTGAATGGAATACGAAATTTATGTTAGAAAAACTCTATAAACTGCTCGGAGAAGAAAATGTTCTGCAAAATGAGCCGATGAGCATGCATACTACCTTTAAGGTTGGAGGACCTGCGGAATATTTTGCTTATGTAAGCAGTGAAGAATCTTTAATAAAAACAATAGAACTGTTGGAAAATGAGAAATATCCGTATTTTGTTCTGGGTAACGGCAGTAATCTTCTTGTAAGTGATGATGGATATAAAGGTGTTATTCTGAAATTAATCGGGGAGTTTGAAATTATTCATGAAACTTCCAACGGTCTTGCGGCAGGAAGTGGTAATTATTTGTCTTCGGTTGCCTATAAGGCATATGAGGATTCATTTACCGGAATGGAATTTGCTTCCGGAATACCGGGTTGTGTCGGCGGTGCAATTCTAATGAACGCCGGTGCTTATGACGGAGAAATGAAGGATATTGTAGAAAGTGTACGCGTGCTTTGGATTGAAGATTGCAAATGTCGTGTGGAGACGGTATCCGTAACCGATATGAATTTTTCATACAGAAACAGCATTTTGAAATCAAAAAAAGGAATTGTTCTTGCTGTGAGATTTATTCTTCAAAAGGGTTCACAGAATTCCATAAAAGAAAAAATGGAGGACTTGAATCGGAAAAGAAGAGAAAAGCAGCCTTTGGAATATGCAAGTGCAGGAAGCACTTTTAAAAGACCGGAAGGATACTTTGCCGGAAAACTGATAAGTGATGCAGGTTTAAAGGGCGAGCATATAGGTCAGGCATATGTAAGTGAAAAGCATGCCGGTTTCATAGTAAATAAAGGCGGCGCACGGGCACATGAGATTAAAGAACTCATGGATAAAGTTACAGATATTATTTTAAAAAAAGATGGTATCAAACTCGAACCGGAAGTGATTTTCTTGGGAGATTTTAGTTAAATACAGAGGAAAATGTAATGAGATTTGTTATAGTAACGGGAATGAGTGGCGGTGGCAAAAGAACAGCAATGAAAATGCTGGAAGATATGGGTTTTTATTGCGTTGATAATCTTCCGATTCCTCTTATAGATAAATTTATAGAACTTATAGACACTCCCAACAGTGAGATAACAAAGGTTGCTCTCGGCTTGGATGTAAGAGCGGATCAGAATTTTGCCGATGTAGAAAAGACATTGGATGATATAAAGAAAAGGGGTTATTCGTATGAAATCATTTTCATGGATGCCTCAGAGAAGATACTGATAAAGAGATATAAAGAGTCCAGAAGAATGCATCCTCTTGCGATGGACGGAAGTATTGAAGAGGGTATAAAGAAAGAACGTGAGATATTAAAAAGAATTAAGAAAAAATCCGATTATGTCTTTGATACGTCCAATCTTCTTACCAGAGTACTTAAAGAGGAAATGGATAAAATCTTTGTTCAAAATGAAGAATATAATTCATTAATGGTTCGTATAGAGTCATTTGGATTTAAATACGGAATTCCGGCAGATGCGGATTTGGTATATGATGTCAGATTTCTTCCGAATCCGTTTTATATTGAAGAACTTAAATTTCACACAGGAAATGATAAAGATGTTCAGGAATATGTTAAAAGTTTTCCGGAAACAGAGGAGTTTATGAATAAGCTTACGGATATGCTGGAATTCCTTATTCCGGGATATATCAAAGAAGGAAAGCATCAATTGGTAATAGGCATAGGATGTACCGGCGGAAAACACAGATCGGTTACTCTTGCCAATGAACTTTATGAAAAAATGAAGGGCAGAGGCAAATATGGAATTACCATAAGTCATCGCGATATATCATTAAAATAGCATGGGAGTAAGCTATGTCGTTTTCAACACAGGTAAAAGAAGAAATGCTCAAAAGTATGGCAACTGCCAGGCATTGCATGTTGGCAGAAATTGCCGGATATTTAAATAACATAGGTTTTGTTGAAGAAGAAAAAATATTTTTCTCAACAGAACATGAAAATGTATCACAACGAATAGAAATATTGTTAAAAAAGACATATGGTATAGCCGTTAAGCCGGTGGCAGAAGAAAACGGATCAAGAGTCCGTTTTTTTATTAATATCTTAAATAAGACGGATGTTGATAATATTCTGATGAGTATTAAATATGAAAAAGGAAGTGCGTCGGTAGACGGAAGATTACTTCAACAATCATGCTGCAAAAGAGCTTATCTTCAGGCAGTTTTTATGAGTATCGGTTCAATAACCGATCCGGATAAAGGTTATCATCTTGAATTTGTAAGTTCCTATGAAGAACGACTGAATCAAATTAAGAAGCTTATAGAAACTTTTGATATTAATGCCAAAATGACCATAAGAAAAAATCAGTATGTTCTCTATATAAAAGAAGGACAGTCCATTGTTGATCTTCTTAATGTAATGGGAGCTCATGTAGCACTTATGAATATGGAAAATACAATAATCATGAAGGATTTCAGAAACGGCTTAAACAGAAAAGTTAATTGTGAGGCTGCCAATCTGATAAAGACAGCTAATGCCGGAAGCAGACAAAAGGCAGATATAGAATTAATAAGAGACAGATACGGTCTTGAAAAATTACCGGATAATTTGAGAGAGATAGCAATTCTTCGACTTGAGAATCCCGAAAGCTCTTTAAACGAATTAAGTGAAATGATACAAAATAAAATCAGCAAATCGGGAATAAATCATCGATTGCGTAAATTGTCAGAACTGGCTGATGAATTGAGATAAAAAAATCCGGCGTTACACAACGCCGGATTTTAATATTTATATAACTAATTTAATCAAGCCTTGCCGTCTGAACCAAGAACGTTAACGATCTTGTGAGCAACCATGTCCTTAACAGCCTGACGAGCAGGTTTAAGATACTGTCTGGGATCAAAGTGATCGGGATGCTCTGCAAAGTACTTTCTGATGTTTCCTGTCATAGCAAGACGGATATCAGAGTCAATGTTAATCTTACATACAGCAAGTTTAGCAGCCTGACGAAGCTGTTCTTCGGGGATACCTACAGCATCGGGCATGTTGCCGCCGAACTGGTTAACCATCTTAACAAATTCCTGAGGAACTGAAGATGATCCGTGAAGAACGATGGGGAATCCGGGAAGTCTCTTGATGCACTCTTCAAGAACATCGAAACGAAGAGGCGGGGGAACAAGGATTCCGTCAGCATTTCTTGTACACTGATCAGCAGTGAATTTGTATGCACCGTGAGAAGTACCGATAGCAATTGCAAGTGAATCACAACCGGTCTTGTCAACGAATTCTTCTACTTCTTCAGGCTTTGTATATGCTTCTTTACCTGCTTCAACCTGAACTTCGTCTTCGATACCGGCAAGTGTACCAAGTTCAGCCTCAACTACTACGCCGTGAGCGTGAGCATATTCAACAACCTGTTTTGTTAATGCGATATTCTCATCAAAAGGCTTTGAAGATGCATCGATCATAACTGATGTGAAACCACCGTCGATACATGATTTACAAAGCTCGAAGCTGTCGCCGTGATCAAGGTGAAGAGCGATGGGAATCTGAGGATTTTCCATAGCTGCTGCCTCTACTAATTTTACAAGGTATGTGTGGTTAGCGTATGCACGTGCTCCCTTAGAAACCTGAAGAATAACGGGGCTGTTAAGTTCTCCTGCTGCTTCTGTGATACCCTGAACGATTTCCATGTTGTTAACATTGAAAGCTCCGACTGCATATCCGCCGTCATATGCTTTCTTAAACATTTCTGTTGTCGTAACTAATGACATTGTTGTTTCCTCCTAAAATTTATTGGATTATATGTCTCATGAACACACACAATCCGCTATGTATTTTAGCACACTTTTTTATATTAAGGAATAGGGAAAATAAGTTGAATCTTTACATATTAATAAAGTATAATTATTGACGGTATTTGATAAATATAAATGTTCGAGAGAATTTTATTAATAATTAGTTTTCGCTATATATGAGGAAAGAGAAAAAATGAAAATATCAATAGTAACACCAACATTAAACATAATGAGAACACTTGATGAGTATATGAATGCAATATTGGCACAGGATTATCCTCATGAAGATATAGAGATAGTTATTGCAGATGGCGGAAGTACAGACGGATCACTTGAAAAATTGAAGGAATACAATGAAAAAGGTGATATTAATATCACGGTAGTACATAATGAACTTCGAACAGCAGAAGCCGGTAAAGCTGTCGGTGTCAGAAAAGCAGAGGGAGAAATAGTATGTCTTCTTGATTCGGATAATATTATACCGGATTCTTCATGGATGACACAGATGATGAAGCCGTTTAAGGAAAAAGATATAGTAGCATCGGAACCGTTGTATTTTATAGCAAGGAAAGGCGACGGAATAATTAACCGGTATACAGCTATGTTGGGAATGGGAGATCCTCTTTGCCTTTTTATGGGTAATTATGACAGATATAGCGGAATATCAGGAACATGGACAAAGGTTAAACATGACGAAGAGGACAGAGGAGATTATCTTGCGGTCAGATTTGATAAGATGATTCCAACCATCGGAGCCAACGGATTTTGCATGAGAAGAAAAGAACTTATTGAGAATTTTGAGGGCGATTATCTTTTTGATATTGATGTTCTTTGGGAATTGTTTCAAAAAGATTCAACGCTTAAGGTTGCTAAGGTTAAAAACGGAATTATTCACCTTTTCTGTAAAGATACCAAAATGTTTATAAAAAAACAGAACCGAAGAGTTAAGGATTTTCTGTATTTCAGTGATTCCAAGGGTAGAAAATATCCCTGGAGCAGTTTGGGAAAAGGAAAAATTGTACTTTTTATATTAAATACTGTTACGATAATCCCTTTATTTATTGAAACTTTGATCGGATATTTCAGAACAAAGAAAGATTTTCCGGCTTGGTGTTATCATTTTGTTGCCTGCTGGGTTACTTTATGGGAATACGGTTGGGGAGTAATATTCGGATTGTTTAAAAAAGAACAGGCTGACAGAGACGGATGGAAACAGTGATGAAGAAAGAGATTAAAATTGATTCTATAGAAACAATAATAAAAAAACAGATTAATCATACGGACAGGAATTCTCATATTGCGGGTATAGCAGCATTTGCAGCAGGACTTTTCACACATCTTTTTATTCTGACAAATGAGTTTGCCAATCATGATGATATAGCAATGCTTTGGGAACAATATTCAGGAGTTCAGACATACAGGTGGTTTCAGTCCATATGCAGTCCGTTAATATCGGTATGGGGTCCCGGACTGATAGCAGGAATTATAACGCTTATCATTCTTTCAATATCGGCAATATTGCTCGTTGATACGTTAAAATTAAAATCAGCGGCTTTGTCAGCCGTTGTCGGAGCATTAATGAGCTGTTGTACAATAGTAGGTTGTTTTATGTCATATCCCAACGGTTCGTTTTTGTTTGCGGTAGGTATTCCGTTTGCGATTTTGTCTTTGAGGTGGTACGACAGAGGAATTGGGGGATTTATTGCCGCATCTGTTGCAATGATGTTCGCAATATCAGGATATCAGTCAAATATCTGCATTACCATTGCCTGTTTATTTGTTCAGTTGTATTGTGAACTTTTAAGTAAAGAATTCAACATTAAAAAATGGTGGATTCGTTTTGGAAAAGCTTTTGCCATGTTAATTTGCGGCGTTATACTTTTTGTGTTGAGTACGAAAGTTACGGGAGCAATAAATAATACACAAGGCCTTTCAATAGGAGTTACAACTTCGGAACTGACTGTTCACGGATACGAAGGACAAAAGGAATCCGGAAATGTGTATATTACGGAAATAGTAGAATCCGTTAAATATTCGTTTAATTATTTTATCAGATATCATTTTAATATATTATATGACGGTGCCAATATATCGGTAGCCAATCTTCTTATCTGTATATCAAATTTTGCCGCAACGGTTTTATGCGGAGTTGCCGTGTTGATTTCTTTTATAAAGCAGAAGGGAATTATACGAAGAATAATGATTGTCTTGGTGTCGTTAGTTGCGCCAATATGTATTAATTCAACCGAAATAATACTTAACGGGAAATGTCACGAGACCCTTCAGATGATGTATTCAATGGTTATTACATTTGTGTTGTTTGCGTGTGTAATTGAAAAATCCGAGATGGTACATGAGAAACTCAGAACACTTATGACCAATATTATGTTTATGGCGCTTGTAATAATTTTATACGGAAATATTCAGATAAATAATGACGCATATCAGAGAATGAATTCGGCATATGAGACTGCATATTCGGAGATGACCAGAATTATGTACAGGGTGGAACTTTTACCGGAATGGCAGGAAGGATGCAGAACGATTTATTTTGATTTTGGAGATGAGTACGGATATTTGATTAATGATAATTACCAGGCAATGAGAGTTGCGGACGACAGAATAGACATGGGATGGATGGGTGTATTCGGAACCGGAATATATGAGTTTTGGCATGATGAAAATGCGGCCAAATTTGTTAAATGTTATCTCGGTGTGGATTTTGAGTCACCGGAAAAGGAGCAGATTCAGAGAATTAAAGAAAGTGAAGAATATCAGAATCTTGATAAATATCCGTCAACAGATTCAATTATGGTAATAGACGATGTGATTGTTATAAGGATGGATAATTAAACTTCTCTGAAGAAAATGAGGACCAGATGAAAGATAAAGATTTTTGTAAAAAATATGAACGTGAATTGTTCAATTACAACATGAATGCCGTTGCGAGACGGGTAATAAAAAGGAATATTTTTTTTCAGAAATATCATAAAGAAGTACTGTCTGCAGAAGAAGGAAATCAAAGAATAAAAGAAATGATTCTTTCCGGACAACCTTTTATGGCGGGAAGATTCGGTGGTAATGAGCTTCATACTGTCGCCGATGTCCTCTATGAAAAATTTGAAGGAAAACACGGCGGACTCTCTGCACATGTAAGAAAAAACATGACAAATGTAGCCGGTTTTTTCCCCGATGAAAAAGAAATGTATTATCGTTTTGAAGAGGTTTATCTTGATGCCGCAAAGCAGGTGGATCTTATTGCCGTATGGGATATGTTTCTTCAGGCGGAAATAGTTGACAGATACATGCATGAAACAGAATATATACCGTTACGTTCTATTGAACCTTATTATTTTGACGCTCCTTGGTCAAAGGCACTTGAAGGAAAAAAAGTGCTGGTAATACATCCATTTGTGGATACTATTGCAAAGCAATATGAAAAAAGAAAAGAGATTTTTGAAAATAAAAATGTTCTTCCACAGTTTGAGTTGGTAACAATGAAATCCTTGGTAACACTTGCTGGTAAAAGAGATGAAAGATTTGCAACCTGGTTTGATGCCCTTGAATACATGAAAGAAGAGGCCTTGAAAAAGGATTTTGATATTGCTTTGGTGGGATGCGGGGCATATGGTTTTCCTCTGGCCGCAGAAATAAAGAAATCCGGGAAACAGGTTGTTCATATGGGAGGATCTCTTCAGATTCTTTTTGGTGTAAAAGGAGCAAGATGGGACAATCATGAGATAATCGGGAAAATGTACAATGATGCGTGGGTCAGACCCGGTGAAAATGAGAGGGTTTCAAACTCAAAAGTAGTTGAGGGCGGTTGTTATTGGTAGATAAAGATTAATGGCAACTTAGAAACGAGGACACTATGGATGTAAAAGCGTTAATAAAAAAAATATTAGCTTCTGTCAGTCCGAAGCTTCAAGCAAATATAAGATACAGATATGCAACGGGTGAATGGATAGATTGGAAGAATCCCCAAGATTTTAATGCTAAGATAAATATTTTGAAATTAACCGAATATTACAATAATGAAGAGGTTACTGCCTGTGTTGATAAATATTTGGTTCATGAATGGCTCCAAAAGCAGAACATGGGCAATATAGCTACAAATATTATTGCAGGACCATATGATAATCCGTCACAGATAGAATGGGATAAACTTCCCAATTCTTTTGTGGTTAAGTGTAATCATTCGTGCGGGACAAATATAATAGTTGAAAATAAAAATAATTTAGAAATAAAAACCGCAGAAAAACAATTATCTAAATGGATGAAAACCGATTTATGGAAAGAAGGAGAAGTTCAATATAAATTCATCAAGAAAAAAATATTTGTAGAGGAATATTTGGGCGGAGGTCAGGAATTACAGGATTACAGATTTTTCTGTTTTCACGGTAAAGCCAGATTTTTGTATGTATCTTCCGAAGAAAATACTTATGTTGATTATTTTGATATGGAATATAATAAATTACCTTACGATCAGGAGGGACATCCTCATAATCCGTCAGAAATAATCATGCCCTCAAATATTAATGAAATGCGAGAAATTGCTGAAAAATTAGCTCAGCATTTTCCGTTTGTAAGAGTCGATTTATATAATATAAAAGGGAGAATAGTGTTATCGGAAATGACCTTTGTTCCCACAGGAGGAAATATGAAAATAACGCCCCCCGGTGTTTTGAAAGAATGGGGAGAATGGATTAATTTAGATGAAGATAAAACCGCTATATGATATTGCATGTTCAAAGTCAGAAGGATTACCGGGTGCAATAGTATATAAATTCAATAAATTCTTAGTAAATATTTTTTATCCTTTATTTGGAAAGCCTCAAAACGGAATTGACGCGGATTCAAAAATAATAATATCCGTAACCAGTTGGACAGCCAGGATAAATAAAGTTCATTTGACAGTAATATCGTTACTTAATCAAACTGTAAAACCTAATAAAATTATACTATGGCTGGCAAAAGATCAGTTTCCCGACGGAAATATCAGCCTCCCGAAGAAGCTGACACGCTTGGAACGATATGGTTTGGAGATTCGTTACTGTGATGATTTGAAACCGCATAAGAAGTATTATTATGCGATGAAGGAATATCCTGAGTATAGTATAATAACTGTGGATGATGATGTATTCTACCCTGAGGATACGGTTGAAAAATTAGTAAAGAAATCAACAGAATATCCTGGGGTAATTTGTTGTAATTGGTGTCATCGGTTTGTATTGGATGATAATGAGGACGTTTATTCATACGATAAATGGGAAACAAGAGCGTTTACCGGGAAGCCGGGATATTCCTGTATTCCCGTAGGGGTGGGAGGAGTATTGTATCCGCCTCATTCATTGCATCAGGAAGTTTTTAATGAAAAGGCAATAAAAGAATTGTGTCTTACGGTAGATGATTTCTGGCTTAAGGCTATGGCCGTATATAATCATACAAAATCTGTGCGTACAGACGGTCAGAATAAAATATATTTCACAATAATGTCGACAAAGAAAACAGGTTTATATAACAAAAATGTAGGTGAAAATAAGAGTAAAGCGGCATGGAGTGCCATTATGAACGAATATGACAATATTCGTGAGTTGTTGATATCAGAAATAAAAAAGGAAAATTATTAACGTGTTAATATCAATTATTACCATCTGTTATAACAGTGAAAAGACAATTGAAAGAACGCTGAACAGCATGTTAAATCAGACATTTAAGAATTATGAATATCTGATAGTGGATGGTGCTTCTAAAGATAATACTTTACAGATTGTGAAAAAGTATGAACCATTGTTTGAAGGAAGACTGAAGATTATTTCGGAGCCTGATAAAGGTATTTATGATGCAATGAATAAGGGTATCAATATTGCGAAAGGAGACCTTATCGGAATAATTAACAGTGACGATTATTATGAAGAAGATGCATTGGAGATAATGAATTTCGAATGTGAAAAAGCTCACAGGGACGGAAAAAAGCACCTTGTTCTATATGGAATGGTCAGGATACTCGAGAATGGAAAAGAAGCGGGAATTGAAATGTATCATCATGAAAATCTGGACAGACAGATGATACATCATCCGGCATGTTTTGTGGAAAAAGATGTTTATGATGAATATGGCGGATTTGATCTTAAATATAAAAGTGCTGCGGATTATGACTTAATGATGCGATTTTATCATAAATCCGAAGTTTCGTTTATACCCGTGTATAAAATGATAGCTGATTTTGAAAGGGGCGGAATGAGTTCCGGCGGAACAGGGCAGATAGAAACTGCCGTAATAAGAAATGAATACGGTCTTGTACCGAAATCGAGAATTACTTACGAGAAGGTACATGCATGGCTTACTAAAGTATATAGGAAAATAAAATGATTCTGATAATAACGGGAACTATAGCTCCGAAAAAACAGGATAAACTTACCGTATCCGATACGGATGAAAGACTTAAGCAATATGTAGATTCGATTGAATTTTATATTGTTTCGGGTGCTTTTAAAAAAATAATCTTTTGCGATAACAGTAATTATTTATGCGAAGAAACGGATAAGACGCTTGCAAACAAAGCGATGTCAAACGGCGTAGAACTGGAAATATTTCACTTTGATGGTGACAGTGAAAAAGTTCTTCATAAGGGCAAAGGATACGGAGAGGGTGAAATTATGGAATATATTTTTACCCAAAGTACCCTGCTTCAGGGAGAAACAAGGTTTTTTAAAGTTACCGGGCGTCTTATGGTTCATAATATTAAAGAACTGGTAAAGAAAATCGGTGACAGGGACATATATATTAATATTCCTAATCGGAATGAAAAGAGTATGTATGATACAAGGCTTTATGCAATAAAAACAGATATTTACAAAAAATGTTTTCTAAAGGCGTACGAGTCTGTTGATGACGATAACGGATATTATTTGGAACATGTTTTTGCGGATGGGATAAAGAATAATTTATTAAAATCACGCAATTTTGCAAAATATCCGAGAATAACAGGTGTGTCCGGTACTTTCGGAAGCAGATATGTATACACCGAATGGAAATGTAAGATAAAGGATTTTCTGAGTAAGTTTAATTATTACGGTAAGATTGTTTAAATGGAGAAAGACAAGGAATGAAGGTAGTACATATTACATGCGGAATATCGCATTCGTCTGCTCCGCTCAGACTGTGTAACGCGCTTGATAAGGTGGGTATTGAATCAGTTCTTCTTGTAAAAGAGAAAAATGTTGAAGATGACAGGGTGGTTATTCAAGATAGGGATTTTTTTTACAAGATTGAGAACAGACTGATTTCCGGCAAAGAGAAAATATTACTTTCAAAGTATGACAAAGTAGATTTGCCTTTTTCTTTTGGTGGGTCCGGGATGGATGTGTCCGATAACGAACAGGTAAAAAGTGCCGATGTTATTCATCTTCATTGGATTAACGGGCAATATCTTTCATATCGTTCGGTAAGCAAATTGGTAAAAATGGGGAAACCTGTTGTTTGGACTTTTCATGACAGTTGGCCTATGACAGGCGGATGCCATGTGAGATTTGGATGCGAACGATTTATGGAACATTGTGGAAAATGTCCGCAGTTAAATTCAGAGGATGAAAAAGATATCTCTTATGATATCATAACCAAGAAGGAAAAATACTATTTTGCTGATAAATTTGTAACAGTATGTCCGAGTAAATGGATGAAGTCAAATGTATGTAAGAGCCGATTATTTTCCAAGGCTGATAACAGACAGATATATAATCCGCTTGATGTTTCAAAATATAAAGAAAAGGACAATTTTCAAGATTACTCTGATAAAAAGCAAATAAATATCTTGTATGGATCAAGCGGATCAACAACTTCAAAATACAAAGGATATACGTATTTTGAAGAGACTATGAAGCGGTTAAAATGCTTAAGACCGGATATTTCGAAAAAAGTAAACATAAGGATTTTTGGAACCGCAGAAACCGAATTTCCCGGATTAAACGGATATAAAGTTGAAACACTTGGTTTTATTATGTCTGATGATAAAATGGCCGAAATGTATAGAGATTCTGATATATATGTATTTCCGTCATTGGATGATAATCTTCCCGGTACGGTTATGGAATGTTTGGCATCGGGTACACCTGTTGTATGTTTTGATACCTGCGGTATTCCGGAAATGGTTATTAATTACCGCAACGGATATGTTGCAAAGTATAAAGACAGTGAAGACATGGCAACCGGAATTGGTTGGATATATGATAATAATATTGGCAATATACTTGGAAAAGCAGGTCGAAGATACATAGAAGATAATTTTTCGGAAGAGACAATAGCTCCTTTGTATAAGTCATTATACGAGGAAATCTGTTCACGGTAGATTTATGGATAATTATGATATTCCGGTTGTGGTATATATTTTTCACAGATTGGAAACTACAAAATTAATATTTGAAGTACTTCAAAAGGTAAGACCTCGCATATTGTACGTATATGCGGATGGTCCCCGTGAAGGAAAAAGCGAAGAAACAGCAGTTAAAGAAGTAAGAGATTACGTGAATAGTGCTGTTAATTGGGAATGCGATTTTGTAAAGAGATATTCCGAAGTTAATTTAAGTTGCAGCCCCAATATTGTAAGAGGATTTAATGAGGTTTTAAGTAAATATCCGTACGGTATTTTTTTGGAGGATGATGCCGTTCCGACAAAAGAATTTTTTATTTATTGCGAAGAACTTCTTTTCAAATACGAAAAAGAGAAGAAAATACAATATATTGCCGGTTTTAACGGTATCGGTGATAACGATATTATTAAATACAGTTATTCATTTGGCAGAAGTGTTCCTATGTCAGGTGCGATAGCAACGTGGTCGGACAGGTGGACAGAGAAAGATGAAAAAGCTTCTTCCTGGTTACAAAAAAAGAAAGACAAGCACTTTGCAGAGTATTTTTTCACAAGAGAATTTCGTAATCATTCATATAAAGAATTTGAAACAATATATAACAATGGTAAGGGAGAATGGGACATAGTCTTTCATTATGATTTGTTGTCAAAGAACAGATTTGCGATAGTTCCGAGAATCAATCTTGTAAGAAGTTATGGATATACGGATGGTGCGTTTCATCCTCAAAGTAACATAGTTGCCAAAAATCTTGTAAAATATATGGATTATTCCGATAAGGCTTTTGAATTTCCGATGAAAGAACCTGAAGAAATTGAATGGAATAAAGAATACGACAGAGAAAGACAAAGGATATTCATTTCCGTAAACGGTAACCGGCTTCAGAGGTATATTCATTACATATATATGAAAATTAAAGATTTTGCATATAAGTATATGCCTAAAAAAATGTGGAATGCAATTAAGAAGGTAATCGGTAAAAGATGATATCAGTTATTATTCCCGTATATAACACAAAAAAATATCTTAATGCTGCTGTAGATTCTGTCATAAATCAGTCATACCGTGATCTGGAGATAATATTGGTAGATGACGGCTCATCGGACGGAAGTTCTGAAATATGTGATGAATATGCGCGTAAGGATTCAAGAATAAGGGTTATTCACAAGCAAAATGCAGGCCAGTCATCTGCAAGAAATACTGCACTTGATGTGGCGAAAGGCGAATATATTTGTTTTGTAGACAGCGATGATATTGCTCATAAGGAAATGATAAATGTTCTTTTAAATATGATTAACAGTTATGATGCGGATATAGCTGTGTGCGAGTGTATGGAGTTTCCCGAAGGTGATTTGGATAATACCTATATCAGGGATATCCCTGATAAAGTACAAAAATATAAGAATATAAAAATTCTTGACGGAAATGAAAAATTTACCATGCTTACGGATATGAAGACAAAGTATTCATCTCCATGGGTGAAGCTATACAGAAAAGAATTATTTGATAAATGCAGATTTCAGGAAGGCCATCTTCATGAAGACCAGAGAATGCTGGCAGATATAGTAATGAAGGTAAAAAAAGCGGTAATATGTGATGAAGAGCTTTATTATTATATGACAAGAAGCGGTTCATCCACTCAAAAGCCGTTGGATAAAAACAGAATGATGGATTGTATAAATGCCATTTTCCATGCCTGTGAACTTTTAAAGCCTGCAGGAGAATTTGATGTCCAACAGACTATGGCCAGACATTCACTTAATCAGATTATTTTTTATTATGAAGAGGTTGAACGTCTGAATCTGGAAAATATGAAAAGTCTGCGAAACGAATTGAGACAAAGATTTAAGGAAATTATGGAATTTAACAGTAATGTTATTTCGTATAAACAGGTAATATACAACTTGTTCAGAATTAATCCCAAACTGGGAATATGGTTGAAAAAGAAGCGGGAAAATAAATGATAAGTGTAGTTGTTCCGGTTTATAATGTAGAAAATTATATAGAGAGATGTTTGGATTCCATATTGAATCAGACTTATCGTGATTTGGAAATTATCCTTGTTGATGACGGTTCTACCGATAACAGCGGTAGAATTTGTGATGAGTATGAAAAGAGTGATTCAAGAATTAAAGTGATTCATCGTGAAAACGGAGGATTGTCCGCAGCAAGAAATACAGGTATTAAAGCTTCCTGTGGGGAATATCTTATTTTTATTGATTCCGATGATTATATTCATCCGAAAATGCTGGAAATTCTGGCAGGAAATTTAATAAATAATCAATCGGATATAGCGATTTGCGGATTTAAAAAAATATATGATGATGAGGTGACGGAATATGAAGAAAAACCGGGGACCACAATCAGCATATACAGCGGAAGAGAAGCTTGTTTAAATATGTATGACGACAGACTGGCAGTAATGACGGTTGTCGCTTGGAATAAGTTATATAAAAGAAGTTTGTTTGAGAATATTTTTTATCCCGAAGGAAAAATTCACGAAGACGAATTTACAACATACAAATTATTGTATAACTCTGGCAGAGTGGTTTATTTCGACGGGGAATTGTATTATTATGTACAGCGTAAGGGCAGTATTACAAATGATGAGGTCTATAGTGTCGCTCACCTTTCAATTTTGGAGATGAATGATGAAAGAATAGAATTTTTTATATCGAAGGATGATAAAAAACTGGCAAATCTTGCGGTACATAGGGCTACTATGAGTTCAAGAGCCCTTTATTTAAAGTATTCATCGGCGGGTGATAGTGATTCGGCCGCTAAAGCATATGATTATTGTAAAAATCTGAAAACAAAATATAATAAATACCTGAAGGTTTCATTGGATGAAAAATATTTGATTTCTTCATTTATAAAAAATCCGGTCACATATGAAAAAAAAGAAACAAAAAGAAACCGGATCAGACGAATTTTTGAAAAAATAATAAAATAATAAAAAAAATATATGATTACAGAGAGGTAATGAACATGTCAAGTCCGATAGTAACAATCACAATGGAAGACGGAGGAGTTATGAAAGCCGAACTTTATCCGGAAATAGCTCCCAACACGGTTAATAATTTTATCAGCCTTATAAAGAAAGGTTTTTACGACGGCCTTATATTTCATAGAGTTATAAGCGGCTTTATGCTTCAGGGAGGAGATCCTGAAGGAACAGGTTTCGGCGGTCCCGGATATTCGATAAAAGGTGAATTTTCATCAAACGGATTTAAAAACGATCTTAAACATACTCCGGGAGTTCTTTCGATGGCAAGAAGTATGATGCCCAATTCAGCAGGAAGTCAGTTCTTTATTATGCATAAGAATTCTCCTTATCTTGATGGTGATTATGCTGCTTTCGGTAAAGTTACCGAAGGCATGGATGTAGTAAATAAAATAGCTGAATGTAAGACAGATTACACTGACAGACCGCTGGAAGAACAAAAGATTAAAACCATGACGGTTGATACGTTTGGAGTTGATTATCCGGAACCCGAGAAGTGCTGATTTTAATTTGTTAATATTGTAAATTATACAGATTCCATATTTTGTATTGTGCAAATTGTTCTCTACAAAATATGGAATTTGTGCATATTTGGGACACTTTCGTTCACAATTTGTTCATAAACAGTTTTCCAACAGTTAATTTGTGACACATTTTTAATTCACTTTTTGTTAGTAATATATAAGCATACAAGAGAGTTAATAACCAAGGAAAAAACTTTTTCATAATATAATGCCGAGTGACTTATAGTTACTCGGCATCCTCCCTTTTATGGGGGCTTTTTTTATGTTACAATAGCGATATGATTACGAAACCGGAGACATGCTGTATTCTTGGGGTCAATGTGGCCGTATCGAATCTACAGCAATCAACAGAATATATTCTTGAAAATTTAGAGAGACTACGCGGGAACTATATATGCCTTTCAAATGTGCATACGACTGTGACCAGTTATTCAAATCATGAGTATCGTAGGATACAGAATGAGGCATATCTGGCGCTTCCTGACGGAAGTCCTCTTTCTTATGTTCAGAGATTACGTGGCTTTCAGGAAGCAAGACAGGTTGCAGGACCGGATCTTATGAATTCAATGTGGAAAGCTACGGAAAATACAGAGGTTACCCATTTTTTTTATGGAGCAAGTCAGGAAACAATAGATCTTTTAAGAGAAAAATTAAAAGAGCGTTATCCGGGATTAAAAATTGTCGGTATGGTATCTCCTCCTTACAGGACACTGTCTGCGGAAGAAGACGAACAATATGTGAAGATGATAAATGATTCCGGGGCATCTGTACTCTGGGTTGGACTTGGTGCGCCAAAACAGGAAGAGTGGATGAATGCTCATAAAGGGAAAATAAAGGCACTTATGTTTGGAGTAGGTGCAGGCTTTGATTTTCATGCGGGAACAGTAAAAAGAGCACCTAAATGGATGAGGGAACATTATCTTGAGTGGTTTTACAGACTCATTCAGGATCCGAGAAGATTGTGGAAGCGTTATATTAAGACAAATCTCAAATTTGTGCTTCTTTTGATTAAAAATGCAATTATCGGAAAGGAAGATTTCTCGGAAGATAAAAAGAGGCTTCTTATATATGCTCATTATTACTATCCGGATGTGGCATCGACAGGTCAGATTTTAACCGATCTTGCGGAAGGGCTAAAGGACAGTTTTTATATTACGGTGATTTGTACCGTCCCTTCATATGACGGAAAAGTATCCGAAGAATACAGAAGTCATAAGTATTATTATGAAAACATAAACGGTATAAAAGTAATACGTGTTCGTGTTTCCGAATTTAAAAAAGAAAACCGACTAAGCAGAATCCGCAATATTATCGGATATTTTATGGGAGCAATAACAGCCACATTTAAAACAACGGGACAGGACTATGTTTATGCGATGAGTCAACCTCCGATTTTAGGTGGAATGTTAGGGGTAATAGGATCGGGCATAAAGAGAGCAGGTCTCATTTATAATATTCAGGATTTTAATCCCGAACAGATTATGGCTGTAAATTACTTTAACAATAAGCTGCTTATTAAAGGTGCCATGGCGATAGATAAACATACCTGCAGAAAAAGCGACAGAGTAATTGTTGTCGGACGGGATATGGTTGAGACATTAAAGGAGCGATTTAAAAAAGAAAAGAAAATTCCTTCATATACATGTATAAATAACTGGATAGATGAAACGGAGATTATGCCGCTTGATCAAGACAATGAAAAACTGGAATTAATGAGACAGGAATATGGTCTTGCCGGTAAATACGTAATAATGTATTCGGGAAATATAGGCCTTTATTACGATCTTCAGAAGCTTATAGAAGTTATCGGAAGATTTAAGGATAATGAGGAAGCTGTTTTTGTATTTGCGGGTGCCGGATCCGTGTTACCGGAGATATCGGATTATGTTAAAAATGAAGGTTTGAAAAATGTAGTATTTATGCCATACCAGGAAAAAAGAAATCTCGTATACAGTTTAAATTTGGCAGATGCGCATTTTGTTGTAAATGCCAAGGGTATAAAGGGAGTGTCCGTTCCGAGTAAATTGTATGGCGTTATGGCTGCAGGAAGGCCTGTACTGGGAATATTGGAAGAAGGTACAGAGGCAGCAGGTATAATTAAGGAATCAAAATGCGGTAAGATTGTATCTCCCGGTGATTATGAAGCAATAGAAAAACTTATTTATTATTTTATTAAAACGAAGGATGACCCCGAACAGAAGCAGATGGGAGAAAACGGAAGAATTTATCTTGAAAAAAACCTGACAAAGGATATTTCAATAGAAAAATACAGACAGGAGATACTTAGTCTTTAAATGACACTTTTATTATTTTTAAAACAAATAATAGATATGCTCTATGATTACAGACTGCCTGATTATCTTATGGTGGCAGGTGTAATTGTTGTTACCTGTTATCAAATATATCTTGTAAGACCAAAAAAAATACATGTAATGTTAACAGACATTTGTATTATATTGTTGTCAGTATTATCGATATCCGCCTACATAAGAGGAGGAATATGTGATTTCAGAGTTCTCAGTAAAATTCTCAGTTCGTTTTTAATTTATTTTGTAGGAAGATTATGCTATGAGCGAATTGCAGAGGGAACATATGCATTGGCTTTGGCATCGTATATAGTTGTATATTGCAACCTGGTTACAAGAATAATGAATGTCGGTTTTTCGACAAAAACAGATGCGGGTATATATTATTGTGGTACAGATCTTGGTTATGCAATGATTCTTGCAATAATATTTATAGCAATGTATTCAAAAAACGGAATAATGAAATTTGTTACAATATTTGTTGCATGTCCGTATATGATTATGTGTGCCGATGCGGGAGTTCAGCAAATATTGATGGTTGTGGTTTATGTTGTTTTGCTTATTTATATGGCGGAACTTGCTGTTAAAAAGAGAGCTTTTTCAGATTGGATTTTACCTATTGCGATAGTTGGACTTATACTTGTGGAAATAGCATTGATTCTTCCGTGTATTATCGGTAATTCGGAAAATCCTATTATTTCATTTATCGACCGTTATGTCGGTAATACCGCCAACATTACTTCAAGGTATGCAGTGTGGGGTAATATATGGACTGAATTGGGAACGAAAGGAACAGCAGGTTATCTTTTCGGAATAGGCAATAATCTTGCCGCTCATAATCAATATATGACAATATTAAATATTATGGGATTTTCCGGCATTATTATTATGTTTGTATTTATCATTTCAATATGTGCGTTAACTATAAAAGCAAAAGACAGAAAAACATATTATGTTACGGCGATGCTTGCAATAATTTTTCTGGGAACATGTATTAATGTAGACGGAATCGAGTTTACTCAGATAAGTTGGTTTCCGATGATGTACGGAGGTCTTGTTGCCACTGCGGGTTCAAAAAAAAGCGAGGAAAAGGCTGATGCGTAGAATTTTTTATGAATTATATATGAAATTTAATAAGGTAAAATACGGTAAAAGACTTAACCTAAAAGGTGTTCCTTTTATTTACAATAAAAAAGGTGCAAAACTTGCCCTGGGAAATGATTGTGTCATAAAGAGTTCTTTTTTTTCAAATCTTGTTGGTCTGTATCAGCGAACAATAATTGTAACAAGGGCTCCGGAAGCAGAAATACAAATAGGTAATAATGTAGGAATAAGCGGAGCAACCATATATGCACGTAAGAAAGTGATTATCGGGGATAATACCTGTATTGGCGGAAATGTTAAAATTCTTGACAATGATTTTCATCCTATTGAATGGGAAAAAAGAAATGAATTATTATCCGGACCTGCACCGGAAACCGATGAAAGAATAAATTGGATAGGAACAAAGCCGATCTGTATAGGTAAAAACTGCTTTATCGGTTGCAATGCAATCATTTTAAAAGGTACAGAATTGGGAGATGGATGTGTGGTCGGAGCAGGAGCCGTAGTATGCGGCAAATTCGAGCCGGGAAGTGTTATAGCGGGTAACCCTGCTAAAGTAATTAAAAAAATATAAAAATGCATCAGGTGAATATATGTATATATATGTAACATTGTTTGACAGTTTTTATTTGGATAAAGGGCTTGTACTGTATAATTCTCTTGAAAGAGTATGCGGTGATGATTTTAAGTTATACGTATTTTGTTTTGATGAAAGATCGAAACAAATTTTGGAAGAGGAAAAACTTTCAAATGCCGTGATACTGGGGGTAGAAGATTTGGAGAGAGTGTACCCCGAATTAACTGAGATAAAAAAGACAAGAAGTAAAGCCGAATTTTGCTGGACATGTACTCCCGCATCAGTAGAGTATGTATTAAAGGAATGTAATGAGGATAATTGTACATATATTGATGCAGATCTTTATTTTTTTAGAAAACCGGATATTTTGTTTGATGAAATAAGAGAAAAAAAAGCAGATATTATTATTACACCTCACAGATTTTCGAATACGACGAAGGATAAGAAAACCGAAAAAAGAAGCGGTAAATATTGTGTGGAATATAATTATTTTAATAATTCGGATAATGCGCGCCAATGTCTGGCTTGGTGGAAAGAGAGATGTTTTGAATGGTGCTATCACTTATATGAAGAAGATCGAATGGGGGACCAGAAGTATTTAATGAAATTTTCCGAACTTTTTCAGGGTGTACAGGAACTTTCTTATCTGGGGGGCGGTGTTGCTCCGTGGAATCTTGCACAATATTCGCTAAAGGAAAAAAAAGAAAACGGTGAGATTATTCTTACGGAAAAAGTATCTCAAAGTAATTTCGAACTAGTTTTCTTCCATTTTCAGAATATTAGATTTATGTCCGAAACGAAATTAAATATAAGCTCGGAAACACATGACAGAAACCTAAAACGAGCAGTGTATCTGCCGTATCTTAAAGAAATATTCAAAACCAGAGAATATCTGAAGAGACAATATGGTTTGGAATTCGGAGTTAAAAAAATTTATTCGAGTAACAGGATTATCGGATTTCTTCAGGGAACCGTGTTGAGATTCAGAGTCAAATCACTCAGTGATATTATTGATATGAAAAAGGAAATGTAATTAGAAATGAAGGTTGCATTTATTTTACTTAATTACAGAACATCACAGCAGATTATTGATATGACGGACAAAATAAAGGGACTGATTATGCCCTGTGAGCCATATATTATTATTATAGATAATAATTCCGGTGACGGTTCGTATGAGACGTTTCAAAATAAATTTGCAAATGATAAAACGGTTGATGTAATTTTTTCGGACAAAAATACAGGATATGCCGTCGGTAATAACATCGGACTTAGAAGAGCGTATAAACAAGGGTTTGATTATTCATTTATATTAAACAGCGACATGGATTTTACGGATAATGAAATCCTTATGAGAATGCTTGCGGTATTTGAAAAACAAAAAAGTGTTGCTGTTGTATCTCCGGAAATTACGGCCGAAGACGGATATGTTTACAATCCTGAGATAGTAAGACAAAGTTTTTTTGATATGACAATCGGTATGATGTCATACAGAAAAAAAGGACGAAATATCAGAAAAGAATCGAAAGGGTACAGCGAAGGATATGTATGTGCCTACAGACCACAAGGATGTTGCATGCTTGTAAATAATAAAAAAATGGCCTCCGTCGGATTTCTGGATGAGCATACTTTTCTTTACTTTGAAGAAAGCATATTGGCTGAAAGGTTATTAAAGAAAAAATACAGGGTTGCGCTCCTGCTTGACAGAACTGTAATTCACAGGCATGAAGGTATTACGGCTGAAGAGAAAAGTGATAAGAAGAGTTTTAAATCAACTGTTCTTTATCATATTCATTACAGTAAAAGTTTTTTGTATTATTTGAAAGAATACAGACATTTTTCAGTAATAAAAAGGGCAATATGTCTTTTATTTCTTAATATGAAGCTTTTGATTTTAAAAAGATAAAGAAAAGATAAAGGATAATATATGAAATCAGTCAGTGTGATAATTCCCGTATATAATGTTGAGAAATATCTGAGAGAATGTGTGGAAAGTGTGTTAACGCAGACCTCTGATGATTATGAAATTATTCTTGTGGATGACGGATCAACAGATAATTCCGGAATCATTTGTGATGAATATGCGAAAAAGTTTGAATGTATAAAAGTAATTCATAAAAAAAACAAAGGTCTCGGAAGCTCCAGAAATGTAGGAGTTAAGGCGGCAGAGGGTAAATATATTCTGTTTCTGGACAGTGATGACTATATAGAAAAAGAGACTGTTCGCATATTGATTAATGCAATGTCGGAAAGTAATCCGGATATTTGTTTGTTCGGAGGAACGGTTCTATATGAAGATGTAGAAGACAAAAGAATAATTCCTGCAGATACTTATGAAAGAAAATATCTGCCAAATGAAATAATATCAGGTGATAAATGTATTAAAATTGATTTTGAAAGAAACAGTTATATTACAAGTGTTTGTTTACGTATTTACAGAAGAGATTATTTTGATAAACATTTTTCTTTTAATGAGGAATATATTCACGAGGATGAGGATGTTTCTTTTTTAAGTTGTCTCAAAGCGGATAAAATACGTATAATAGCTGACAAACTTTATATACGAAGAGTGAGAAAAGGTTCGATAATGACGGCAAAATCGGTCAATTCATCTTTTGCAGGCTATGAGTATGCTTTTAACAGTCTTATGAAAGAATCGTATTCTCTTAATGAGGAAAGGTGCAGGCTATGTTACAGGCAGGCCAAAGAATACATGATAGCTTGTCTTAATTTATACGCAAGTTCAAAAAGCAGAGACTTGAAAAAAAGAATAAAAAAAGAATGTGAAATTTTATATAAAAAAACGGGAGATAAGCCTCTTCTTTCAGGAAGAATCAGTCCGAATCTTTATATTTTGTTCAGAAAACTAAAATGGAAAATGGTAGGGGTAAATTAGGAACAATGAAGATAGTTCATATATGCCTTTCCGGACTTTATATGTCAGGATGGGGTTATCAGGACAATATGCTGGCAAAATATCATAAACTGTCGGGACATGCTGTATATGTAATTGCAAATCGGTTTATGTATGATCACGAGGGCAATTACGTTAAGATTGATAACAAACTCTACTGCCAGCCTGAAGTGGATGAAAACGGAGTAAGAGTAATAAGACTTGAAGTAAAAGAGAAAAGAAACCTTACGGGACCGGCACAGAGGGTACATTATGAGGGTTTATACAAATCTCTTGATGAAATAAAACCGGATATTGTTTTTCTTCATAATCCTCAGATAATGGATACCGGAGACATAGCAAAATATATGTCCGAAAATAAGGAATCCCGATTATATGTAGACAGTCACAGCGATTATTCCAACAGTGGAAGAAATTTTCTGTCAAAACATATTCTTCATGGAATATTGTGGAGAAGCAAAGTAAAAAAATTAATTCCGTATACCGAGAAATTTTACGGTGTCCTTCCCGCAAGAGTTGATTTTTTATTGGATAGGTATAAAACACCAAAGGATAAGACGGAGCTTCTTGTTATGGGAATGGATGACGAAACGGCAACAAAAGCAAAGACTCCCGAAAAAAAACAAGAGATAAAAAACAGTTTGGGAATTACGGAAAAGGACTTTTTTGTAATAACAGGCGGAAAGATAGATGCGGCAAAAAGACAGACATTGTTATTAATAGATGCCGCAAGAGAAATTGAAAAGGTAAAGCTGATTATCTTTGGTTCTATTGCGGAGGATATGAAAGAAGAAATCAGACATAAGAGTGATATATTTGTTGAAAATGTGTCAGAACTCAACTCGTACGACAAAGATGTGCTTACAAAAGCGAGAATTGTTTATATAGGTTGGTTGGAAGCAAAAGAAACATATCCTTATTTTGAAGCTGCGGATATTGCGGTATTTCCCGGAAGACATTCTGTAATGTGGGAACAGGTAGCAGGACAGGGTCGACCCATGATAGTTAAATATTGGGAGGGAACTACACACGTGGATCTTGGAGGAAATTGTGAATTTTTATATAAAGACAGTTCCGAGGAAATAAAAGAACGTCTTTTGTCATTATGTTCAAAGGGTGAGAAATATCAGGATATGAAAAGAAAAGCTTCCGAAGATGGGCCCAAAATATTTTCATACAGTGCGATAAGTAAAAGGTGTATCGAATGAGCAGAAAAAAGAATAAAGAAAATAAGATAAATAAAGAAAAAAAGACATTTAAACAGAAGATGACCATTGTGTTAATGATACTCAGTGGTTTGCTTTTTTTGTCTGTTATAGTATGTCTTATGTATGTTATAGAAAAAAAAGAGTATAAAAAAGAGCAAAGAGAATTTATTCCGGGAATAGTGTGTATCGGCGATTCTCTTACAGCCGGTACAGATGGTTCATATCCGGCATTTTTAAGAGAGATATTAGCAAAAAAACATGTTATAACAGAGGTAATTAACCTTGGTGTGGGAGGAGAGAATTCTCTTACCATAGCGGGAAGAATGGGGGCTATTCCGTTTAGGGTCGACAGTTTTGTTATTCCGGCAAGTCCGGAAAAAGTGGAGGTAGAGTTAATTCAGCCTTGTAAGGAAAGTGTAAATCCGCTTACGTGGGATGTAAAAGACGGAATCAATCCCTGCTGTATCTGCGGTGTAGAAGGAATATTATCGGCTGAGAATACAGAAAAAGGAAGAACCTATTACTTTGAAAGAACAAGTGAAGGTGAGGAAACGGCGGTAAACGAAGGTGAAAAGGTGGAAACCTACGCGAATACCGCATACAACAATTACATTTATATTTTGTTTATGGGTGAAAACGGAGGCTTTACCGATACAGAAAATCTGATAGAGCAGCAACAGGCAATAATTGATACTCAGACACAAGATGATCGATTTTTGATAATAGGTCTTACTTCCGGAACTGCGGAAGAACGGGCTGAGATGGAAAGTATGATGGAAGCTGCCTGGGGAGAAAACTATATTAATCTGAGAGAATATTTTACCGATATCAAATTTTTGAATAACTATGATATATTTTTGAGCGAATCCGATATGGCTGATATTGACGAGGGAAGAGTACCCATGTGTCTTCGTTCCGATGATATTCATTATAACGAGAAAGGGTATGAAATACTTGCCGATATAGTATATACGCGAATGAAAAAACTCGGTTATCTTGCCGATGCATTGGAATCGGCTGACAGCTTTTATAAAAAATGGGGCTGGGTAGATAATTTATTTTGAATTGCTTATAATCTTTTTTGTGGGTAAATAAAACTGGAGAGTTATAACAGACTGAAAAATGAAAAACGGTATACTATTCTATAACTGGGAGAGCGTTGAATCTTTTTTTGAGGCTCTTGCAAGAATGAAGTCAAGTTATGTGGTGCTTCGGAATTATGAAAATATGCATTTGCCCGGTTTTTTTACAAAGGATCATGAAGATATTGATATTCTCTGCAGTGACAGGGAAGAATTTATAGCGACTTCAAAAGCACTTCCCAAAATGGAAGTAACAGATAAGATTCATCTTATGATTTTTATTGCCGGCAAAGGTGTTCCGATTGATTTGAGAACTGTCGGTGATGATTATTATGATTGTAAGTGGCAGCAGAAAATGCTGATTAACCGGAGAGTCGCCGATAACGGTAATTGGTATGTGATGAATTCAGAGGATTATTATTATTCGCTGGCTTATCACTCAATAATACAGAAAAAATATTTGACTGATGAGTATAGGGAAAGATTGAATGTAATGGCATCCGATTTAAAGATTATCGGAGGCGGTGAACAAGAGCATCTTAACAATATCGAATGTTTTTTTAAAGACAACTCTTATGAATTTACCCGTGCAAAGGATAAGTCGGTTCCCTTCAGATATAAAAATGAGAACAGTACTTCGATAAATGTTGATAAAAAATCCGTTAAAGACTCAGTAAGAGATTTTGCAAAATCAATAGGGGTATATAATCTGATAAGCGATTTATATAACATCAAGAACAGAAAGACTGTTGAAAGTCATAAGGAAGAAAAAGAAAAACTGTTGGAGGATATTATAGAAAACCCATATGATTATTGTTCGAAAATGTCTTCCGAAACAATATATTATCCTGCTATAAAAGGAATAGAAAATTTATCTTTGGAAGATAGGGCATGTATTCGTTCCTTTGAAAAGGTTTTTGGTCAAGTAGTACTTATAACAGAGGAAAATTTAAAAGAATATATAAAAAATAAAGCTATATATGAGGAGATAACAGAGGGATATAAAGAAAAGAAAATACCGGAAGATATTTTTTGCAAAATTATCGGTTTAATGATTGTCGGTATAAACGGTGGGTTTTGGATTGAGAAGGGAATGTACCTTCTTAATGAGAATAAAAATTCTGTTAAAATAAAAACCGAAGACGTTGTGGATAAAAAATATATTAATGAGGCTTTGCGTATAATTTTTGAATACAGATATATTAATAAAAGTATTGTTAACAGAGCATTTGAAAAGGAAATGACAAAAAATATACGCGTCAACCGGGATTTTTTCCCTGTTAATTCAGATTGTATTTATAATGAGAAAGAATGGCAGAATGTAAAAGAAAAATATGATGTTATTTTTCTTGGTGACAAGAAAGGTTGGTCAGATATTAATACTTATTACTGTCAGATATGCCGGGGAAATATATAAGACAAATGGATAAAATAATAGAAACTGATTTAATATCCGAATATGTAAAAAAAGAATACAATGTCGATTCGTCGAAGGAATATGAAATAATAACTGTTCCGGCGAGACATCTTATCACATATAAAAGAATAGACCTCATGGTTAAATGGATTTATATCGATTCATATGTGCATAAAACCAACGAGGAAGTTGCGATTGATTTGTATAAAGCCCATTTGGATGCTTTTTCAAAAGGAACTTTTACGGAATGCGGACAGGAAAACAGTAAAAATTCATTTAATAAATATCTTGATACATTTAATTCTCTTATTGACGATATTTCGGTAAATGGTTTTGATTCTTCGAAATCTATCATTCCTTTGGGAAAGGACGATGTGATTCTTGATGGTTCTCACAGAGTTGCCGTATGTGCATACTTTGATAAAGAAGTGACGGCTGTAAGAATACCGGGAGCGATATTTGAAAGTACCGGGGTATACTTCAGAGATAATCTGATGAAAGAATCAAAGATTTTAAGGTCTCTTTATGAATATGTAAAACATGATGAACGTTGTTTTTTTGCCTGTCTTTGGCCGATGGCATCCGATGAGGAAAAGATTCAACAGGCTGTTAATCTTATCAAGAGTAAGACGGAATATGTATATGACGCAAAAGTACGGATGAATTTTTCGGATTTTCATCGTTTTATTGCTGCAATATATTCTCATCAGGATTGGGTAGGTACTCCCGAGAATAATTATTCGGGAGCTTATGGAAAAGCAAAGGCATGTTATCGTAAGCAAAAGCCGATTCACACGATTATTTTCCGTTCGAATTCTTTGGAAGAGGTTGTAGAACTGAAAAAACAGATTAGAGATATATTTCAGATTGAGAATCATTCTGTTCATATATCGGATAGTGCAGATGAAACAGTTCAGATTGCAGGATATTTGTATGATAATTTGCTTGACCTCCAATCTTTGGAAGTGATGGGGGCCTCTGAAAAAAGACTTGCTACTCTGAGAAAAATGGGTTTATATGGAAGAGGACAATTGAACGGGATATCCTTGTTTAAAGAAAAGATAAAAAGATTGATCAATTGGAAGGGTATTAACAATAGATAATGGAAAAAAAATGGACCACTGTCATTACCCCAAAAAGAAAGTGGTATGACTTTAATTTAAAAGAATTGATTCAGTATAAAGATCTTGTGTTTATGTTTGTAAAGAGAAGCTTTACTTCTCAGTATAAACAGACTATACTGGGACCGCTTTGGTTTATTATTAATCCGTTGGTAACTTCTCTTATTTCCACGGTAGTATTTGGAAATATAGCAGGAATAGAGTCGGATGGGGTTCCTTATTTTCTGTTTTATATGTCCGGATATATTTTATGGAATTATTTTTCAACCTGTGTAAATTCAACTTCTTCAACTTTTACGGCTAATGCCAATATTATGGGAAAGGTATATTTTCCACGTATAAGCATGCCTATTTCATCAGTTATTTTCTCAGCCATAAATATGTTGGTTGTATTTGTAATGACGGTTGTTACAATGGTTGTTTATAATTTTATGGGATACGGAATCAGTCCGAGATGGGAGGCAATAATTCTGATTCCTGTTCTAATGATTCAGACAGCTTTTCTGGGACTTGGGGTAGGAATTATTATTTCTTCCCTTACTACCAAATACAGAGATCTTGTAATTCTTGTATCCTTCGGAATACAGCTTTGGATGTATGCAACTCCGATAGTATATCCTATGAGCAAGGTAAGCGGAGTACTGAGAACGATAATTCTGATTAATCCGATGTCGGCAATAATAAATAATTTTAAGTATGCAATGTTGGGAATAGGAGAACTTGAAATATTCTGGTGGATTATCAGTTTGTTTGTTACGGTATTTTTGCTAATGATAGGAATATTATTATTTAATAAAGTTGAAAAAACTTTTATGGATACGGTGTAAAAATGGATAATGAAATTGTGAACGACAATGCAATAGAAATAGATCATGTTGGTAAAAAATATCGTTTGGGTGCAATCGGAGGTCAGACACTCAGAGCGGATATTGAGAGCAAATGGGCCAGAATGCGCGGAAAAGAGGATCCTAACAGTGCAATCGGAACAGACTCTTCAAAATTTGGTCAGGAGTTTTGGGCATTAAATGATATTAATATTTCGGTAAAAAAAGGAGAAGCAGTCGGAATCATTGGTTCTAACGGAGCCGGTAAATCAACGCTTTTAAAACTTTTATCAAGAGTTACCGCCCCTACAAAGGGAGAGATAAGAATCGACGGAAGAATTGCCAGTATGCTTGAAGTCGGAACGGGATTTCATCCGGAACTTACAGGACGAGAGAATATATATATGAACGGTGCGATTCTTGGAATGACCAAAAAGGAAGTAGATTCCAAGATAGAAGAAATTATAGATTTTTCGGAATGCCGTAAGTTTATTGATACTCCCGTAAAACGTTATTCTTCGGGAATGTATGTTAAACTTGCATTTGCGGTTGCCGCACACCTTGATGCCGAAATAATGATTATGGACGAAGTTCTTGCGGTAGGAGATGTTAAATTCCAGAAAAAGTGCCTTGGAAAAATGGGCGACGCCGCCAACAATGAAGGAAAGACCGTTTTATATGTAAGTCATAATATGGCTACCATAAGACAGTTATGTACAAGATGTATCGTGTTAAATCACGGATCGGTTGTATTTGACGGAGATGTTGAGGAAGCAATCGCAATATATGCAGGTGTAACAGCATCAGAAAAAAGAGTTCATTACGAACTTACGGAAGAGAAAAGACCATCACCCGATCACGGTAATCTGGTAAGACTTACACAATTCGATTTTGTCGGAAAAGAGATTCCTGCTTTTAGAAATAACGAACCGGTAAGGGTAAGAGTGGGATGGAAAGCTTTTGAAAATGTTAATGATTTACGTTTCCGAATGAAACTGTGCAATACGGATGAGACACCTGTCGGACTTGCGGAATCCGATATTATAGGTGATGCGGTTAAGGATTCGGAAGGAAACTGCAATCTGTCATGGGATATATCAAATATTGTGGAGGGTTCTTATTATATAATTCTTGACCTTTATGTTTTAAATGAATACGGCTCCAGACACAGTTACGATCATCCTGTAATAAAAATAGGAATTGATATAGAGGACAGACAGGGCGGTAGTGAAAAAAATACCATGTGGGACAGAAAATCATGGAACAGTGTTCGATTAAACACTATTAAGAGAGAAGATTGATGTCGAAAATTAAAATAAAATTTTCAGATACCTGGAAAAATTTCATACTTGAGAATAATGCCATATATCGAATTCTTGATAAGAATTACGATATAGAGATGTCAGATAATCCCGATTATATAATATGCAGTGCTTTTGGAGAAGAATATAAAAAATATCCCAATGCATTACGTATCTTTTTTACGTCGGAAAATCTTACACCGGATTTTAATTCTTTTGATTACTGTATTGGGTTTGATGATATAACATTCGGTGACAGATATTTACGCGTGCCCAATCTGATTATGAATCATAAATATGAGAATATAATAAGTTTAATGAGAGAAAAGCATCTTGTTTCCAAGCAGAAGGATATTCCGGAGCAGTTTTGCGGTATTGTAGTATCCAATAAAGATGCCGAAAAAACACGGGAAATAATATGGAATGAGGTAAATAAATATAAGGAAGTTTCTTCCGGCGGAAGATACAGAAATAACGTCGGACAAAGTAACGGAGTTTCGGATAAATTGGAGTTTCAAAAACAGTTTAAATTTGTTTTGGCCATGGAAAACATATCATTTCCGGGTTATACAACAGAGAAGCTTGCCGAAGCATTTGCTGCCGGCGGAGTTCCGATTTATTGGGGTGATCCTGATATAGCAAAATATTATAATCCAAGAGCATTTATTAATGTTAATGAATATGAATCTTTGGATGATGTAATCGGGAAGATTAAATATCTCGACAATAACGATGAAGAATATCTTAAATATAGGGGAGAACCTGCGTTATTGGATATGAGAAGCATTGAAAAGAACGAAGAAGCACTTGAAGTATTTATAAAAAATATATTTGATCAGCCGTATGAAAAAGCTTTTCGACGACCTGTAAGCTGGTGGTCGCAGAGAGGGAGTCTGTCATCGGATGATAAAGGAAAAACAGGGAAGTTCAGATTTTTTTCCGGGAAAAGAGATAAAGATTAGATGAAAAGTTTTTGTAAAAAATTATTAAATAAATCCTGGCTTTTGTTCCTACTGATTATTGGAGTTCAATTGGCGGTATTAATATACTGGGGAAACAGAAAAGCTAATTTTTATTGGGATGAATGTAATTCATACAGTTATGCGCATTACGCATCCGATTCAACTCCCGAATTTACATATTTTCAAAATACAAAGCTTTATTCCGACAGCTCGGACTGGATTGAAATGACCGATCTGAAGGAGTTATATACAATAAACTCCGATAATACGATTCTTTTGGATTCTCCGAAGAGTGTTGCAAAAGAAATAAAAAAACAGGGATACATGGTTCTTCTTAATGCGATTGAAGGATTATTTTTTCCCGGAAAAATAACAAAGTGGAGTGGTATATCCGTGAATCTTGTTTTATTTGTCGTCTGTCAGTTGTTTGTATATTTGACGGCGAAGGAGATTACGGATAATAAATATGTGGCGCTTCTTGCGGTTACAATACTCGGTTTCTGCGGTGAGACACTCAGTACTGTTAATTTTGTTAGATTTTATGTGTATTCATACACTCTTCTTGTAATAGCAACATATCTGCATATAATAACCTGGAAATATTCAAAATGGTATAAGAACCTGATATTGGAAGCAGTGAGTATGCTCCTCATTTTTTTGTCATATGGAGAATCAGAGCTTGCAATTGCATATGGCGGTCTCCTGGTAGGATTTTATTCTCTTGCTCTTATGATTAAGAAAAGATGGATAGAATTCTGTTATTATTCGGTTCCCATTATGCTTTGCGGTGTTATTTATGTATATAAGAAGACGGTGTTTATTAAGGCACTTCTTCATCCGGATCGATATATTTCTATGTTGGAAGGTGATACCATTGCATACAGAGTCAGCTCCTTCAAAAATCTTAGCGCAGCCAATTTCTTTCAGCGCACCAAAGATTATTTGATTGCCTTTATGGGGAAATATCTTTTCGGGTCAATAATAGTACTTATTATGGTGTTGGTCTGCATAATCTTTCTTTGGGCAGTAAATCTAATCGGAAGAAAAACAGTAAAAACAGATAAAATCGATAAAGGACAGCAGTTTTTGCATATTCTTCTCGGAATTGTTGTAGGATATTCATTGTTTCTTGTAATTTTCGAAATGAAACATATAAGATATCATTCAATAATGTATCCGGAACTGGCAATTTGTTTTGTATGCGGAATATATTTTTTGTGCAAGAAAATTAACGGACTTAAAGCATACTACGTCGGAGCACTTGTTACAGCTTTATCATTAATTATTATTACAAATTTAACTCCACAAATCGAATATAACTATTATTTTGATAAAGAAGCGTCGGAAATAATTTCCGAGGTGACTGAGGAGTATGGTTGTGCGGTAAGAAGCGGTTCATGGAACAGTGTTCAGGAATGCATATTTTTGTCGGATGATAATTCAAAATTGTTCAGACTTAATGATGATGAATGTGTTCGGGAGGGATTTCCGGATACATATCTTTTGTGGATTCCTCAGGAACTTAGCGAAGAAGAAGTAAGCTTGCTGTCAGAATACGGATATAACAGTATAGAGATTATGTGTACCACATATCAGTCCACTATTTATAAGGTGAGTCGATGAGAAATATAAAAAACGGGATAATTGCAGGATTTGCTGCTTTCTATTTTACAGTAGACTATGGACTGTATGGTATAAGCGGCATATTCGGAAACGGAATAAAATGGGTACTGTATTTTGCATTATTTTTTATTCTTGTGAAAAAAGAATATGATAAGAAACAGGAGAGAAGATGGCTGATTGTTTTGTTATCGTCATTCTTTTCTTTTATGTGGGTATTGTCAATCGGGTATATAAACAGTGAC